>DATGCS010000292.1:0-8850 GCA_035311685.1 Wenzhouxiangellaceae bacterium
GGGGCGCTCGCCGCGGTGCCCATCTTCCTGGTCTGGATCTATGTCAGCTGGGTCGTCATCCTGCTTGGCGCAAGCGTTGCCGCGGCGCTGACGACATTCAACTACCGGCGCGCGGACTGGCGCTGGAATTCCCGCCATTACCTGCTGCTGGCGATGCGTCTGATCAGCCATCTGTGGCGGGCGCAGGTCGAAGGACGCGGGATGAGTTCGTCACAATTGCTGGAAAAGGAGGCTGCGGCCACTGATGGCGATCTGCAGTTGCTGCTCGGCCGTCTCGACCACGCCGATATGGTGCACCAGGACGATCAGGGCGCCTGGTACCTCAGCGCGGACCTGGACGAGGTCACGCTGGCCGACCTCTATCGTTCGATGCCGCTGGTCATGCCGATAGGCGAACTGGATGATTTTCCCGAGCAGTCCGAAATCGACGCCGGCCTCATGCGCGCACTGCACGAAATCGAAGACAGTGCCGGTCCGTTGATGGAACGTCCGTTAAAATCCTTTCTGAATCCGAAATCCGGCGCAACCCGGCACCCAGCCGCTTGAGCCCTCGCCCAGGAGCCATGTGTTGACTTCATCCAAACGACTTTTCGTATTCGCCTTCGTGCTCGCGATGCTGAACTCGGCCTGCGACCGGCATTCCGCGCTCAAAGCCGAGGAAGCCGACAGCGATCGATCGGCTTCGACCAGCGAAACCATAGATTTTGAACTGCCGATGCTGGGCGGCGAGACCGTCCGACTGAGCGACTGGCGCGGGCAGTGGGTGCTGGTCAATTACTGGGCCACCTGGTGCGCCCCGTGCCGCAAGGAAATTCCGGACTTTTCGGCCATGCACGAAGCGCGCGACGACATCACCGTGCTGGGTCTGGCGTTCGAGGACACCGATGTCGAGGCGTTCGAAGCGTTTCTGGTCGACTATCCGGCCAGCTATCCGATCCTGCTGGTCGACGTCTACGCTCCGCCGCAAGCGCTGGGCGCGCCGCGCGCACTGCCGACGTCCTATCTCGTCAACCCGGCCGGGGAACTGGTAGAGACCTGGCTCGGTCCGATTACAAGTGAGACCATACAAACCCGCGTCGACGGAGATTCTTGAGCATGACAACTTGCCAAAAATTCTACGTGTCCGGAAAAGTTCAGGGCGTATTCTTTCGCGATTCCACCCGGCAGAAGGCCGAAGCACTGAATATCACCGGGCACGCCATCAACCTCGACGACGGCAGGGTCGAAGTACTGGCCTGCGGCGAAGAGCAGGCGCTGGCCGAACTCGAAACCTGGCTGAACGAAGGCCCCAGCAGTGCCGACGTGGACCGCGTGGAGCGAAAGGACACAGAAGTGGCTTCTCCACCTGGCGGCTTCAGCACCGGCTGAGCGCCCGGGATATCGGGATTCGCCACGCTGCAGAGAGATAAGCAGCACCTGAAACTCTGACGCAGGCTTTGTGCAATTGAGTTTCCGGCTTTTCATGCAGCCCGAAGCGACACTACCTCTTTCTCTATAAGCCTTCGCCAACACGAAGCACTTCAGCTCTCATGCTGGCTTGCAGGCCGCCGTTTCTCGCGGTAACGGTGGTCACACCATTGCTGTGGGGCGCAGAATCCCCTTGTCGGAGACCGTGGCAATCGAGGGATCGGTGCTGGAAAATGTGGTGCCTTTTGCGGGATCCGTCAGGTCTCTGGATACGCCGTCACCGTATTCTCCGGTGACTCGCAGTTGACGCCGATCATTGATGCCGTTCAGGTAGACCTCGCTTGGCGCCAGCTCCAGTGAGACCAGATCGGAAGAGGCCTCGACCATCACAATGACTGGATCGGCGGTGGCGAAATTCCCGGACACGTCCTCGCCGGTTGCCGAGATCTCCAGCGGGCCGAGATGATCATCGGGCACCTGAAGTTCGAACTCGAAAGGGCCCTGTTCGAGCGTGTGTACACCCACTTTGGAAAGCAGCATCACCCGCCTGGCGTCGAATGATCCTTCCGCCTCTACGGTTACGGGGATACTGCCCCCCGCCGACACAGGTTGCCCGGCCTTGGGCGAGGAAATTGTCAACCCCCCTTCGATCAATTCGTCGCTATCCGGAGTCTGGCCTCCCGCCGATGACGCTATCGAAAGACTCATGAAACCAAATAACAACCACCAGAAGTTCTTGATCTTCATCACCTGTACCTCCATTTTATTGACCTTCAACTTCAGGCCTGTATACGTAGCCGGGGCAAGCATGCGGACCGTGACCGGCCAGATTCAATTCCGACCTCGGTCCCGACGACTGGCACCGCCATTGTCGTTACGATCGTTATCAAGACCGTCATTACGCGCGTCATTGCGAGTGTCATTACGATCGCCACCGCCGTCGTCATCATTCTTTTCCAAATCGAGCGTCGTGATAGGTCGATAGCCTTGCGGCGTGATGACGCCAAACCCGGTGGGCTTGAGATTCAACCGCTCCTCCCATTGATCGCAGTCGGTTGCTTCCAGTGCCGGGAATCCAGCAACCGGCATGCCACGCTGGTGCTCGGTCTGCTGCCTCACCGCGGTCGAAATGATGTCATCGTGCGGAATCGGACTTTTGGCAAGCGTCAGCGATTTGTTGTTGACGTCAAAGAGCCCAAGCTGCTTATCGGCTTTGTCCAGGCTGTCACTGGAGCTTTTTCCCCACAGAAATGCAATGGCATCGTTATGCGGAATTGCGAAAATCGGACGGAACGCGTCATCAGAATCCTGTAACGGTATGTTCAAAGCATACGGACCTCTTGGCCGCCCAACTTCAGGGTTTTCGGTGTGGACGAATATCTTGCTGATATTGCTGTATGAGAAACCGTATCTTGCGAAGCGGGAATCCGCCCAGGCAATTGCTATCCCCGACGTCGACCAATGCATAGCGAGGAATCTGTAACGTGCGTCTTCACTCAAAAGTTCGCGATCTGCGACTTTATTGCCGTCTATTCCATATTTCGAGTAATAGACTGTATTCTCAGTTGTAGTTGTACCATCATAGGTCAACCATGCCAAATGAAACGTCCCATCCGGCTCTGTAGTGACGGCCATCCGATCGATTCCGTGATCCGACGAGACCAGCAATACCGGCTTTCCGGCCATCAATGCATCTCCGCTTAAATCCAGTCGCCGATAGTAAATCGACTTGCCAGTGTTCGAAACGATGCCAAGCGCGGCATCGTTTCGGACTAGATCAAAGTTGACGGTGTCGATCCTCAGATCATGGCGCGCCATACCTCGCGATTCATCAATAATGGCCAGACGCAGCTCGACTTCGGGTTGGTCCTCCTCGCGCAGGCCTGATATCCTGGACCCGACCCGGTACGTAGCAAACAATAACGTTCGACCCTGAAATTCGACCCGCCGGAATCTTGAATAACGCGGCTCCAACCCGACATAGATGCAGCCGTCTTCAAGTGGAAGCTCAAAATCCCGTGGCAACTCGCCGCCGTTTTCGAACTTCATGCGGTCCATCAGCATGCCGATCGGGTCCGGCCATTTGACCTCCGGCAACACGCGGGCGTGCGCCTTGCTGCCGACTGCGAATTCGAGGTTGACCCCGGTCAGGTCCATCTCCGATAGTGCGGGCAGCTCGTCGTTGTCCACCCATTCGCGCTCGGCAACGGTGAAATCGCCATAGTCCTTGCATGCAGCTAGCGGCAGTGCAATTACCAGCAATAAAATTTCAGGCCGGATGCGCATGGTGTTGTTCCCGTAGGGGTTCCGACGTGGTCATGGCTCGAAGCCATCACGAAACAGGAGGTCGCCAATATTGAGCACTTCGACAGTCATGCTGTCCTGCAGATCGCCGTTGCCTGCGATGACGGTGGTTACACCATCGCTGCGGGGGCGCAGAACGCCAGCCTCGGAAACCGTCACGATCGACGGGTCGACACTGGTGTAGACCGTCCCGGTCGAAGGGTCGGTCAGGGGTCTGGAGATTCCGTCGTCGTACTGGCCGGTCACCCGGAGGTTGCGCCGGTCGTCAAAGCCGTTCAGAAACACCTCGTCCGGAGACAGATCGATACTGACGAGACTGGCCGGCGTCTCGACCATCGCGCCCACCGACTCGGTCGTAGCGAAGTTCCCAAGGGCATCCTCGCCCATTGCCGACAGCGACAGTGCGCCAACATGGTCTTCCGGGACGGCGAACTCGAACTCGAACGGGCCTTGTTCCAGCACGCTGACATCGAACTCGGACAGCAGCATGACGCGCTGGGCCTCGAATGGAGCGACCGGCTCGACGGTGACGGTGATGCTGCTCCCGCCGGCGACGATTTGTCCATTGGCGGGCGAAGAAATCACCATTCCGCCCTCGATCAATTCACCGCCACGGGTATCGGCTGTACTGATCCGAGGCGGCACGATGGCTGCAGACCGGACGGAGCTTGGCGACGGGAAGAAGGCAAACTGGCCGGTTCCCTCGGCATTGATAAGATCGCTGCCCGCCCCATTCGTGCAGAGGAAATTCCCGTTACTATCTACAGGGCAAAAAAGGCGCTCGGAATGCTCAGGACTCTTTATGACATTTGTATGCCGGCTGTCCGGTCCATCGAAAATCGTGAATGTGCCGAGTGGCAACCCGCCAATCTGACTGTCTCGACCAACCACAAGATCGTGCTGCAAGCCTTCAAAAAGATCGCCGGGGCCGGTAAGGAAATCCAGAATCCGGTATACATCGCCGATCGGGCCCGGCGCGTCAGCCAATGTCTCCGCCGCCCATTGGGAGCCGCCGATTCCCACCAGTGCATGCGAGAGCACCCCCGTATCGGGAATGGCCGCAAGGGCATCGCTCCCAACGGCGAGATCGTCGATGGCCCCGCGGTTAATGGATTTCCCGATCCGATCCGCTGCGAGGATCAATAAAAACCGTTTGAGAGGCGACAGATTGTCCCGAAAATCCACCAGCAGATTGGCAAGCGGCGAGCCCAGGTGTGGCGTATTAAGCGTATACAGTCGATGAATCGTCTTGTACGGCGCCGCCTGAGCCAGATAAACCCGAGCAAGATTTCCGCCCATACTGTGACCGGCATAATCAACCTGCGCGCCGACGATGTTGCGGGAGAAATTCGAAACACACAGGTCGAACATCGCTTTTTGCGGCTCAAAGCGATTCTCGGCGAACGAACTCGCGTTGGTTGCTCTGTAATCTGCCGTTTTGACCTCATCAATTGATGTCTCATCCTCCAGGGGCAGGTCCCACTCTTCCGATCCCGACCACAACCCATGCATCAAAACAACATCCGGTCGCACGATCTGAAGAGCTGCACTTCGACACAATCGATCGGCACCGCCGGCATTCTGGAAGCAAAACTGGACCTGAAGTCGACGCGCGGGGCCATAGTCGTCGGGCAGCGTCAGGCTCTCCTTGAAGTAATTTTGCGGAGCGAAAAATTGTGCCTGCCCGAACCACTGGTTCTGATTGAGCTGGACCACGGGAACGGTAATGCTCTCGAGCCGGTCAAAGCTTCCGAGCTCGCCCAATCCGCCGTCAACCGGCACTTCGGCGTCGACCAGCGTAATCTCCACCTCGTCGCGAGGTGCGTCGAATATCGGCGCAAGCCACATTCGCGTCACGCCATCGGCCACGACGCTCTGAAAGACCGTTCCCCGGAATTCGTTTGGCTGGTTTAAGTCCGGAATGTTTTCGCGCCCCTCCACGTCAAACTCGCACACCCGCGGCGGGTCCTGCGGATTTCCCGTTCCCGTAAACGTCCCGGGCAACGGAAACAGCGCTTCGCAGTAGTTGGCGAAGCTGACACACTCTTCGCCACCCCTGCCAGAAGTTCCGCCTTGGGCCAGCGGTGCGGGAATCATGGCCGAGAGCGTGATCTGCTCGATCAGCAGCTGCGTATCCATCAACCCGTCAAGACCGTCGCGAACTTCGATTTCCAGTGCGACCGGCCCATTTGAGTCGATAGAAAATCCGGTCGTGCGCCAGCCGCTCATCCAGGCCGCCGGGTCGCCAGAACCATAATCGGCCGGGAGTATTGCCGGATTGTGCGCATACAAATCGAACCCGGTTCCAGCCGCGCGGCTGTTTGAGACTGGAAACATCCGGTCATCGCTGGAGGCGACTTCGACCAGCTTCCGTCTTCCTGCCAAATCCACAACGTAGATACTGAATACGTCGTCGAAGCCAAACGCCGAAAAACTCGGAATTTCTGTGGTGAACAGATTCCAGGTGACGAACAATAGTGATTGACCTTGTTCGGGTTCCAGGGTCAGTAACAGCCTTGCCGTGTCGGGGGTGTCGCCGTGGCTCTCGAACGCCGTTCCGGGGGCAGGGCTCGAACCTGACGCCTCACCAGTGCTCATTGCAAACAGCGGATGGCCAAGCGGCGAGCGCAGCGATTTAGTCGGGTCGAGCGAGCCCAGCATCGCCGAATGTCCGCTGAAGGTCGCATCGATCACCCTCGCACCGAATACCGGCACCGATTCCGGGTCCAGCGACAGCGAGTCCGTCGCGGTGCGCTTGTCATCCGGATGCCTCAGTTGACCAGAATTGGCAAGCCGGGCTCGAGCCTGGATTATGGAATGCGTCTCCTGCTGGTACTGTTTCGCAGTTTCAGCATATGCCATCGGCGCACTTGCAACAAGCAATGCCATCGAAGAGAAGAGAAGAGAAGAGAAGAGAAGAGAAGAAATATTTGATATTCATCGCCAACACCTCCGAATAAAAATGCCCACAAATCCCCGTACTCTGAATACGACCGGGCGCGGCAAATTTATCAAAAGAAAATACCAGCCCCCCGGCCGAAATTCAGATTACGCTTGACAGAACCGGATGTCAAACAAGCGACGCAAAGTCACCGAACCGCCTTCGGCTTCAAGCAGCGTCGCGCGAAAGCTCGCGCAGAATGGCTTCGGCCGCGTTGGTCGCGGCGCCGCGGGCCAGCTGAAGATGGATCTCCCGGGCGATTTCGCCGTAGCGCTCGCAGCGCCGCGGGTCGCCCAGCCAGGCCAGCGCGTCGGCTGCCAGATTGTCGGCGCTGGCCTCGTGCTGGATGCGCTCAGGCACGATTTCCGAACCCGCCAGCACGTTGGGCAGCGAGATCCATTTCGACTTGACCAGACGCAGCGCGCGCGCGAGCTGGTAGGTGGAGCCGGCGAGCCGGTAGAACACCACCAGCGGCGTCTTGGCCAACAAGGCCTCCAGTGTCACCGTTCCGGACGCAGCAAGCGCCAGGTCCGAGGCGGTCAGCCCTGTTCGCGTCTGACCACAGGCCACGCGCATGCCTGATTCGGCGGGATCGCGACCGGCAGCCTCGGCGAAAAGCGCCCTGTGTGCCTCCTCGGCCAGCAGCAGCAGTGTGTCCGCGCCCTGCGCGGAGGCAAGGCGCTCTGCGGTATCGGCGACGAGGGCGGCGTGGCGTCGAATCTCCCCCGGGCGGCTGCCGGGCAGCAGCGCGATCACCGGCTTGCTCGAATCCAGGCCCAGTTGATGCCGGGCCTTCGCACGATCCGGAGACAGCGGCAGCGCGTCGGCCAGCGGGTGTCCGATGAACTGCGCGTTCAGGCCAGCGCGGCGGAAAATCTCGGGTTCGAACGGGAACAGCGTCAGCAGCAGGTCCAGCGACCGGGCGATGCGGGCCACGCGATAGGCTCGCCAGGCCCAGACCGACGGCGCAACCACCTGGATGGCGCGAACGCCGCGCTTTTTCAGGGCACGCGCCAGGCCGATATTGAAGTCGGGCGCGTCCAATCCGACGAAGGCGCCTGCGCGCCGCTCGACGAACGAGCGCGCCAGCGCGCGCCGGAATCGATATAACCGGGGAACGTGCTTCAGCACCTCGAACAGGCCCATCACGTCGAGCTCGTCGATGCCCGCGACCCGCTCGACGCCGACCGCATCCATCCCCGGACCCGTGATGCCGAACAGGTCGCTGTCCGGCGCCAGGCGGAGGATTTCGGCCGCCACCGCGGCGCCCAGGTCGTCTCCGGAGCGCTCGCCGGCCGCGACGGCCAGCCGGGCCGTCATCTCAACAGGCCGCGCTGGCCGGCTTCGATACTCGTGACGAATGCCTCGAGCTCCGGTTGCTCGCCCATCAGTTCGCGCAACCGGGCCAGCGCCTCTTCGCGCGCCAGGCCGCGGACATAGACCAGCTTGTAGGCCTCGCGGATGTTGCGGATCTGGTCCGAATCGAAACCTCGCCGCTTGAGGCCCTCGCTGTTGATGCCGCGCGGACGCGGCGGGCGCCCGGAAATCATCACGTAGGCCGGCACGTCCTGGCCGACTCCACCGTACATGCCGAGAAAGGCATGATCGCCGATGCGGCAGAACTGGTGGGCACCGGAGAAACCGGCAAACGTGACGTGATCGCCTACCACCACGTGACCGGCCAGCGTGGTGCCGTTGGCAAACACGCAGTGCGAGCCCACCTGGCAATCATGCGCGATGTGGACATAGGCCATCAGCCAGTTGCCGTCGCCCAACCGGGTCACGCCGCCGCCGTCGGCCGTGCCGCGGTTGATCGTGACGAATTCGCGAATCGTGTTGTCGCAACCGATCTCCAGCTCGCTGTCTTCGCCGGCGAATTTCTTGTCCTGCGGCTCCTCGCCGATGGACGCGAACTGAAAGATGCGGGTGCCCGCGCCTATCCGTGTTCGCCCGGTGATGACTGCATGCGGGCCGACCCGGCAGCCCTTGCCCAGTTCCACATCGTCGCCGACGATCGCATACGGGCCGATCTCGACATCTTCGGCGATCGTTGCGCCGGCACCCACGATCGCGCTGGGATGGATCATGGCCGATTGACCCTGAGACGCCCTAGGCATCGGGCCTGGCCGCGCAAAGCATTTCGCAGCTGGCGACGCGCTTGTCGTCGACGCGGGTTTCGGCCTCGTACAGCCCCATGC
>DATGCS010000293.1:0-12688 GCA_035311685.1 Wenzhouxiangellaceae bacterium
GCCGGAAGAGATTATTGCCTCGGTCGACGACGGTATTTATGCGGTGAACTTCAATGGCGGCCAGGTCGATATCACGTCCGGCAAGTTCGTCTTCGTCGCCTCGGAAGCCTACCGGATCAAGAACGGCAAGCTGGGGGCGCCACTGAAGGGGGCGACGCTGATCGGCAATGGACCGGACGTACTGACGCGCGTGGCCATGGTCGGCAACGACCTCAAACTGGATTCCGGCGTCGGCGTCTGCGGCAAGGAAGGGCAGGGCGTGCCGGTGGGCGTCGGCCAGCCGACCCTTCGGATCGACGGATTGACCGTTGGGGGCACGCAATGAACCAGGTCACGAGTCGGGCCAACGAGACGGCTGCACCGCTGCTGCACGACCCCGAGCGGGAGCGCGCCATGCTGGAAGATGCCGCCGCGCAAGTGCTGGCAGGAGCGCGTGCCGGTGGCGCGGATGCGGCCGAGGTTAGCATCGCCTCGAGCCACGGGCGCAACGTTACGGTTCGGCTGGGTGAAGTTGACGTGCTCGAAGATGCGCGTGACCGCGGCGTTTCGGTCACTGTCTACATCAACCGTGCCAGCGGCAGCGCGTCCACCGGCGACCTTGGCGCTGAATCGCTGGAACGCGCTGTAGACCAGGCGTTGGCGATCGCCCGGCATACCCAGCCCGATCCCGCCGGCGGGCTTGCGCCGGCCGAGCTGATGGCGTCCCGAATCGAAGATTTCGACCAATGGCATCCATGCGAGCTCGAGATGAGCGCTTTGATAGAACGCGCCAAACGGATCGAACAGGCGGGTATGGAAGCCGATGTCCGGGTCGAGAATTCCGAAGGTGCTTCGGTCTCCGCAGACGCGGCCATCGGCGTCTACGCCAACAGCCACGGCTTCGTCGGGAGCGGTCGCAGCACGCGATTCGATCAATCGTGCGTCCTGGTGGCCCGCGACGGCTCGGGAATGCAGCGTGACTGGGACTGGGACGACAAGGGGTGTTTCGAGATGCTCGCGGATCCCGAGAGCACTGGCCGCAAGGCGGCTGAACGCGCCGTCCGGCGTCTTGGTGCGCGGTCCGCGCCTTCCGGGCGTTCCGCGGTGCTATTCGACAATAACGTTGCCCTTGGGCTGGTGCGCCACCTGGTCGGCGCGGTGTCGGGCGGCAACCTTTACCGGCGTTCCAGCTTCCTGGTTGATACGGTGGGCAAGCAACTATTCCCGGGATGGGTGAATATCGATGAGGATCCCCATCTGCCGGGCGGCGCGCGCTCGAGTTCGTTCGACAGCGAAGGCGTGGCCACCCGCCAGCAGCCGTTGATCGAAGACGGCATTCTCAAGCGCTACGTGCTCGGCAGTTACTCGGCCCGGAAGCTTGGCCTGGAGACGACGGCCAATGCCGGCGGGGTGCGTAACCTGATTTTTTCACCAGGTGCAAAGAGCTTCCATGAACTGGTCGCCGAAATGGGAACCGGGCTTGTTGTGACCGAGGTCATGGGCCAGGGCGTGAATCTGGTGACCGGCGATTATTCCAGGGGGGCTTCGGGATTCTGGGTGGAAAAAGGTCGAATCGCCTATCCGGTGGAGGAAATCACGATCGCCGGCAACCTGGGCGATATGTTTGCCGGCCTGGTCGCCGCCGGCAGTGATCTCGAGACCCGTCGAAACACCCAGGTGCCTTCGCTGCTGCTCGACGGGATGACCGTCGCCGGTCAGCAGGAATAGCGGCGGCGCATATTCAGGCCACCTGGTCGGTTCGAGCCAAGGCGTTCTCAGGTTCTGAGAAACGCGCCTGTTCGAATGGCTCCATGGTCTTTCGATGGAGCTTTAAATATGCAGATGCCGCCTTTCAGCAATCTATTCGGTCCGCCCCACGTTCAGGCGCGATTTCGAGGTCAGCCGGGATACCGCCGGGAAATTTCAGAGCTTGTGCGCGAGCTGGCCGGTCTGGCCGGCCTGCTCGGTTGGCTGGGCGTGTTTTTCTACCTGATCGCGTTATTCACGGCCAGTCCGGCCTGACGCGGGCGCACATGTTTTCGATGCACGGCCTTTTACAAATCGTTTCTGCGCGCCGTTTATGTGCGAGAGCACGCCGAATGGCACCGGAGTAGCGGATATGGGCTAGTTGCGTCGGCTGACCAGCTCGGCAGCCCGATCGATTATTTCCTGGCCGGTCTTGCCGTCTACGGCTTCCAGAAAACGCTTTTCGCTGCCCATTACACTCGAGTCGAATGCCTTGATGTAGCGAAGCGACCGCTCCAGAGCCTGGTACTGTTCCGGCGAGACATCCTGGGAAATCCAGCGCAGACTTTCAGCGTAGGCGTCCTTGCTGCTGGCGTCTATGATGGTTTGGAGGCCGAGTCCATCCTCTGTCAGCTGGCCTTCGAGGTCGGGAACGACCAGGAAATCATTCGATGCGGCGGGTTGCTCTTCGACCGCAGCCTTCCTGCGCGGCGCTTCGCGCTGGATCATCTGGGGCGAATCGCTGACTGCAGTTTCCTGTTCGGCCGATTCATCGCCGCCGCATCCGGTCATGAGCGTGACGGAAACTGCAAGCGCGAGCGCGCCTGAAAAGAGGTTTGTACGTGTAGTGCAGGTCATCTTGAAACTCCCGTTGAATCTGGATTAAATCAGTTGTTGTTAAATGTTGATCTGAATTCGGAATGATCGCTCGTGGCAATGAGATTGCGGTCACGCCGATTAGTTCATAGGTTCTCGAACTCGGCGTATAGATCATAGCTGTCGCAGCCGGTGATCCGGACGTCGATGAAATCGCCGGGCCCGACGCCGGTTGCGCCCTGGACCAGCACATTGCCGTCGATCTCCGGTGCGTCGCCGTAGCTGCGGCCGATCACGGTTGCGCCCTCCACCGCATCGACGATGACGGGCTCGACGTTGCCGACGCGACGGCTCAATCGGGCTTCGCTTATGCCTTGTTGATGCTGCATGAAGCGATGCCAGCGCTCTTCCTTGATCTCCGCGGCCACCGCGTCGGGCAGTTCGTTGGCGGCGGCGCCGGCGACGGGCGAGTATTTGAAACAACCGACCCGTTCGAGCTGCGCTTCGCTCAGCCAGTCGAGCAGCATCTGAAAATCATCTTCGGTCTCGCCCGGGTAGCCGACGATGAAGGTCGAGCGGATCACAAGGTGCGGACAGGTTTCGCGCCAGCGGCCGATCCGCTCCAGGGTGTTCTCGGCAGAGGCCGGTCGACGCATCGATCTCAGTATGCGCGGGCTGGCGTGCTGAAACGGGATGTCCAGGTAGGGCAGGATTCCGCCTTCTGCCATCAGCGGAATGATCCGGTCGACGTGTGGATAGGGATAGACATAGTGCAGCCGCACCCAGGCGTCGAGTTCGCCCAGTTCACGGGCGAGATCATACATCCGGGTCTCGATTTCCCGGCCCTTCCAGTAATCGGTCTGATAGCGTGTGTCGACGCCGTAAGCGCTCGTGTCCTGGCTGATGACCAGCAGTTCGCGTACGCCGCGGTCAACAAGTTGCTCGGCCTCTTTCAATACCATGCCGATCGGTCGGCTGACGAGGTCGCCGCGCATGGCCGGGATGATGCAGAACCGGCAGCGATGGTTGCAGCCCTCGGAGATTTTCAGGTAGGCATAGTGACCGGGCGTCAGCTTGAGCCCGCCGGGCGGGACCAGGTCGACGTAGGGATCGTGCGGGCGCGGCAGATGCGCGTTGACCGCGCTTATCACTGCATCGGCCTGGTGTGGTCCGCTCACCCCCAGTACCCGCGGGTGAATGGATTTTATATCGTCGGGCATCGCGCCCATGCAGCCGGTGACCAGTACCTGCCCGTTGGCGTCCAGGGCATCGCCGATGGCTTCCAGCGATTCGGCCTTGGCTGAATCGATGAAGCCGCAGGTATTGACCACGACCAGATCGGCCAGGGCGTGGTCATCGACCAGCCGGTAGCCCTGCTGTCGCAGCCCGGTAATGATCTGCTCGGAGTCGACCAGGGCCTTGGGGCAGCCCAGGCTGACCAGGCCCACGGCGGGTCTTTTGGAATCGGGTGAGGTGTTCATTGGCGCGTATTGTACCGGGGCGCGCATCGTGTCGACTCGATCGCGTCAGGCGCTGCGTCGACAGTTATCAACTACCGCACGCAGTCGCTCGATGCCGTCGAGCAGGCGGGGGCCGGGGCGACCCAGCCAGGCTTCGCTTACGGCATGAATATTGCCTTTTCGGATGGCCGGTATGTTCTGCCAGCCGTCCCGGCGCGTCACCACGTGCGGCCGGTACTTGGATTCCTTCACGCCGCACCAGCTCATCACGACGGCCTCCGGCATTGCCTCGACGGCTTGCGCGACCGAGACTTCGGTACTTTCAGCATCGATGTGTGCGAATGGATTGAAGCCGCCGGCGAGAACGAGCATCTCGTTGACCCAGGATCGCCTGGCGGGCGCAATAACGGGTTTTGGCCACCATTCGACGAGCACGGGCACCGAGTCGGACGCCCTTGGGCGTCCGGTCAGCGCATCGAAGCGTCCGGCGATTCGTTCCGCAGCGGACTCGGCGTCCAGCGCTCGCCCGATGCGCCGGATATCGCCGGCCACATCGGCCAATGACTGCGGCCGGGTGACCAGATACGGCAGGCCCGCCTCGTGAATGCGTTCCAGACAGCGTTCATGCCCGGGCACCGTCAGCGAGGTGATCACCAGATCGGGTGCCAGCTGCCTGATCTTGCCGACGTCGATATCGAGATCGGCGCCTATTTTCGGCAGATGCCCGACGACGTCGGCGGGGTGGTCGGAATGGTCGTCGACGCCCACAAGCCACTCCGAACGTCCAAGCGCACAGACGATCTCGGTATTCGAGCAGGTGTGTGCAACGACTCGCATGGCCACAGTGTAATGCGACGCCGTGGCAGGACGGGAAACGGGTATATATCGATCTTGCGGGCCGAACCCGTATAATCTATATTCATCACGATTCGGTTGCGGGTATGAGAGCGGTGGCACAGGCGGCGGATTTGGACCAACATTCGGTGATCGGCCGTGAATTCGGTAATGTGGTCATCGTCAAGGAGCTTGGGCGCGGCTCCATGGGCGGGGTCTACATCGGTTATCAGAAATCGCTGAAACGGCAGGTTGCGGTCAAGCTTTTGCCGAGACATTCCGGGGATTCGGGCCGTTCGCAGCGCCAGTTTCGCGACGAAGCCGAGACGGTCGCGGTCCTCAGTCATCCGTATATCGTGCCCATTTTCGAGATGGGCGAGGACCACGATTATTTCTTCCAGGTCATGCAGCTGATTTCCGGCGCGGATCTGGGCTGCATGATCCGCAATCGACTCAAGCATCCGGTAGCGTCGCGCCGTCTTCTTCCGCCGGCGCGCATCATCGATATCCTGGTCAAGGTACTCGAAGGTCTGGGTTACGCGCATCGAGAAGGCGTGGTCCACCAGGACATCAAGCCGGCGAATATCATGATCGACGAAAGCGCGCACCGACCATTGATCGTCGATTTCGGCATCGCAAAGACGGCGCGAATGGAATTCTGGGGACAAGGTCTGGTGGTCGGAAGCGTGCTGTACCTGTCGCCGGAGCAGGCCGCGGCGCAGGAAACCGATCGCAGAAGCGATATCTACGCCATGGGGATGGTGCTGTTCGAGGCCCTGGCAGGCAACCTTCCGTTGCGCCAGGACGAAGATGAAAAGCGCATCCTGCTGCGCAAGATCAAGCGCCCCGAGACCCTGTTCACGCTTGCGCCCGGCGAATGTTCACCGAATATCGACGAGGCGATGGAAAAGATCATCCTCAAGGCCTTGTCGCCCCGACGCGAGGAGCGCTTCACGAGTTGCGAGGCGTTTCGATCAGCGCTTATGCACTGGAAGCCGCCGGTGACGCAATGAGCCAGGCTGCCGAGAAAAACACCGGATTGACGCAGCGGCAGGCCGAAATCGTCGGGCGCCAGTTCAACTCAGCGGTCACGAACACCAGTGCCTACGGTAACGACCATCCGGTCAGCGAACGCGCCTACGACACGTTCCTGGCCGGGCTGGACGATTGTCTCGACACGGTCGAACCGATTACGCTGATGCTCGACCGCGGTTCCTTCTACGTCGAGGATCATCCGGTCGATGCCAAGTTCAACTCGGGCCGGCTGGCGATTGTCTTTCGCAAGCTGAATCTGGAGTCGATCACGTTCCGGAATGGTGTGGATGCCGGAGCGCTGAAGCATCTGATGAAGGTGCTTACCAGTCCGGATGATTTCGAGGATATTGAAGCCGTGCGCGAGACGTTGACGACACACGGCGTCGATTCGGTCAAGGTCAACCACGTCGTCCTCAGAAAGTTCACCAGCGACGATGAAGTGATCAGCCGAGGTGGGCTCGAGGAGCTCACCGACCTTGCCGAACAGGCGGTCTCGAGCGGCGGCAAGGCGGACAAGACGAGCGACTCCGACGGTTCGTCGGACGATCTGATGTCACGGGTCGAAAACGTGTTCTCGATGCGCGCGCTGATGCAGCAGCCGGGCCAGGTTGCCGAACACCTGCTCGATGCCTCGATCAGTGACACGGAGCGCCAGGCCAGCGTGGTCGCGCAGATCCGGCAGCTGGGCATGCAGGTCGACAAGGGTACTGGCGAGGACGGCGCGGCCCTCTCCCTGGATAACGTCATGGCGGCCGTGTCGAAGGTGCGGGAAGACATTTCCCGCGGTCTTGCCGGGCAGGAGGAAACCGCCCGATTGATGTCCGAAAGCGGCGGCGTGTTGAGCGAACTCGACCAGCTGACTTGCCAGACCGTGGTCTCGATCGTTCGCGAAGAGTATCGCTCGGGCGACGTGTCGGCCAAGCGGCTGGCGCAGATCATTCGGCGTGTGCTTCCCGAATCGCGCGATCTCAAACGCCTTTTGCCCATGCTCAAGCAGGCCCTGCTGGAAGACGGCATGCAGCTGGGCGACTACATCGAATTCGTCAACCAGCTGACCGCCGAGCTGCAAAGCGACGATCTTGTCCAGATGCTGGAGCAGGGCGCCGACAGCATCGGCTTTTCCGTCGACGAACTGCTACGCGAGATTCGGCGTCAACCGGAAGAGGCGGCCCGCCTGATCGTGCTCGCGTCCGAACTGCGCCAGGGCGGCAGGCAGGATGAAAACATCCTTTCCAATGCGCTCAGCGAGTATATCGACCGCGTCAGCGGTGAACTCGTGGGCGCCAATGCGGATATGGACCAGGGCAGCCTGCGCGAAGAAATCAAGAAAACCCAGAAGGCGCTTGTCGGGAAGCTCGCCGAGCAGGGTGTTCCGCCCGCTGTCGCCGAACGGATCGAGGCTGGCCTGGATGCGCACGTGGACCATTCGACAAACGCTTTCCGCAGCAGCCGGATCATGGACCTGCTCAGCAAAAGCCAGGCCACCGACGATTCGGAATTGACCGATCGCCTCGTGCAGATCGTGGAACGTCAGCCGAATCTGAGCACGCTGGGCGATACGCTTCAGCGCGAACTCAAGTCGCACGGTTTTTCGGCCGATCGAATCGATTCGATCTACAGCGAAACGCTGGCCCGGCTCAAGCGCAAGAGTCGGGTCGAGTTCATCCCCGGGGCGGTCATGAATCCGGTCGCGACAACTTATTTTCTGAAGCGTGAAATCGCGACCTGCATCAGGTACGAGACGATCTTTTCCTGCATCATGCTGATGATCGCGCAGGTGCACGAAAACGAAACCGACTGGCGAACCATCTCGACCGAGGAAATCGGCTCTCTGATGCCCGAAGTCTTCGATATTCTTCCGCCCCACCTGCGCGATCTGGATCTGCTCGGCACGCTGGGTTCCAATGATCGCAACATTCCGCTCGCCATCCTGCCGATGACCGACCAGGCGGGCGCCGAAGCGGTAATGGGGCGAATGCTGGAGGCGCTTGAACAAGCGCACCTCGAGCTCGCCGGCAACACGGTCAAGGTCAACGTGATCGGCACGGCCGCACGGTTCGATCCTGAAAAAAGCGCCGACACCAAGGCCTTCGTCCAGTGGATGAAGGGCCGACTGGCGACTCAGCTGGTGAGCCGGTTGAAGTCTTCTTGAGGGTCGCAAATCGCCACGTCGGCGAAAATCTTTCCTGCATCGATCGGAGTGCGTCGACAGGTCGAGTGCGCGTCGGCGCGCCAGCAACCCGGCTCCCCGGCATGGCAAGGCCTTTTGCGGGCCCGTACCTCCGGAGCCGCGCAACGGATATTATTACGCGTTCTTGTCGCGATTGAGGGAATCCGCCCATGAGCCGATGGCGCCCCCCGCAGCCAAGATCCAGCCCGTACATCACCGCTCGGGGACTGGAACGGCTCAAGGCCGAGCTCAAGCAGCTATGGGTCGACCGGCGCGAGGTGGTTTCGGCGTTAACCGCAGCCGCGGCTGAGGGTGATCGCTCGGAAAACGCCGAGTACATTTACCGCAAGAAGCAGCTGCGCGAAATGGACCGGCGAATCCGGTATCTCGGCAAGCGTGTCGACGAGGTCAAGGCGGTGGATGGTCAGCCGTCGGACCCCGACAAAGTGTTTTTCGGCGCGCATGTGACGGTTGAAGACGCCGATGGCAGCGAAAGCCGCTACCGGATCGTCGGCGCCGATGAGATCGACCCCGAGCAAAACTGGATATCGGTGGATTCACCGCTGGCGCGGGGGCTGCTGGGAAAAACCCTGGACGAGGACGTCGAAATAGAGACGCCGGGCGGCACCAGGCAGTTGGTGGTGGTCGATATTGACTACGGCGCGGTCGAGTCTGATTCCTGATTCGACCCGCCGCCGCGGACGATTCGCTCGAATTCGATTGGATAGTCTCGTTCGCCAGCGATCGCCAGGCGCAAGGCTTTCGTGGATTCGCTATCGTCGAACAGCAGGCTCGAACGGTGCCGCTGGATTCCCAACCTTTGCAAGGCCTGGTTGTAGCGGGGCTCGGCTGTAGCGTTGATGGTTCGCAGGTATTCCTGCCGCCAGATTTCGGCAATGCTGACCTGACCCAGCGCGTCGACCAGTTGGCGCGCATTCCAGCGTTGCCGGCTTTCCATGCAGCAGTCATGGAAAGCCGCTAGTGCACTGTCCAGCGAGTGCCTGCCGCCTGATTCTGATCGAAGACGGATGTCGACGCGCAGAAAGAATGCCGCGCCGGTCCAGTAGACGCGCTTTTGTGCTCGCTCGTGCCACATTTTCGGGCTGAGGCTGCGCAATGTCCGCCCCCGCCCGCTGCGATCGGTTTCTCCCCGTCTGAATCCGTCGAGCAGTGCCTGCCACGCCTGTCGCTCGGGAATGACGCCGGCGCGGGATTGAAGCAGATACTGGTAATAGGAAGCAAAGCCTTCGGTGAACCAGATATCGTCGTTGCCCGGGAAGGGGATGAGCAGGTGCGCAAATTCGTGGTATCCGCGCCAGTCGCCGTTCAGTTCGTCGAGGTTGGCGTCGGGCGATACGTAGAAGCGCAGCTGCGGCGGCTGGCTGCGATGCACCTGGCCGAACGCGATCGGGTTCGAAGAGCGCGACGTGGCGCGTAGCTTGATTCGGACGTCCCCGCGCGGGAATGACCCGGTGACGGTGCTGGTTGCCTGGAGCGTATTGATCAGCCAGTCGGTCCAGGGCCGGCCGTTATCGGCGGTCTGGATTTCACTGTCCATTTCGACCACCAGATCGACGCCCCCCACCTTCAATTCATGGGTATCGGCGGCGCCCGCGCCGCCCATGCAGGCCAGCAACAGCGCCCATGGCAATCCGGCGCGAATCGATTTCATCAAGGTCTGGTGTCCACAAAAATTTCAGCCATGGCTTGAACCGGAGACCGCCTTCGACGATGACAGATTGCAAGTGAATGTTTCGCAAGCGCCGCCGGGTTGGGCTGCGGCGTAGCTGCTCCCGATAGGGAAAAGACATGCTGGCGAGGTCAAGGGTTGTAGATGCGCGCGCCCTTGCGCCGGTATTCGAAAAGCACCTCTGCGGCTTCACGCCGGAGGATTTCGGTTTGCACGTCGATACTGCGACGGTTCAGCACGCCGATCCAGTCGCTGGTGCGCTCGCCCTCGTCGAAGCCCGTGATTTCGGCATCGTGTTTCGTCGCGCCGCAAATGACGCGCTGAACGCCCGACCACGGAATCGCACCCAGGCACATGGCGCACGGCTCGCATGAGGTGGCCAGTTCCACGGGTGCGGCCTCCATGTCGGCAAGGTTCCAGTTGTTTGCCGTCGCCTGTGCCAGGCTCAGCGCCACGATTTCGGCGTGCGCGCTGGAACAGGTCGCCGGTTCCACCCGATTGACGCCGATGGCGATCAGACGGCCGTCGGCGATTGAACTGATCACGGCGCCGAACGGGCCGCCGGTGCCGGCCTGTACGTTGCGACGCGAAAGATCGATGGCCAGTCGCATTCGGTCGGTCGATTCCGGCAGCCGGTCGGGCAAATCATCGGCCAGTGTGCGACACCAGTCCGGCAGTTCTATGGTGAATGCGTGCGAGGCTTTCATGCCGACAGCTTCATGCTTTTTCGCGCTGCCGGATGGCCTCGAACAACGCCACGCCGGTGGCGACCGATACGTTGAGGCTCTCGGTGCCGCCGCGCATTGGAATTCGCGCAAGTGCGTCGCAGCGCTTGCGCGTGAGCTGGCGCAGTCCCTGTTCCTCACCACCCATGATCAGTGCCAGCGGGCCATTGAGGTCGGTCGAGTAAAGGCTATTTTCGGCCTCCCCGGCCAGCCCGACGCACCACACGCCCGATTTCTGCAGGCGCTCCATGGCGCGTGCAAGGTTCGGCACTTCGATCAGCGGCACGATGTCGGCGGCGCCGGACGCGGCACGGCGCACAGCCGGTGTCATGCCGGCCGCCCGATCGCGCGGGATGACCACCGCATCGGCACCGGCGGCCGCCGCCGAGCGCAGGCAGGCACCCAGGTTGTGCGGGTCCTGGACCTGGTCGAGCAACAGGAGCAGGGCGTCGGATCCGGCTTTGTCTGCAATATCGACGAGGTCGGCTTCCTGCAGCGGTTCTACAGGCTTGAATTCCGCCACGATGCCTTGATGCGTCTCGCCTTCGGCAAGCTTGTCGAGCGCCGCCGGCTGGGCCTGCTGGACGGGAATACCGTGCCTGGCGGCGCGTTCCAGCAGCGCCTGGATACGCGGCCCGCTGCCGGCAGCCCAGATCTGGATGACGCGTTCGGGCTGGTGGCCGAGCAGGGCGTCGATGGCATTGATGCCGCAGGCGCGTTCGCGCTTCAAGATTTGCTTCCTTTCTTGCCGCCCTTGTTGCGCCGCTTGCCGCGTCCGGATTTCTTCGAAGGCCGGCGTCGGCCGCCGGCCCGATCATCGGCGCCGTTGCCGTCGGCATCGCCGGCGATTCGGAAATCGATCTTGCGCTCGTCGACGCTGACCGACATGACTTCGACGGTCACCGGGTCGGCCAGCCGGTAGCGCAGGCCGCGGCGTTCCCCGGTCAGCACCCGCCGGACCGGGTCGAAGTGGTAATAGTCGTTGGGCAGCGAGGTCACGTGCACCAGCCCGCTTACACCCATCTCGATGATCTCGACGAATGCGCCGAATCCGGTCACCCCGGTGATCACGCCTTCGAGCTGATCGCCGATATGGCGCTGCATGTACTGGCACTTGAGCCGTTCGTCCACGTCGCGGCTGGCGTCTTCGGCCCGCCGCTCCAGCCACGAACATTCGCGGCCGAACTCGGTCATGCGCTTGGCCGAATACGGGTATTCGTTCTTCGGCTTTTTTCGCAAATGATGCTTGAGCGCACGGTGCAGCAGCAGATCGGGATAGCGCCGGATGGGCGAGGTGAAGTGCGCGTAGGCATCCAGCGCGAGACCGAAGTGACCCTTGTTCTCGGGCTGGTAGACGGCCAATGCAAGGCTTCGCAGCAGCACCGCATCCACAAGCGGGGCGATCGGCGTGCCGCGCGCCTTCTTCTGAATCCGGGTCAGGTCGGCCGGCTCGGGATCATCCTTCCAGTCGATCTTCAGGCCGTGCGCCGAGAGAAACGCCTCGAGGTCGGCCAGCTTGTCCGGCGGGGGTACGTCGTGGACCCGGAACAGCGTCGGCAGTCCGTTCTGCTCGGCCGTTCTGGCCGCCTGGACGTTGGCTGCGATCATGCACTCCTCGATCAGCCTGTGCGCGTCGTGCCGCGTCCGACGCTGCAGCTGCTCGACCCGGCCGTCCGAGTCGAACACGAAATTGACTTCATTGGAGTCGAAATCGATAGCGCCGCGTCTGGACCTGCGCCTGGCCAGCAGGCGATAGACCTCGAACAGGTTGTCCAGGTTGTCCCGGACGTGGCCGAAGCGGTCGTTGAGCTGCTCATCGCCGCGTTCCACCATCTGCCGGACCTGGTCGTAGGTCATGCGTGCGGCCGAATTCATTACCGCTTCGAAGAACCGGCTGTCGGTGACCCGACCCGCGTCGTCGATCTTCATTTCGCACGCCAGCACCAGGCGATCGACCTTCGGGTTGAGCGAGCAGAGACCATTCGAAAGCGCCTCGGGCAGCATCGGCACGACCTGGTCGGGGAAATAAGTCGAGGTGCCCCGCTTGATGGCCTCGTCGTCCAGTGGCGAACCGGGCTTGACGTATTCGCTGACGTCGGCGATCGCAACGGTGAGTTTGTAGCCGTCGCCCGCTTTCTCGGCGTGCACGGCATCGTCGAAATCGCGCGCGTCCGCGCCGTCGATGGTGATCAGCTTCATGCCGCGCAGGTCGGTGCGACGGCTCGCGATGGCC
>DATGCS010000294.1:0-30347 GCA_035311685.1 Wenzhouxiangellaceae bacterium
GCCGTTCGACGAGTTCGACGCCGCCGCCGCCGCTGCGGTGATACAGCCAGATCGAGCCGGCCGGAATCGATCGGGTGGAGACGTAGGCCTTGCGCGCGGCGATGAAGTCGCCGTCGGGCGTCCAGGCCGGATTGTGCAGTAATTGAGCACGTTCATCGGTGACCTGCTGGAGATCCTCACCGTCGACGCGCATGGTCCATACGTTTTCGGCTCCCGAGCGATCGCTGATGAACGCGATCCGCTTGCCGTCCGGACTGAACACGGGCTGGAAATCCCAGGCAATTCCGCTGGTCAGCGAGACCGCGTCGCCACCGTCGACCGGGACTCGATAGAGATCGCCGAGGAAATCGAATATCAGGAATTTTCCGTCGGGACTGACATCGACGGTCGACCAGCTGACTTCGTCGGCATCAATATTTATTGGCTGCCACTCGCCGGGCGGCTGCTGAACCGACCAGGATTCCTGTTCCTTTTCGCTGGTGCCAGCGTCGTCGGTTTCCTGTGCGCATGCCGGCAACGCCAGCCACGCTGCGAGAACACTGGTCACGACAGCAGTCGAAAACATCGGTAAGGACTTAAACATTCACTACCCCGTAGGTTTATATCGGAAGATTCGTTTTCAGGTGATGATCCGGATTAATTCGAACCCGGACGACCGACAGGGTCAGTCGTCTCCGAGCCCGCTTTCCGCATCTTCGTTGGCCACGCCGTGAGGCACGTGTCCAGTGGCGATAAGCTGGCTTGCGCTGTCGCAATGCAATTGCTGGTCGTCGAAGAAGATGTCGGCGCCGAAAGCGCGCAGGAAGGCTGCCTTGTCGCGGCCGCCGAGGAACATCGACTCGTCGATGCGAATACCCCAGGCGCGCAGGGTCAGTATGACGCGCTTGTGCGCCGGCGCCGAGCGGGCGGTGACCAGCGCGGTTCGAATCGGATTCTCGTCGACCGGATAAGACGACTGGATCTTGTGGATAGCTTCCAGTACCGCCTTGAACGGCCCGGCGCGCAACGGCCTTTCCGCGGCCTCGCGTTCGCTCGAACTGAAGGCGTCCAGGCCCTGGGTCTTGTAGATGCGCTCGGCCTCATCGCTGAAAATCACCGCATCCCCATCGAACGCGATTCGAAGCTGGCCGGAGCGATTCTCCCGCGTGGCCTGAGGCAGGATGGTAGCGGCAGCATACCCGGCCGTGAGCACCTTGCGGACATCCGCGGCGTTGGCCGAAAGAAACACATCCGCACCGCATGGTTCGATGTAATTCCCGGGACTGGCGCCATTTGTGAACACAGCGCGCTCGATGTGCAGATCGTGATGCTCGATCGAATTGAATATCCGCAGCCCGGTATCGGCGCTGTTACGCGAAAGCAGCACAATTTCGACGCCGGGGTGGTCGTGGTCTTCATTATTTAGCGCAAGAAGCTTCTCGGCGAGCGGAAACGCCACCCCGGGTTGCAGGAACTCGTTCTCGCGCGCGCGCTGGTAGTCGATGTAGGCCTGCAGACCCTCGTCGAGATAGATCTGATGGGTAGAATCCAGATCGAACAGCGCTCGCGAGGAAATCGCCACCACCAGTGGCTTGGCATCGGGATCCACGACCGATCTTCAGTGCTCGGTTGTAGAGGCCTTGAGGCCTGCAATAATCGAATCGACGGATGGCCGAATGCTGCGCCCCTCGTCAGGCAATCTCCGCATCACATGAAAGCCGATGCCGGATGTGATGACAATGGACGCCAGATCGCCGGCGGATCGACCACTATCGAATTCTCCGGTTTGCTGGCCGCGTTCGATAACCTGCCGGATCGCACTCCTGGCTTTTTTCACACAGTCGTCGAGAATTTTCCCGATTTCCGCATCTTCGACTGAGGTCTCGGTGGCGGTACGCACCACGAGGCAACCGATAGGCATCTGTGCGTGCCCGGTAGCGATGGATTCCAGGTGGTTGCGAATCAGGTCCGTCGGTGACCGCGAGGCGTCAAAAAGCCCTGCGAGTTTCGGTTCGATAATTTCCTCGACGTACCTCTTGAGCGCCGACTCGAAAAGATCGCGCTTGTTGCCGTAAGTATCATAGAGACTCTGGCGGCTTATGCCCATCCGGTCAACCAGGTTCTGCATCGACGAGCCCTCGAAACCGGATTCCCAGAACTGAAGCATCGCCGCCTCGAGCGCCCGGGTCTGATCAAAAGTCTTTGGTCGCATTGCTCAATTTTCCATGCGAATGGATAGACATTCAATAATAGCCCAACTCTTGTGAGCACAGAAGACCGGATGGCATACCGGGATTCCTAATGCAATCAGAAGTATTGCACTAGCGAGGCTCGAAAATGCTTGTTTCCGGGCGGAATGCGAGCCAGGCGAACGCGAAATGGACCCCGCCGGCCAGTGGTTGCAGTCGCGCCCCTTCAAGCGGGCCCGACACCGCGTGGCCGAGTGCATTCCAGCGCGAGCCGGTCTCCGTATCCATAATTTCCGCCTGGCGCAATTCGAACTCCAGAAGTTTTCCCTCGAGGCGACGGTCGAATGCGTTGAGCGATGGCACTCGTCTCGAGCCCTTGATAGTTCGCTGATCCAGCGCCGATAACGCACTTTCCGTTGCAAAGACCGCGATAGGTTGACCGGCGAAATCGTCGTTGAGCACCTGGGGTGCCTCGAACGCCCCGAACGGATATGCCCGGAAGCGATCTCCCACGCGCACTGCAACTATTCGCTCCATCGGCGGCAAGCGGGGATCGGTCTCGCCCTCGAACATGAATGGGCTTTGATCGATCCGGTCGTAACCGCGATATGGATTCTCTCCGTACGGCCGGTTATGACCGGTTCGACGCGACAACACCGGCCCTTCGGGATATTTCTCCCGAAAATCCGCGAAACGCACGATGTTCGCCGGATACTCGGCCAATTCCCGCCCGGCATACTCTCCGATCAACGCTTTGCCGGTAAACTGCTGCCACCAGGATTCGGTTTGCCTGTCGTACATCAGCAGATCGCTCTTGCGCAAGCGACCAGTTGTGCCGAAATCCAGCGTCTCGCCGTCGAACTCCCGTTCAAAGACCAGTGTGGCATTGCACAACGGGCAGAATGTGATTGCCAGCGGCAGGCCATTTATGGTGTCGTTGACGATTTCATGCCAGATCATGATCTGCAACGGGTAGGCGCGAGCGTTATCGCCAACCGTGACCACAATGACGGGTTCGTCGGGATGCAGCCAGCCTGCCGTGGACGCCGCAATGAAGTCGGGATCATCCAGCGCCGGAATTCCGTCGCGGGGCGGCCCTCCGGACTGTATCTCGTCAAAATCGACGATGGCTTTGGAAAAATCGGTCTTGGGGAACTCCGCTTCAAGCGTCTCAGGCTGGCTTATCGCGGCCTGAATCGCCAGCCAGCCCAGGACAGTAAACGCGGATATCCGAACCAGGCGCCGCGCCAGTCGTGAAAATTCGAACCGAAACATGGACTTGCCTCCAGATGTCGGATAATCGAAATGGTAAAAAAAATGACCCGATCCGGGGCGGGCGCCCCGGATCGGGCCTGGCGAGTGCCATTGGGGAGCGATCAATGGACTCGCGGTATTAGACCGATGCATCCGAAATCGTCTTTCATCGAACACGCATTTTATTTTTTCCCCGCCATCGGCGTGCATCCGCCGATATTGAAGGTTATTCTTGTCCTATTCCTCGCGCGGGATTGCCGTGCCCATCACAGTTGAACGCTTTCAAATTCTGCTTTTCGCGAGTGCGCTGTGTCTGGCCTGGATGCCAGAGGCTCGCTCGCAGAGCCTGTCGGACCGTCTCGACCAACTCGAGCAACTGACTTTCTCCGGCTCCCGGCAGGACATCCGGGATGGCCTCGACGAGCTTGAAGCGGATCTCGCTCAAGGCAGTATCCGACAGAAGACCCGTTTTGTTCTGCTAAAAGCGCGCGCTGCTGCCCTGGAAAAGCGAAGCGCTCGGGCAATCGAACTGCTCGATGGTCTTCTGAAACAGCGCAGTACCCTGGATCCTGACCTGGAGCTACGCGCGTTGAACCTGGCAACCAACCTGCTTATCGTCGACAACCGCTTCGAAGCCGGTTTCAATTATTATCGCGAAGCCCTCGAACTCGCACCCGGTGTGCGCGTGCCCGCCATGCGTGCCGACACCTACAGCGTCGCTGCAGAATTTCATACCAGAATCGGCGAATATTCCACAGCGATCGAATATGCGAACCAGGCGCTGAGGCAGATCACCCGCGAGAAAGCGCCGCGCGCACATTGCGTCGCTCTTGAACGACGCGCTCGTGCCGGACTCGGACTGGACGAAGTGGAACAGGCCCTGGCCGATTACCGAGCTGCGGTGGCGCTCTGCGAGTCCATTCCTGATCTGGTCTTCGCGGGAATTTCAAGAATTGGACTTGCGAGAGCCCTTCTCAGACAGAATGACGCCGCGTCGGCGGAAATGAACCTGAAGCGTGCCATCGACATGCTGTCGCGAAGGGGATTCTCAGAAGGCGAACTTGAAGGCCGACATCGCCTGGCGGATCTGATGCTTGACCAGAATCGGGTCGGCGAGGCGAAACAAGTGATGGCGCCGACCATGCAGTGGATCGAAATTCCGGGAGATCACGCCATTCGTGCGGCCGCCATGCGCGTGAAGGCTCGAATCGCGTCCACCGAACAGAATGAGCGTCTTGTCTACGAGTACAGCCGTCGGGCGATTGAATTCCGCCAGCAACAGGCCGCCCGGGTTCGCCATATGCGCTTCACGCTGCTGATGAGCGCTCAGGATGATCGCGCCCGCGAACGCGAGCTGGAGTTGCTTCGGTCGCAAAACAGCCTCGCCGAACTTGACCGGGAAAGCCGGCGCCAGAACGAACTTGCGCTGACGATAGGCGGATTCGGGGCGGTTATGGCCGGAATTCTCCTGCTGGCTCTGCTGATCAAGGCGGCGCGCGATCGCCAGCAGTTTCAGCGTCTTTCTCAGCACGACGGACTCACTGGCCTCTGCAACCACACGCGATTCTTCGAGCTTGCGCAGCAGGCCTTTCAGCGCTCGCGCCAGAATGCAATGCCTTTTTCGCTTATTGTGGCCGACATTGATCTGTTCAAGCAGGTCAATGATGAGTACGGTCACCTGGTCGGCGACAGCGTGCTCGAGCGAATAGGTTCACGTCTTCGGGGAGCTTTCGAACCGAATGCAATCATCGGGCGCCTCGGCGGCGAGGAGTTCGGCATTGCACTGATTGATTGCGATATCGATACCGCCGTGGCGCGCATCGAGCACTTCCGCGCGACACTGAATCGGCGTCGCTCCGAAGAGGATGAGCCGGCGATCACCATGAGCTTCGGCGTTGCTGAACTATCCAGGGAACGCAGCCTGGACGTGCTGTACGCGCATGCCGACCAGGCGCTTTACGACGCCAAGGATGCCGGTCGCAACCGCGTGATCACGGTTGCAAGAATCAACCTCGCCGGCGGCGAATTCGTGACCTGAACGGCGTTGGCAATTCGGGGCGCCATGGTCAAGAAGGCGGGTTGAGGATTTGCTCGCCGCCCATCCAGGGCCGAAGCGCTTCTGGAATCGTCACCGAACCATCTCGGTTCTGGTAGTTTTCCATCAGCGCGACCAGAGTACGGCCCACGGCCAGCCCGGACCCGTTGAGCGTGTGGACCAGTTCCGGCTTTCCGGTTTCCGGGTTGCGCCACCTGGCCTTCATGCGACGGGCCTGAAAATCGCCGAAGTGGCTGCACGACGAAATCTCGCGCCAGGCCTGCTGCCCCGGCAGCCACACTTCGAGATCGTATGTCTTGCGGGCCGAGAAGCCCATGTCACCACTGCACAGAAGCATGCGCCGGAACGGCAGCCCCAGCTTTTCGAGCACCGTCTCGGCATGCGCGGTCAACGATTCCAGACAGGCTTCGGCCTCGTCCGGCAGACTGATCTGCACCAACTCGACCTTGTCGAACTGGTGCTGTCGAATCATCCCGCGCGTATCCTTGCCGTGCGAACCGGCCTCGCGTCGGAAGCAGGGGGTGTGCGCCACGAACTTCAGCGGCAGATCCGCGGCGGCAATAATCTCGCCAGCGACCAGGTTGGTGACCGGCACTTCAGCGGTGGGAATGAGGTAGCGCGGCGGATCGTCATCGACCCTGAAAGCATCTTCCTCGAATTTGGGCAGTTGGCCGGTCCCCTGCATCGCGGCCGCGCCGACCAGGTAAGGCACCGCGACTTCCCGGTAGCCGTGCTGGCCCGTGTGAAGATCGAGCATGAACTGCGCCAGTGCGCGATGCAATCGTGCAATCTGGCCGCCGAGAACGGCAAACCTTGCGCCGGACAGGCGCGCGGCGCGCTCGAAATCGATTCCGCCCAGCGTTTCCCCAAGTTCGACATGATCGCGTGGCTGGAAATCGAGTTGCGGCGGTTCTGAACTGCGCGAGATTTCTACGTTGTCGGCCTCTTCGCAGCCTTCCGGCACATCGTCTGCCGGAAGGTTCGGCATGTCGAGCAGCAGGTGGTCCAGGGCGGCACGTACTTCGTCAAGCTTCCGCTTGCTCAAATCAAGCTCGCCGGCGAGATCGGCAACCTCCTGCTTCAGCGGTTCTATATCCTCACCGGCGGCTTTGACCTTGCCGATTTCCTTCGATCTCTTGTTACGCCGGCTCTGCAGTTCCTCCACCTGGGTCTGCAGCTGCTTTCGGCTGGTTTCCAGCGACGCGAACTGTTCCATGTCGAGGTGGTAGCCACGGCGCGCCAGAGCGGTTGCCACCTGTTCGAGATCGTGACGCAGCAGTTGCGGATCGAGCATTGCGTGTCCTGAATTTGGCCTGAATCTAATCGCTAGTGTAGCCGCACGGCGGACCAGTCCCGCGTTGCGGGAACGAATCAGTGCTCGGCGTACGGATGACGGAAGATGATATTGGCTTCACGCTCGGGACCGGTAGACAACATGTGAACAGGCGCCCCCACCAGTGCTTCCAATCGTTCCAGGTACTCGCGCGCGGCGCCGGGCAGCTTGTCCGCGCTCGTGATCCCGCGCGTGTCACCCGACCAGCCCGGCACGGCCTCATACACCGGCTGCACCCGCTGCCAGTCCTCAGCCCCGAGGGGAAAGGTCTCCACGCCCTCGTAGGCTGTGCAGATGAGCACCTCGTCCAGTCCATCGAGCACATCCAGCTTGGTCACGCAGAGCCCGGTGATCCCGTTGACCCTGACCATCCGCCTCAGTGCGACCGCATCAATCCAGCCACAGCGTCTGGGACGACCCGTTGTTGCACCGAATTCCACGCCGCGCTCGGCAATACGCTGACCGATCTGGTCATGCAGTTCGGTCGGAAAAGGACCGGACCCGACACGGGTCGTATAGGCTTTGGTGATGCCAAGGACATAATCGATGTCGACCGGGCCGACGCCGGCGCCCGTCATCACGCCGCCAACGGTCGTGTTGGAAGACGTCACGAATGGATAGGTGCCATGATCGATATCGAGAAGGCTGCCCTGCGCGCCTTCGAACAGAATGGCACCGCCGGCGGTCCGAAGCTCGTGCAACTCTTCGGTAACATCGCACAGCATCGGCTTGAGTTCGGCGCCGAGCCGGGCGGCATCCTCGGCGACCCGATGCGGATCGACCGGGTTGACGCCATAATGTTCCGTCAGCAAAAAGTTATGATATTCGAGAACTGCGCCAAGCTTGTCTTCGGTGCGCTCCGGATCAACAAGGTCGGCCAGCCGAATTCCGTGGCGTGACGCCTTGTCTTCATAAACCGGACCGATTCCCCGCCCGGTGGTGCCGATCGCCTTCTTGCCGCGCCGCTGCTCCCGCGCCCGGTCCAGCGCCACATGCGACCCGAGAATGACCGGACATGCGCCGGAAAGCCCCAATCGCCCGCGTACGTCGATGCCGGCATCTTCCAGGCCCTTGATCTCCATGATCAGCGCTTCGGGCGAAATTACGACGCCATTACCGATCAGACAGCGGGCCTTTCTCGTCAGGATCCCCGACGGTATGAGGTGGAGAACGGTCTTGCGTCCATCGACCAGCAGCGTGTGTCCCGCATTGTGTCCGCCCTGGAATCGAACCACTGCATCGGCGTCGTGCGCGAGCAAATCGACGATTTTGCCCTTGCCTTCGTCGCCCCACTGGGTCCCGAGGATTACGACTGAGCGTGCCATTTGAAACTGACTCCCGATTGTTATGTCGCGGACACCCGGTCGGCATCCTTCACTTGCCGTCGAGCCGGGTGCGTTGAATAGTGCATTCCGGTTGCTGCCCGGTCAGCGCACCAGATGGAACAGGAGCGAGCCGGCTACGATCATCACGATACCGAAGCGTCGGATGGCGTTATCCGAAAGCACGCTCAGCTGTTCGACCGCGAGACGCCAGCCAGCCGGGTTGAGCGCGGGTAGCAGACCCTCCAGCACGAGAACCAGGGCAAACGCAAGCAGCAGGTCTCCAGGCATGATTCAAGTGCGGGTTCGAAGCTGCTAATCACGCCTTTCCATATAGCGAAAGAAATCCGAATCGCTGTCGAGCAACAGCATGTCGCCATCCGCACTGAAGCTGTTGCGGTAGGCCTCGAGGCTGCGGATGAACGAGTAGAACTCCGGATCGCGTTCGTACGCCGCAGCATATGTAGCCGTGGCCTGGGCATCACCCTCGCCCCGCAACCGCGCGGCGTCGCGCTCGGCCTCGGCCAGCAGGATGCGCACCTGGCGGTCGGCGTCGGCCCGGATCTCCTCGGCGCGCTCGCGTCCCAGCGAGCGCAACTCATTGGCGTACTCGGTCCGCTGCGTCTCCATCCGGTTGAAGACCGAATCCAGGACTTCCTCGGTCAGTTCGATCTTCTTGATACGCACATCGTTGATCGCGATGCCGAACTGCTCGGCACTGCGGCTTGCCTGCAACAGCAGGTCTTCCATCATATCGCGGCGCTGGATCGAGACCACTTCATTGAGAGACCGCCGGGCGAACTCCTCGCGCAGGTCGTCCCTGATCAGCTGCGCGAGACGCGTGCGTGCAATCAGGAAATCCCCGCCGGAAGTCGAGATGTAGAATTCTCGCGGGTCCTCGATCTGCCACTTGATGAAGTAGTCGACGTCGACGTATTTCTGCTCGGCGGTGTTCATCTGCTCCGGCTGCATGTCCAGCAACTGAAGACGCCGGTCGAACTTGACCACATTGTTGATGAAAGGCGTCTTGAAGTGCAGTCCGGGCTCGTAATCGGAACGCACCACCTCCCCGAGCCGGAACTTGATCGCGTACTCGGTCTGCTTGACGATGAACACGCTTTGCAGCGCGGTGAAGATGCCCGCGATGATCAGGATGGGTATCAATATGCGCATGGCTTAACGTCCTTCCCGGCCGGTGCGGGTTCTGGTCTGGGTGGGCGTGCTGTTCTGGCCTTCGCGCTCGCCGGTCGACATCAGCGGGGGCGGCGGCATGTTGCGTGGGCCGGTGGCGCCGCCGAGCCTGTCCAGCGGCAGATACAGCAGGTTGTTGGATGAATTCGCGTCCAGCAAGACCTTCGGCGTGGTCGAATAAAGGCTTTCGAGCTCCTGCAGGTACAAGCGCTGGCGCGTGACTTCCGGGGCCTTGGCGTACTCCTCGTAGACAGCCACAAACCGGTCGGCCTCACCTTCTGCCCGGGCGATCACTGAATCCCGGTAGCCGCGCGACTCTTCCGTTATGCGGGCGGCTTGACCGCGCGCTTCAGGAATGACCTGGTTGGCATAGGCTTGAGCCTCGTTGGCGAACCGTACCTGGTCCTCGCGCGCGCGAACCACGTCGTCGAAAGCAGCCTGCACCTGGTTGGGCGGGCGAACCTGCTGCAGGTTGAACGACAGGATTTCTATGCCCGAGCTGTAGCGGTCGAGTATCTGCTGCAGCAGCTCGCGGGTGGCGCTCGCGATCTCGCCGCGCCCCTGTTCCAGGATGAAATCCATCTGGTTGGTGCCCACGACTTCCCGAATGGCACTGTCGGAGGCTTCTGCCAGCGTGCTTTCCGGCTGTTCAATCTCGAACAGGAAATTGGCCGGGTCCAGAACGCGGTACTGCACCGCGAAACCGAGCTCGATCAGGTTCTCGTCGCTGGTCAACATGCGTGCCTGGTTTTCCTGCGACCGTACCTGCGCGACGTTGACCTTTTCGATGGTTTCGATCGGGGCGGGGAAAGTGAAACGCAGGCCGGGCATCATCGTGCGGGTATATTCGCCGAAGCGCAGCACGACGCCGCGCTCCGACTCGTCGATAATGTGAATCGAATTCCAGGCCGTCCAGATTCCCGCAAGAACCACGACCAGAGCGATGATCCCGCCCATTCCGGGGCCGCTGCCGGAACTCTTCCGGCTGCCGTCATCGTCGCCGCCGCCACCCATGATCTTTTTCAGACGTTTCTGCACATTGGCGAAAACCTCGTCGAGGTCAGGCGGTTGTTGACCGCCCCCTTTCCAGGGATCTTGTCCGTTTCCACCACCGCGTCCGGGCTCGTTCCAGGGCATCTAATTCTCCGTAGCATTGCATGCGCCAAGCAAAACCGGCTTTCATGATCGGCGACTTCATTTCGTCTCCGATCGACGCAACCGGCAAAAAAATCATTTTAGCAGGTGTTGGTGAATCCACGTGCCTCCGGCGCCACCCATTCGCCCGAGTTCACGCGCATCCCGCAGCGTGAGATCGAGCTGCAGCCGGCTCGAGCCGTCATCCTCCACCGATTCGGATTCAATGGCGCCCAATTGGTAGAGTTGCGACCTGAGCTTCTGCAAGCCCGGAGGCAACTGGACCTCGGCCTGAATTCTGCCCTGCCCTACGCGCTCGCCGATCGCGTCCAGCAGCAGGTCCAGGCCTTCGCTCGTCTGGGCCGAGACCCATACCCGGATCACATGGCCGTGCTCGTCCCGTTCGACGCCGGCACTGCCTTCGACCAGGTCGATCTTGTTGTACACGGTCAGCCTGGGCAATTCCGCCGCGCCGATGTCGGACAGGACTTGCTCCACCGTGGCGCTGTGCGCGCCGCGTTCGGGGTCGGAAGCATCCACCACCTGAACAACCAGGGAAGCCGATAGTGTCTCCTCCAGTGTGGCCTTGAAGGCGGCCACCAATTCGTGCGGAAGGTCCTGAATGAAGCCGACCGTGTCGCTGGCCAGAACTTCGCCGCCCCGTTCAGTCTGGATCTTCCGAACGGTAGGATCCAGGGTTGCAAACAGCTGGTCACGAACAACGACGTCCGCGTCGGTGATGCGATTGAACAGCGTCGATTTGCCTGCGTTGGTGTATCCGACCAGCGCCACCAGCGGCAGCACCCCCCGCTCGCGCGCCTTCCGACCACGCGCCCGATGGCGCTCGAGACGATCAAGCCGACTGTTGAGCTGACGTATGCGCCCGGCGAGCAGCCTGCGGTCGGTCTCGAGCTGGGTCTCACCCGGACCGCGCATGCCGATACCGCCGCGCTGGCGCTCGAGATGGGTCCAGCCACGCACCAGGCGCGTGGACAGATGGCGCAACTGGGCCAACTCCACCTGCAGCTTGCCTTCATGGGAACGGGCGCGCTGGGCAAAGATATCGAGAATCAGCGTTGTTCGATCCAGCACGGGAACGCCCAGCTCACGACTGAGATTTCGCTCCTGCACCGGCGAAAGACGATGATTGAAAAGGACGATGGTCGCCGCACCGTCGCGCACAGCCTGCGCGATTTCCTCGACTTTGCCGCTGCCGACCAGGGTGCGGGCGTCGGCATGGGCACGGGGCGCCCGGATGACGCCCACCGAGGCGCATCCCGCGGCGTGAGCAAGCGATTCGAATTCTTCTATTTCCCGGGTGGCCGAGGGCGCGCCGAGTTCCGGCTGCACAAGAATGGCGCGGGTCGTCTCGATCTGGGCGGCGGACTTGGGCTTGGGCTGGGTCAATCGGTCTCTTGATCTTCCGGATGCGGCGCGATGCGGACGTTGCGCGCCGGAACCACGGTGGAAATGGCGTGCTTGTAAATCATCTGGCTGACCGAATTCTTCAGCAGCACGACGAAATTATCGAACGATTCGATCTGCCCTTGCAGCTTGATTCCGTTGACGAGGAATACCGATACCGGAACCCGCTCCTTGCGCAGCGCGTTGAGGTATGGATCCTGCAATGATTGACCCTTGCCTGACATTTTTAATTCTCCTTGGATGGCTTGATTATTATCTCGGGTCTGTCGTGAATGCTATGCCACATTTGCCAATTGGGCCGGGACGATTGAAAATATACGATTGACAGTCAAGATGTGGATTCGATCATTGAGCAATCTTTGTCCGTCTTTCACTCCATCATCCTGCCAATTTTCATGTTTTGTCCCCCGCTGACGTGCCGAATTCCGTTACCTGGTTGATTATGCGGTCGATTGTTCTGATATTCAACGGGTCATACCACAATCCTCCAGTCCATTTTCGAAACGAGGTCAGCTGCCGCTTGGCCAGTTGGCGCGTTGCGGCGCTGGCCCGGTCCACAAGTTCGGTGTGATCGATTTCGCCATCGAGGTACTGGATTGTCTGTCGATAGCCGACCGCTCGCAATGCCATAGAGCTGCGTTTCAGGCCCGGGCGGCTCAGTAGCCGCTCGACTTCGTCGATCAGCCCGAATTCCAGCATTCGCGACCAGCGCGACTCGATCCGGCGGTGCAGTTCGCCGCGATCTGCAGGAGAAATCACCAGCAGCAGGCTGTCGGCCATACGATCGGGACCGGGACCCCGGTGAAATGTACTGGCGGGCCGGCCGCTCGCCATGCAAACCTCCAGCGCCCGTTGAATTCGCTGTGGATCGCTGGCGCGGATGCGGCGGCCGGACACCGGGTCCAGCCGGGCCAGCCGCTGGTGCATGGCCGGCCATCCGGCTTCGGCGGCCTCGTCGACAATACGCTGCCGCAGTTCGACATTGGCCGACGGCATTCTGTCGAGACCGTAACGCAAGGCTCGCAGGTAAAGTGCAGTGCCGCCCACGACGACCGGAAGCACACCCGCGGTCCGCGCCGAAGCAATCTCGGCGTCCGCGTCGCGCACGAAATCGGCCGCCGAGTAACCTTCTTCGGGGTCGCGGATGTCAATCAGGGCGTGCGGATATTTCGCCAGCGTCCGGGCGTCTGGCTTCGCCGTGCCGATATCCATGCCCCGATAGACCTGTACCGAATCGGCGCTGATGAGTCTTATCGGTATGCGACGAGCGATCTCGAGCGCAATCCCCGTCTTTCCGGCCGCGGTAGGACCGCAGATGACCACCAGCGGCGGCAACTTCGGATCAAAGGCCTCTTGCAGACTCATCGGAAATTTAGTCCTGCGCCGTCACCGATGCAGTCCGGACTCCGGCGTCAAGCCTGTCCCAGAGACAACCGTCCTGCCCGGCCGCCCTGCCAATCTTGTCGAGCACGGCCCGATGCGCCTCGAGTTCCGGGCCGCCGGCCGTCTTGCGCACGAGATGACTTGCATCGAAAGCGGGCACGGAAGGGTCTGCCACGGCCGTCGCCGCGCCGTCCAGGTCCAGGCCAAGCGCAACCTGTCCGCCGGTCATCATCAGATAGACCTCGGCCAGCAATGCCGAATCAAGCAGCGCTCCATGCAATGCGCGATTGGAGTTGTCCACCTCGTAGCGTCTGCACAACGCATCCAGGCTGTTGCGCTGGCCAGGGTGCAATTCGCGTGCAAGCTTCAATGTATCCAGCACCTCTGCAAGGTCCGCCACTCTCGGCGCACCTTCCAGGCGGGCGAATTCGCTGTCCAGGAACCCGACATCGAAAGAAGCATTGTGGATCAGAAGTTCCGAGCCACGAATGAATTCGATGAATTCCCCGGCGATCTCCGTGAAACACGGTTTGTCGGCAAGAAATTCGTCGCTGAGACCGTGCACGGTCAGCGCGTCTGACTCCACCGGCCGTTCGGGATTGATGTAGCGGTGGAACTGTCGCCCGGAAAGTCGGCGGTCGACCAGTTCAAGGCAGCCGATCTCGATGACACGATGGCCCTCCTCGGGCTCAAGGCCGGTGGTCTCGGTATCCAGTAAGATCTGGCGCATTCGGTCCTCCTCTCTCGGGTATCAAGCCCTGCACGCAGGGCGGACGATCAAAGCCGGGCCGCCGCTGCGGTTGCAAGCCCGTCTGCACGCTCGTTTTCCGGGTGCCCGGAGTGCCCCCGGACCCAGGACCATTCCACCTCATGGCGTTCGGCGGCGTCTGCCAAGCGCTGCCAGAGATCGGCATTCTTGACCGGCTTGCGCGCAGCGGTCCTCCAGCCGTTGGCCCGCCAGCGCGGGAGCCATTCGGTGATCCCCTGGCGAACATAATTGGAATCCGTGGTCACGTGTACCCGGCAGGGCCTCTTGAGCGTTTCGAGCGCCTGGATCGCCGCCATCAGTTCCATTCGGTTGTTGGTCGTATCGCGCTCACCGCCCGAAAGCTCTTTTTCGGCGCCGCTGAAACGAAGTACCGCCCCCCAGCCGCCCGGGCCGGGATTGCCACGGCAGGCCCCGTCGGTCCAGATTTCGACAGTCCCGGCGTTCATGCAGCGCGACAGCTTGTTGGCACGGCGCGGCCAGGCGAACTTGTCGGTTGCCGCATTCGAAGCCGCTCGACGGGCGCAGCGCGCGGCGGCTTGCGTGCCACCACGACCAGCAGTGGCGCGACACCGGGGATGAAACCGCGCCACTGCTGTCGTGCAGGATATTGCAGCAGCAACTGATGTCGCGCGTGCTGCATCAGGAACCGCGGCCAGGCCGGCAGATGAAGCGTTTTCCGACCCAACTCCTGCCAGCTGCAACGATGCCACGGATTAGCCGAAATCGATACCAGCAGGCCACCAGGCTTCAGGCAGCGGATGCTTTCGGCCAGTAGAGAACTCCCCGAATCCAGCCAGAACAAATGACGCAACACGATCGCCGGAAGGCTATCGCTGGCAAAAGGCAGCAAATCGGCCGGCAGGCGGCACGGCCATACCCATTGACCCGCGTCCTGCAACATTCGGTGGCGTGGCGCTCTGATCGCTGGCGATGGGCTGGCCGCCGGTGCGCATTCGACCAGCCAGTCGACGCCAGCGTCGGAAATCAACCGCGGCACCAACTCGTTTTCAGCGTTCTGCAGTCTGGCAAACCCCGCGATCATTCAGGCATTCCGTTACGGTCGGTACAATCTCGTACCTCTATACTCATATTTTCAGTGCAATCCACGCGGAGGCTTGCAATGAGCATACAGATTGAGGCAATCAAGGCGTTCACCGACAATTATATCTGGGCTGTTCACGACGGCCGGCACTGCGTGATCATCGATCCGGGGCAGGCGTCCGGGGTGCTCGGTTTTCTGAAACGCCACGAGCTTGTGCTATGCGGCCTGCTGCTGACCCATCACCATCATGACCATGTCGGCGGGGTCGATGAGATCCGAGTTCGTCATCCGGCGCCGGCCTGGGGCCCGGATGACCCGCGAATGCCGGGAGGCCTGCGCGTCGTTGGTGAAGGAGATCATGTCTCCATCGAAGAACTCCGCCTGGGCTTCAAGGTCATGGAAACACCAGGCCACACTACCAGCCATATTGCCTTTCATGACCATGCACTGCTTTTTTGCGGCGATACGCTGTTTTCGGCTGGCTGCGGACGGTTGTTCGAGGGAACGCCCGCGCAAATGCAGAAATCCATCGACAAGCTTGCCGCCCTGCCGGACTCGATCCGGGTTTACTGCGCCCACGAATATACCGAGTCCAATTGCAGCTTCGCCCGAAAGGTGGAATCCCGGAACACCGCGCTCGACGAACGCTGCAACCAAGTAGCCGATTTGCGCAGCCGCGACCGGATCACGCTGCCGTCCACGATCGGGGCGGAAAAAGCGTTCAACCCATTCATGCGGACGCGCGAACCCTCGGTCATCGAAGCCGCCGAACGGCGCGAACCGGGCCATGCCGACACCCCGGAGCATGTTTTCGGCGTGATCAGGCGCTGGAAGGACGCCAGCTGAGGTGGATGCGCCGAAGCCTTTCTGCGAGCGTCCACCAGCTTGAAAAAATGCCGCCAGACCGCTATCCTGTGTAAATATCTTTCAATCGAGATAAAAGGATATTGTCATCGAGCTCGAGTTGATCGGGCGCCACTGCAGCCTGCTGGGTGATGCCACCCGGCTGCGATTACTGGCGCTGCTGGACATCGAGGAACTGACCGTCGCGGAGCTGGCGCGAATCACGCGCCTGGCGCAGCCGCGCGTGTCCACTCACCTGGCGCGGTTGCGCGAGGCAAACCTGGTGGCCGACAGGCGTGAAGGCGTATCGGTCTATTATCGATCGATGACTGGCGATCAGACGTGCGAACTATCGCAGATCTGGCGCTTGTTGCGCGCCCGGCTCGACGATCCGCAGGTCGAGGCCGACGCCGCACGCCTGCCCGACGTGATGGCCGAACGCGCTTCAGGCAAGCACTGGCCCGACGCCGTGGCCGGCGATATGGAGCGGCATTACTCGCCCGGGCGAACCTGGGAAGCGACCACACGCGCGATCGTCCAGCTGGTATCACCGGGGCGGGTACTGGATATCGCATCCGGCGACGGCGTAATCGGTGAATTGCTGCATTCGCGGGCCGAATTCATTGACTGCATCGACCTTTCGCCGAGGGTTGTCGAGGCCGGGCAAAAGCGGGTCGCCGAGTTCGAAAACGTTCGGTTTCATCAGGGTGACATGCACGCCCTGCCCTTTGACGACGGCAGTTTCGACACGGTACTTCTGCTGCATGCGCTGACCTACAGCAAAGCACCCGGCCAGGTCATCGCCGAAGCGGCACGGGTGACCGCAAACGGGGGCCGCCTCATCGCGGCAACCCTGGCCCGGCACAAGCACACCGCACAGGTCGAGGCCTACGGGCACGTCAACCGTGGCTTTGGCGCCGACCAGCTTGTCGAACTTGTCTCCATGTCCGGGCTCGAAATCGATTTTTGCGAGGTCACCTCGGTGGAAAAGAAACCGCCAAATTTCGAAATCATCACTTTAATGGCAAGGCATACATGACTCAAACCAAATGGCACAACCCGGCGCGCGTGGAAAAGATGTTCGACGCGCTGGCCGACCGCATCCTTCTGCTCGACGGCGCCATGGGCACCATGATCCAGGGCGAGAAGCTCGACGAGGACGACTTTCGCGGCGAGCGATTCGCTGATCACGAAGACGATCTGAAGGGCAACAACGACCTGCTGACGCTTACCCGGCCGGACCTTATCAAGAAAATCCACAAGGAATTTATGGCGGTTGGCTGCGACCTGGTCGAGACCAACACCTTCAACGCCAACAGGATCAGCCAGGCTGACTATTCGCTCGAAGAAGTCTCCAAGGAGATCAACTTCGAGGCCGCGCGGATCGCGCGCGAGGCCTGCGACGAGATCGAGAAGGATACGCCCGACAAGCCGCGCTTCGTGGTGGGCACGATCGGCCCGACCAACCAGACCGCGTCGATCTCGCCGGACGTCTCCAGCCCGGGCTATCGCAAGGTCACGTTCGACGATCTGGTCGAGACCTATACCGAAGCGGTACGCGGCCTGCTTGAAGGCGGTGCAGACCTGTTGATGATCGAGACAATTTTCGACACGCTCAACGCCAAGGCCGCCATTTTCGCAATCGAGAAAGAGTTTGCGCGGCGTAATGAGCGCTGGCCGGTTCTGATTTCGGGCACCATCACCGATGCCAGTGGCCGAACGCTTTCCGGCCAGGTTCCCGAGGCCTTTTACTACTCCATCGCCCACGCCAGCCCGACCGGGGTCGGTTTCAACTGCGCGCTTGGTGCCGACCAGCTCAAACCGCACATCGAGGCATTGGCCAAAGTTGCCAACTGTCTGGTCACGGCGCACCCGAACGCCGGATTGCCGAACGAGTTCGGCGAATACGATCAGACCCCGGAAGAAATGGCCGGGATCGTCAAGACATACGCCGAAGACGGCCTGGTCAATATCATCGGTGGCTGCTGCGGCACCACGCCGGACCATCTTAAAGCCATCGGCGAGGCGATCGAGCCATTCCAGCCGCGCAACCTTGACCAGAGCAAGGCGGCTTGAGAAGCAAACCAGATCGAGCAGAACGCATTAAGCGGAAAGCCTGATACGAAGAGCACAAGGAGGGCACAAAGGACACGAAGGACACGAAGAGTAAAGACAAAAAACGTATCGGGAAGCGCTTTTATTTTAAAAATAGACCTTGAACGGCTTTTTTCGTGCTCTTCGTGCCCTCCTTCGTGTTCTTCGTGTCCAGCTTTTCCGCTTTGTATATCTGCTTCAATCCGTGGAAAGCACAGTTTCGGAATTATCGCTGAACCCTGAAATCAGCCAACAGAGGAATACATGAGTCAACGCCAGGAACAGAAACGCTACACGCGCTTGAGCGGACTGGAGCCGCTGACAATCACGCCGGAGCTGGGCTTCGTCAACGTCGGCGAGCGCACCAATGTCACCGGCTCGGCGAAGTTCAAGCGGCTGATCGCCGAAGAAAAGTACGATGAAGCCGTCGAAGTGGCACTGCAGCAGGTCGAAAACGGCGCCCAGGTCATCGACGTCAACATGGACGAAGGTCTGCTCGACTCCGAACAGGCGATGACCGACTTTCTGAACCTGATCATGGCCGAACCGGATATCGCGCGCGTTCCGGTGATGGTCGATTCCAGCAAATGGTCGGTCATCGAAGCCGGCCTGAAGTGCCTTCAGGGCAAAGGAATCGTCAACTCGATCAGTCTGAAGGAAGGCGAGGAACAGTTCCTCGATCAGGCGCACAAGATCAGGATGTATGGCGCCGCAGTAATCGTAATGGCGTTCGACGAGACGGGCCAGGCGGACAATGCCGAGCGTATGGTCGAGTGCCTGTCGCGCGCGCATGAGTTGCTGGTCGACAAGGTCGGGTTTCCAGCCGAGGATATCATCTTCGACCCCAACATTTTTCCGGTCGCCACCGGCATGGAAGAGCACAACAACTATTCGATGGAATTCATCGAGGCGTGCAAGGTGCTGAAGAAGAAATTCCCTGACAGCCACATTTCAGGCGGCGTGTCGAACATGTCGTTCTCGTTCCGCGGCAACAACCCGGTACGCGAAGCGATGCACTCGGTGTTTTTGTACCATGCGATGAAGGCCGGCATGGACATGGGCATCGTCAATGCCGGTCAATTGGCCGTCTACGACGATATCGATCCGGAGTTGCGAGAACTTGTCGAAGACGTGGTGCTCAATCGCCGCGAAGACGCGACGGAACGCCTTCTGGACGCAGCAGACAAGTACAAGGGTGAAGGCCAGAAACAGGAAAAGGATGAAGCCTGGCGCGAGAAGTCGGTTGCAGAAAGGCTCAAGTATTCGCTGGTCAAGGGCATAGACAAGTACGTGGTCGACGATACCGAGGAAGCCCGGCAGAACTTCGACACGTCGCTGGAAGTCATCGAAGGCCCGCTGATGGACGGCATGAACTATGTCGGCGATCTGTTCGGCGCAGGCAAGATGTTCCTGCCGCAGGTGGTCAAGTCGGCCCGCGTCATGAAAAAAGCCGTCGCCCACCTCATCCCTTACCTGGAGAAAGAAAAGAAAGTCGGCGAGAAAAAAGGCAAGGTCCTCATGGCCACCGTCAAGGGCGACGTGCACGATATCGGCAAGAACATCGTCGGCGTGGTGCTGGCCTGCAACGGCTTCGACGTGCACGATCTGGGCGTGATGGTCCCGACCGACAAGATTCTCGACGAAGCCGAAAAGGAAGACGTGGACATCATCGGTCTGTCGGGCCTGATCACGCCTTCGCTGGACGAAATGGTCACGGTGGCCGAGGCGATGAAGAAACGCGGCATGAACCTGCCGCTGCTCATCGGCGGCGCGACCACCTCGCGCGCCCATACGGCACTGAAGATCGATCCCCAGTACGACGCCCCGGTGTGCTGGGTCAAGGACGCTTCGCGCTCGGTCGACGTGGTGCGCAAGCTTGCCAGCAAGGTCAACCGCGACGACTACGCGAAGAAGATCGCCGACGACTACGAAGACTATCGTGAAAGGGCGGCCAACAAGAAGAAGCGCAAGCCGCTGATCTCCATCGACAAGGCGCGCGAAAATGCCTTCGAGTTCGACTGGAGCAAGTACCGTCCCGAAAGGCCGCTCAAGCCCGGCATCAGTGTCATCGAGGACTGGCCCCTGGAAGATCTGGCCGAAGTCATAGACTGGACGCCGTTTTTCCAGACCTGGGAACTGGCCGGACGCTATCCCGACATCCTCGAGGATGACGTCGTCGGCGAGGCCGCCACGAATCTTTTCAACGACGCCAAAGAAATGCTCAACAAGATCGTCGAAGAGAAATGGCTTCAGCCAAAGGCGGTCTGCGCGCTCGTACCGGCCAGCCGTGACGGCGACGATATCCTCCTCTACACCGATGAATCGCGCGACCAGGTTCTGGAGCGCATGGTCTGCCTGCGCCAGCAGGCCGACAAACCGTCGGCCAACATGTGCCTGGCCGATTTCGTCGCCCCGGCGGACTCGGGCGTCGAGGACTGGGCCGGAATGTTCGCGGTGACCACCGGTCATGGCATCGAGGCGGCCAAGAAGAAGCTTCCGGAGAACGACGACTATTCGGCCATCATGCTGCAGGCGCTTGCCGACCGCCTGGCCGAAGCGCTTGCCGAGGCCCTGCACGCCAGGGTCAGGCGGGAAATCTGGGGCTATGCCGCCGACGAGAACCTGAGCAACCAGGAACTCATCAAGGAGAAGTACCGCGGCATTCGCCCGGCGCCGGGCTACCCGGCCTGCCCCGATCACAGTGAAAAAGAGAAGATTTTCCGGTTGCTCGACGCCCCGGGCAAGATCGGACTCGAACTTACCGAGTCCTTCGCCATGCATCCGGCAGCGGCGGTCAGCGGTTACTACTTCGGCCACCCCGAGTCGAAGTACTTCGTGGTCGGCAAAATCGGCAAGGATCAAGTCGAGGATTATGCCGGAAGAAAGGACATCAGCCTCGAGCAGGCCGAAAAATTCCTCCGTCCCAATCTCGAATACTGAACAAGACACTACGCAGGGTTCAGTGGATTTTATATGACCGTCCGGCATGTGCCGGACGATTTCCCTGAAACGGCTACGAGAACCCCGACCAGGCCAAGCCCGGCCTGCCGGGCGCGAGTCAGGGCGTCCCGAATTCCGATGCATTGGACTCGATCACGCCACACGCCGCATTGGGGAAATTCCCGTCATCCTTACGACGACCATGACAAAACGGTTGTCGGTCTGCTCATCGCTTCACTGCTTTGCTGTCATGATTCGGACTTGGTCCGCCGAAACAATAGCTAAGAAAAAGCATTCCGATCACCTTGATTCCACTCGGCGTCGACCCGACCTCGTCAAGTATGAGGCAGAAAAATCGCGGCGCCTCGAAATTCTAATTGCCGGACGTTGCGATAAGGAGATAGAGCCATGGACCGTAACGGTAGAATCGTCTCGGCACTTCTTGAGCAGCACGGCCAGACCTTTACCGAAGAGCTGGGCATCGACGTGCGGGACAATACCCCTGCACCGCTGTTCCAGACGCTTTGCCTGGCGCTGCTGTTCAGCGCGCGCATTCGGGCGTCGATGGCTGTTGATGCCATGCGCGCAATTCTGGACGCCGGTTGGACAACCGCCGATCACATGGCACGGTCAAGCTGGCAAAGTCGGGTTCGCGTGCTCAATGATGCAGGTTACGCCCGCTTCGATGAAAAGACCTCGACGATGCTCGGGGAAACATCGAACTTCCTGATCGAGCGCCATGGCGGCGACCTTCGCCGATTGCGCAAACGGGCTGACCGGAAACCTTCGGAAGAACGCCGGCTGCTTACGGAATTCAAAGGAATTGGCGACGTCGGGGTCGATATCTTCTTCCGGGATGTACAGGCTGCATGGCCGGAACTTAGGCCGTTTGCCGACCGCAAATCGCTGGAGGGCGCCCAAAGGCTCGGGCTCCCGGCGAGCGGGGCGAAGCTCAGTGAACTGGTTGACGAACGCGACTTTCCCCGTCTGGTGACCGCGCTTGTGCGCATGGAACTCGCCGGCGATGCAGACGCAATTCTGGCCGCGGCCTGAATTCAGTCCGAGTCAGTCGCCGGCCTGCTGGGCCGAACCCATGATCTCGTCGATGCCGCTGCGGTCGCCGGTTATCTGCCAGTGAATCAGCGACATCGGTATCAACCCGGCCGCGTTGAATTGCTCGAAGAAGTCGGACAGCCTGAATTCCTCGCCCTGCTCGAGTTTTTGCCTGGCGAAAGCACTGATCATCTGGTCGAGCTGATACTTGCCCGTCACATAACTGGTGCCGTATCCGGGCTGACGCAGATAGAGTTGCTGCTCGAACGCCAGCAAGTTCATGTGATCGGTATAACCGTCGTCTCCTTCGACACCGAAATCACCTGTACCGACCTTTTCCAGGTCGCGATCCATCCATTGGCGCGGCGTCCAGCGCGCGTGAAATTCCGCCGCCTCGGTCATTGTCTTGCGATTGGCTTGCGCATCAAGTGAGCCCAGGCCGCGTGCGGCGCGCTGTGCCAGCAAGATCCAGACGATCTCGCGCGCTCGGCGATGACTGTCGTGAAGACCGGCGTGCATGGTCAACTCTTCGAATCCGGTGGCCATACCCTCGGCCCGGCTGGTGAAGATATTGAACAGAAGCGGTGACTGACGAAGGGGACTGGGATGCGGCTCCTGACGCATTCGGGCCAGGTCGAACCAGTGGTAAAAATGCGTGTAAAGCGGTGTCGGATCCAGGTGCGATCCGATCGTAAAGAAATTGCGCTGCTCCGGCGGAATGTACTGGCCCAATTGCTCGCGCAGGGCGGCATCCATCCAGGGCTCGACGCGAAGGATATTCTCGCGTTCCAGAAAATTCATCAACCGATCGGCGGAAGCACCAGCCAGCTTGTCGTAGGCCTCCGGATCAGCGACCGGCTCGAGTTGCGGCAAATGCCGGTTGCGGTTTTCTTCCAGCTTCAGCGTCGACCATGCCCTGTGCAGTTCACGCTGCAGAATTCGCCGTTCATGGTGCCAGGTCAACGGCACATACCAGACCTGTTGCAGGTGCCAGTTGTACTCCTGAATGCTGACGCCGGACCAGCCGTTCTTGTCCGGTGCCTGGTCCTCCAGCCACACGACGAAGCCCTCGGTGGCGGCCACTGCCTCGTCCACTGCCAGGAACAGTTCCGGCATGGCACCGGATGCCAGCCGCTCGCGCAATGCGCGAAGATCGTCTGCCTGCTGGCGTATGTTGTAAATGCCGCTCAACCATAGATCGCGGGCGTTGCCGGTCAGGTTGTCGCGAGCTTGCGCCAGCAGCGGCGGAATTATCAGGAGATCGTCGCGCAACCGCTGCTGTTCGACCTCGATCAGGGGAAATTCGTAGGTCCAGAGTTCGAGCAGATTGTGATGTGTGGGGCCTTCGTGCGCAGGGGTGTCGCTCTGATAGGTCCAGACGGTCTGGTAGAAGGCCGGGTCCCTGTTCCAGGGCTTGAGTACCCGCTCGTAAAAATCCAGTCCGTTGATCTCGGCACGCAGCAGATGCCAGTCGACCTGGCGTTCGACAGGCCAATCGGAAGTGTCGATGGCGCGAAGACGCTGCCGAAAGCGCGCAATTCCCTCCCGGACCACCTGCATCCGCGCCTGGGAATAAACGGGCGCACCGTTTTCCAGCGGCGGGCTCTCGAATTCGCGCCATTCTGCGAACAGTGTTACCAGTTGTCTATATCCCGGTGGGTCTTGAGCCATGGCTTGATTTCCGGTTGCAGTTGCGCCGAACAGGCATGCCGAAATCACAATGCCCAGTATCGCCAGGCGTCGTGAGGGTGCTTCCTCCACTGAAGTGCAATTGGAGACAAAATTGACGGCAACGCGAATCATCGCAAGTTCTCCTGTTCCGGGGCAAGCAGCGGACCCGGCGGTACATGGCGCCGGAAGAAATTTTCGAGCTTGCGAAAAGTGTAGATGCCGTAGTGCTCCGGGCTGGCCCACCAGTGCGATGCATTCGGCATCGAGATCAGGTCGAAATCCTTGCCCAGCATCATCAGCTTGTCGGTCATCATGAGGGTGGTCTTGTACGGCACGATGTCGTCGTGCATGCCATGAATGATCAACAATGGGTCGGCCAGGTCCTCGCCCAGGTCCAGCAGGCTGCCGCCGGCGAAGATTTCCGGGTGCGTGTCCTGCCGGCGGGTCAGGTGCTGGTCGAAACCGGTGAAATGCCCGACATCGACCGCCGGTGCGCCGGCAACACCGGCAGCGAACACGCCCGGATACTTGAACAATGCAGCCAGTACCATAAGGCCGCCGTAGCTATTCCCCCACAGCCCGATTCGGTCGGGATCCACGTAATCCAGCGTCTTGAGATAATCCACGGCGCTCAGCAGGTCTTCGAGGTCGTCCTCGCCCCAGGCGCCCTGGAATGCTTCACGAAAATCCACGCCGTATCCGAGGCTGCCGCGCAGGTCGACCTGAATGTGAATGTAATCTCCAGTCAGCGCCAGGCGCTGCTGCAGATTGGTGGTCGGCCGGCTTGAATCCCAGGCGTTGCGCACGGTATTTGAATAGATGTTGCCGATCAGTACCGGGTAGCGGGCGCCCGGCTTCATGTTGCGCGGCTCGACGATGCGGGCGTGCAGCGTGTAGTCGTCGATGCGGCTCGGAAACGTGACGTAACGGGGCGCGACCCAATCGTAGTCGTAGAATGTCTCGGGCGGCGATCGCGTGACCCGAACCGATGCACGGTCCGGTCCGACGGCCCCGACATAGAGTTCGGCCGGATGCTCATCGCTGGACATGACCGACGCAAAATGCCGACCGTCCGGAGAAACTCTCGGCTCGTGAACGCCTTCGCGTATGGTAACGCGTACCGGCTTTTCACCTGACCTCAGGCGGTAGAGATGACGCTCGTAGGGACTCTTGCGCGAGGCAACGAAAAAAATCGCGCGGCCCGGGCTCTCATTGTCGCCCGCCTGATGACGCACTCGACGGCCGGAATGCTCGCCGGCGACGTCCAGGTAGCCCGAGTAGCTGCTGCCGGCGACGTCGTAGTCGCCGGTGGTCAGGATTTCGGCCACGCCGCCTTCGACGTCGATGGAATACAGACGATAGCGGCCGTCGGTATCGCCGAGAAAGATCACCTGCTCGCCCTCGGCGCTCCACACGGCCTGAAAAATCGGGTAGATGCGCCGGTGGCGATGATCGTGCCAGAGCTCGCGTACCTGACCGGTATCGGCATCGGCGACTCGCAGCCAGCGGTCCTCGCCCACATCGCTGCCCTGGTGAATCAGCAGTTCGGCCGTATTCGGTGCCCATGAAAATTCGTGGAACAGGCGCTGTCGCGGCAGCTCGAGCTCCAGCGACCGGATCACGAGCGTTCGCGTGTCGAGAATGGCCAGTTTCTGCACCAGATCCCGATCACCCGGGTACGCACGTCGGACTTCGTGCAGGAAAGGCTCATCGCCATGCAGGTACGACGGGATCGGCATGCGGCGAACATCGGTACGATCAACGATCTCGAATGCAATATAGCGCCCGTCCGACGACCAGCGAAATCGGCTGACTCCGGCATCGGGCCGATTGAATGCGCCTACCGGCACGCGGCCGATACCCGGAATTCCGATCTCGGTCGCACGTTCGGTAGCACTGCGCTCGAAATCATGTATCCAGAGATCATTGCTTTCGATGAAGGCAACCCGACCGCCGTCCGGCGAAAAGGCGAATTGCGACTGTCCCGCCGCATCGTCAAGTACCCGCCGTGCTTCACCGCCACGGGCCGCTACCTCGAAAAGCTGTCCCCGATAGCTGTAAAGCACGCGCTCGGAGTCCGGCGACCAAAGAAGTTCCGACACGCCGGTCTGCATTCGCGTCGCGATCCTTTCGGCCATGGCTTCGCGCGACTGACCCGGTTCCGGTTTCGGCGCATGCGCGGGCGCCAACTGCGTCAGGCGCTGAAAATTGCCACCGTCGGCGTCGACGACCCACACGTCGCGGAACGGCATGCCTCTGTCATTCCAGAGAAATGCAACCCGTTTGCTGTCGGGCGACCAGGTGACCGAGGATGGTGCAGTACCGGTGAGATTGGGCAGTGAAACGATGCGTTCATTGGAAGGTGCCGCAGCCACAGCCGCCTGCGAAAGCGCACCCAGCGCAAACAGCACCAATCCAATGAGCCGGAAACGCGAATGAAAAGAACAGGTTCGGGATGCAGAAGGGATCATCGAGTCCATCCGTCAAGGTGCAAGGCAGCGCCAATCATATCGCGATGCACATCGCATGACCGGTTGAACCCGAGCACGCTCGACGGCAGCCGAAAACATCGAATCACCCGTGCGGCCTCAATCAGGTTTCAAGCGGCCCGATGATCGATACTCACCGAACCCGTTTCGTATCAGAATTTCCAGGTCGTGCGCACCCGGACATCGCGGTCTCGCTGCAGGAAGCTTGCACCGGCCAGACGTTCCAGTTCTCGACGCCAGCGGGCCCGGAACTCGAACCGCAGCGCCGCGGAGTACTTGAACTGCCAACGCAATTCGGCCAGCTCGTTGTTCTGGCGGAAGTCGTTCGATATCAGCCAGCCGGCGTCAACCCGGCCGTAATTCAGCCCCACGGTGTGGCGTGGAAAGACGTTGACCAGGTCCGCACCCAGCTGCCAGCCCCAGCCGTCGGCGTCACCACGACCCGGGAGCCCGACCGCAAAGCGCCGCGGTGTTTCAAACGCCCGACCGACTTCGCCAACGGCGACCAGTCGGCGACTGGAATCGCCGAGATCCCAACCGGCCCCAAGCTTGAAGGTGGCCGTCACGTAGTCCTCGCGCAGGGCGCTGGAAAGGCCTTCGGCGGCCAGGGCATTGGGGTACACGGTCACGGCAAGCGCGCGCATGAACACCGGACCGAGATCGGCATCACTGCCCAGCACGCCGAAAAAACCGACACGCGAGTCGCTGTCGTCGAACGTCAACGGGCCTCGGGTGGTCTGGCCGTTGCCGTCGGCGCCGTTGTATTGCGCGACGATCTCTCCGTACCACTGTTCGCCGAGTTTCTGACGAAAAGCGATTCCGTCGGTCCAGCCGATGTTGAGGCTGCTGGCCTGGCTTCGGTCCAGGCTTCGCGTCGCCATGTGCGGCAAATCAAGATTGCTCTGCAGACGGCCGAACCTCCACTGCGAGTTCGAATCCAACGACTGGCACTGGACAAAGAACTCGTCAAAGGTCGCGGTGCCGGGATTTACGGCCGTGCCGCTGTCGCGGTGCGGCCGAATGTAGAAATTCCAGTCGTTGGCTCGATCGGCCGCAGCCGCTGCAAAGCGCGTCTGAAAACGGCAGTTCTCTCCCATTTCCCGCTTGAGACGCAACCGAAACCTCGTACCGCTGGATGCATCGTCGTCGGTAGCGCCCGACCGGGTGTCTCGCCAGTTCTCGGCATAGAAGTGGATGCGGAAGTCCCCGCTGACATCCCAGAGACCCGCATCGGCCGCCAATGCAGGAGCCGAAACCGAAGCGCATGCCAGCAGCCCGGACGCAAGAAAAGATTGAAATCGTTTCATCGAAATCGCCGTATTCAGGAATCTGCGGGAAGACTATTACACTTTCATTGCGTTTCTGTTACAGGTTGAAATCGACAGCTGCGCGACGCCGGCGAACAATGAATCACTCAGGCCGCCAGTCATTCAACGGGTGCCCCGGATTCGATCGAGGCCTTCGGATGCGCCGCACCCGAAAATCCGCCGATCATGACGACGCCGGCAACGATCAGCACAATACCCGCGATTGCCCAGCCGTCGAGGCGTTCACCGAATACCAGCCATCCGGAGACCGCGATCAGGACGACCCCTAGTGCGGCCCAGATGGCGTAGGCAATTCCGACCGGCAGACTCTTCAGCGAAAGCCCGAGAAAAAGGAAAGCCGCCATATAGCCGATTCCCACGACAACCACCGGCCAGGGCCGGGTAAAACCCTCGGCGGCTTTCAAGGCGGTGGTGCCGGCGACCTCGAACACGATGGCAAGCGCCAGATAAATCCAGTGCATGGGCATTTTCCATGATTTCGACCGGTCGATTGTGCCGGGTTCACGCCGGGTCGGTGTGCCCGCCGGAGATAATTTCACGAAGCCGGCTGCAGAATTTTACCTGGCTCGGCCCGGCCGCGTCCCTGTCGGCATGCATCAGGTAAAGCGTGCCCTGTCGAACGCCACCTTCGGCCAGCGGCAATGGGCGCAGTTCATCTCGCGCCAGCTCGTCACGTATGTTGGACTCGGCGAACCAGGCAAATCCCATGCCCATGCAGGCTGCCCGAATCGAGGTCGCCTTGTAGCTGACGGTCCAGCTCTGCTCCGGCAACACGCTCCAGTCGACCGGCTTCGGCCAGCAAGGCGCGACCGCGCCTGCACAGCACTTCACCGGCCGGCGTCAGTACCGAGCGACGGCCCTGCATCCTGAACAACTGGATATCAAGCAAATTTGTCATTCGCTGAACCGCATAGGTGACTGTGGACTGGGACTTGTTGAGCGCCTCGGCGGCCTGCGCATAGCCGCCCGAATTGACGACTGCAACGAAAGCGCGCCACTGTTCGAGCGAAATTCGGGGCTTATTCATATCGGTTTATTGGATATAAACCGCTATATTTTGCCATTTATCATTCAGGCAATAAATATTAGGCTTTTGCCACACTTGACCGAGACATCGCTCGCATGATCCGAATCCTCCAGGTCAACTCGAGCCTGTCCGCGTCGGGAAAGTCGTGCGCGCTCCCCGATGCGTTCGTCAGCCGGGGGCGCGCGCTGTATCCGGATGCAATGACCGTCGTGGGCAACCAGACGCCCTACGTGCGCCGGTTCCTGGCATTTCTCGGCACCGAGGACGTGGACGTGATTTACGCTGAAGGTCTGGCCATGGGCGACGATGCCGAGCACACGATAGCGCGTGCCCGCAACGATCTGGAACGCCTGCCCCCCACAATCTGAAAGCCTCGAACGGCTTGTTGTAATCGGAGAATCGAGATGATCGAAAGAAACCTGGCCAGAACCATCGAGTCGGTGGCAACCTCGGACGGTGCCGGTGTCCGGCTGCGCCGCAGCCTGGGCGCGATTCGCGGCCTTAACATGGATCCGTTCCTCATGCTGGACGAATTCTCATCCGACCATCCGGACGATTACATCGCCGGCTTTCCGAAACACCCCCACCGGGGCTTCGAGACCGTCACCTACATGATCGACGGCCACATGCGTCACGAGGACCACCTCGGCAATCGCGGCGATCTGGGCCCGGGCGGCGTGCAGTGGATGACCGCGGGCCGCGGCATCATCCATTCGGAAATGCCGCAGCAGGAACACGGCCGCTTGCGCGGTTTTCAGCTCTGGATCAACCTGCCGGCAGCCGAAAAGATGAAACCCGCGGCCTACCGCGACATTCCCGCCGCCGACGTGACCGAAATCGAACTCCCCGGCCGCGGCCTCGTCCGGGTGATAGCAGGTGGCCACGAGATCGACGGGCGGCAGGCAGCAGGTCCCATCAACGCCGACCGCAGCATGGCAACGGATCCGTCATACCTGGACGTTGCGTTGCCGGCGGACGCGGCTGTGCGCATTCCCTTGCCGGCCGGACACACGGCCTGCGTTTACGTTTTCCAGGGCGATCTTCACGTCGGCAACCCCGGGCAACGGCTGAATACGCACTCTGCCGGGGTCCTGTCCGACGGCGATTCGGTATTGCTCAGCGCCCGTTCGGCGGGCTGCCGAGCCCTCGTGCTCGCCGGTCGTCCGCTGAACGAGCCGGTGGTGCAATACGGCCCGTTCGTGATGAACACACGCGAGCAGGTCGAGCAGGCCATGCTCGACTACCGCGACGGCCGGTTGACGGCAACGCGGTAGGTTTCAGCAGGGTGGTAACCATTGAAAGCGTAGCGCAGGTTTGGCCGGCAGTTCCGATATTTTCCAGGCGGCATGGCAGACCGCAAGCGTATAGCCGAGCGGCGTGTTTAATTGAAAGTCCAGGCAGCGTCTGACAACCGCGAATACGGTATGCTTCGCAATTACTTTATACTGTTTTTATTTATAGCATTAATCTGCTTGTAATGCATGCATACGCTGAACTTCAGGCGCTGAGTTGCTTCAGTTTCCGCCGCGCCGCATCCCAACCCGGCGAACTTGTGCGGCGCGCCGCCGAGCTCGGCTATCGCGCCGTTGCGATCACCGACGAGTGCTCGATGGCCGGCATCGTGCGCGCCTGGGAGGCGGCCCGCGAGTGCGGCATCAAGCTGATCGTCGGCAGCGAATTACGTACTACAGACGGCCTTCACCTGGTGTTGCTGGCGCCGGATCAGGCCGCCTACGGACAGATCTGTCGCCTGATCACAATCGCGCGGCGACGGGCGAAGAAAGGCGGCTACCAGCTCGAACGCGGCGATCTGGAACAGGATCTG
>DATGCS010000295.1:0-30326 GCA_035311685.1 Wenzhouxiangellaceae bacterium
GCCGCAGATCGTGTGGTGCGAACCGAGTGACAGTAGCCATAGCTACGGCTGAGGATCGCAACGCGCGAGATGCGGCTTTTCCGGCGAAACCCTAACGGGACGAGCCTTTGCGGGGCATCCAGCTTGCTTGTCATGACAATCGGGCTCGCTTATTTGGAACAACCAAACCGCGCTCGCCCAAGCCATGCCGGAGCCTCCCGCAAAGGCGCCGTCGCGCCCGCACAGAGTTGTTCAGAGGTTCCTTAAAGAACCGGGTTCATTATGGATCGATTATGCTGACGGCTTGATTTTTTCAGGATGCCTGCCCCATGCAATCAGACAGCAAGCCAGTCGCCTTGATCACCGGCGCCGGTTCCGGCCTGGGTGCCGCCATGGCGAATCGTTTCGCGCAGGCCGGCTGGCGCGTGATCGTGACCGACCAGCACGCCGAACGGGCCGAAACCGTCGCAGCGGGACTCGCCGGCTCGGGCCACGCGGCGCGGCCGCTGGACGTGACCGAATCGTCTCAGTGGGAAACACTGGCGGAGTTTGTCGACGATGAATTCGGTCGCATCGATCTGCTCGTCAACAATGCCGGGGTCGCGACCGGGGGCATGCTGGGCGAGACACCTCTGGAAGACTGGGAATGGGTGCTCGAGATCAATCTGATGGGCGTCGTGCGCGGCTGCCACCATTTCGTCGCCCGCTTCCGCAGGCAGGGTTTCGGCCATATCGTCAATGTCGCCTCATGGGCCGGCCTGGCCGGTGCGCCGGGAATTGCGTCCTACGGGACCGCCAAGGCCGCCGTGGTGTCGATGTCCGAGATGCTGCGGGCCGAACTTCAGCCCTGGGGCGTCGAAGTCTCGGTGCTTTGTCCGGCGTTCGTCAAGACCGCCCTGACCGATTCGATGCGTGCGCCGGACGATACTTACGCCAAGCGCGTCCAGCGCTGGATGGAGCACTCCGGCGTGTCGGCCGCGGATGTGGCCGAGACCGTCTTCAAGGCCACGCAGAAGCCGAAATTCCTGTTGCTCACGCATCCCGAAACCCGCTGGCAATATCGCCTCAAGCGCGGGTTCCCTTCACTTTACTTCCGCATCCTGATGCGCACCATGCGCAAACTGATGCCGAAGCCGGAGAAACAACAATGAAGAATATGATGATATCCGCCGCGATTTTCGCGTTGCTTGCCGTGCCTGCGCTTGCTCAGCAGGAAGCGGTCGCCGAGCGGCCGTTCCTGCAGTCGCTTCGAACGGCCATGGAAGCCGATGTCAGAACCGAGACCGAACGCGAGCGAGACGCCAACCGCCTGCCGGTGGAAACACTGGATTTCTTCGGCCTGGACGGAACCATGACGGTGGTCGAACTGATTCCCGGCGGGGGTTGGTATACCAGGCTTCTGGCTCCGGCGCTGCGCGACGAGGGCAAGCTCTACATCTCCATCGGCGCCGGCAGAGTGGCAGGCGCCGAATTTTTCGGCACCGCGCCGTTCGATCGAATCGAGGTACTTGAGCCGGAACTCGAAGCGGGGCGTGACGAAGAATCCGGCCTGACGTCAATCGAGCCGTTCGACCTCGGCGTCGAGAACGTCGATGCGGTACTCACCTTTCGCAACCTGCACAACCTCAGTGTCGAAGGCCGCGACAGCATGAATCGGGCCGCTTTCGACGCGTTGAAACCCGGCGGCATCTACGGCGTGGTCGATCACACCCGTCGCCACATGCAGCCCGACGAACCCGAAAACCGCCGGCGCGTCGATCCTGTTCTGATGATCAAGGAAATTCAGGCCGCCGGTTTCGGGTTCGAGGACTTTTCCGATCTGCATTACAGGCTCGACGACGAGCTTCGCTACGAGGTTGGGCGCAAGACCGTGACCGGGAATACCGATCGATTCACGTTCCTGTTTCGCAAGCCCGACCGGGATTGAGTCGGCTGGAACACGCTCCGCGAGTATTCGATCAGATCTCTTCAAGCACTCGGTCGAGGCGATCAAGACTGCGCGCGAGATTATTCCCCAGCGGCGCAAGATAGGCCGATTCCCGGCGCAGGCTTGCAAACAGCGAGCGTTCATCGGAAAGCGCTTCGCGATTGGGCTGCATGTCGTAAGGCGCGAGGAATTTCTCCAGGTCTTCGGCGCGCGCCAGCAATTCGGCACGGGTGGTGCGGTAGGCGTGCTCGGCCAGTTCGCTGCGGCTGGAATAGCTGAACATGTTGGTAAAGAACATGCGCTCGTCGCTGCGATTGGGCTCGACCAGCAGAATGGACGATTTCGGATATTCGGTGGCGTATTTGCCGATCCCGATCTGCATCCGCGACTGGATGAGCGCGCGGAACGTCTGCGAAAGCACCAGCGGCAGTCCGCCCTGGACCATCCGGCTTTCGGTCATCGGGTGTGCCGCGGCCGGTGCCAGCGCCGAATCGTAGGGAACCAGCGGATTGATACCGATCAGCAAGTCGACGCCTTCCTTGAGTGCGACCGAGGCGTGCAGCGTGCGCCGCAGCGCGCCGTCGACGTAGTAGCGATCCTTGATCCGCACCGGCGGATAAAGCCCGGGCAGTGCTGCCGAGGCCTGCACGGCGCGGGAAATCGGCACGTCTTCGGTACCGGGCTCGCCGAACCGCACCGCGCCGCCGGTGTCCAGGTCCATCGCGACGATGCGCAGAGACGTCTCGAGCTTGCGGAAATCGTTGGTGCGGCCGGGCCGGTCCAGCACTCGGCTGATGAATTCGTCGATGGTGTCGTTATCGAAGATGCCGGTGGGCAGCACCCGGCTCAGGCCGCCCACCGATTCGAGGCGTCCCAGGCGCGAAGGATGGTTGACGGCTTCCGAGATCAGCGCGTACAGGGCGCCGGGAAGATTGCGGGCGCGCTGCATGAACTCGCCCAGTGCAGGGCGCAGAAACGACTCGGGTTCGAACGTGAATTCCGCGCCTGGTGCGCCCATGAAGATTCGGCACATCTGGCTGGTGGTCACCTGGTTGGCGAGGCTGGTAGCCAGGAAGGCCCCGGCGCTGACGCCGACATAATTGTCCAGCTGGTGAAGGCGCAGTCCATCTATGCCTTCGTTGAGCGCCTGCAGCGCGCCCAGCTCGTAAATCGCGCCCAGCGGGCCGCCACCGGCGATGGCCAGGCCGATTTTCGGCACGGGCCGGTCGTCACGGTAGCGTGAGGCTGGATTCAACGTCAGCATGGGCAGGCTCCTGCAAAAAGCGATTTATCATTTCATTGTAACGCCGGATCGACGCGCCCGGATTCCGAACGTCCGCGACGCGAATCACCCCTGTGAAGGGAGCGACGCAGTTAACATCAGGTCTCTTCCGCCCACTACACGCAGGCCGATCATGCTCAAAACCGGACAAAAAGCCCCCGAATTCGAACTGGCCGATGATCAGGGTGAGACCTTCCGCTTGCACGATCATGCGGGAAAGTGGTTGTTGCTGGTGTTCTATCCGGGCGACGAAACGCCTGTATGCACGCGGCAGTTGTGTGAATACCGCGATGGAATCGAGGAATTCGAGGGGCTGGGCGTGGAGGTCGTCGGCATCAGCGGCGACGATGCCGAGTCGCACCGAAAGTTCAAGCAGAAGCGGTCGCTCCCGTTCAGGCTGCTGTCCGACCCGGACCTGTCGGTGGCCGATGAATATGGTTGCCGGGGCCTGATGGGCATGAAGCGCGGCGTATTCCTGCTGGATGCCGGGCAGGTCTGCCGATACGCGCACGTCGAATCGGTCGCGCTGTTTCGCAGAAGCCGCGAAGAACTGATCGAAGCGATTCGGGCGGCGCAGTAGCCATGTCGAAACCGGGCGCCGAACACCTGGCCCTGCACACGCGGGAAAGCCAGAGTTTGCTCGATCGGCTGGAAAAACATGCCGACGAATACCCGAGACTGGCCGAGCTCCAGCACTGGCAGCGCGCCCGGCTACAGGAAACCTACGCCGATCTCAAGCGACAGTCTCGCTTCGAGCTGGCCTGCGTGTTCTTTTTGGAGGAGTTGTACGGCGGACGCGACATGCGGGCCCGCGACGCCCAGCTGGATCGCGCCCGGCCGGTGATGTCGCGCATGCTCCCGGACCATCTGTTGCACGCCGTCGGCGAGGCGATGCGCCTGCAGTGGATGAGCATGGAACTGGATGCGCGCCTGTCGCAGAAGCTGGAAGGCGAACTCGATCAGGCCGAGTACGCCCGCGCCTATCGCAGACTGGAACTCTGGGACGCGCGCGAAGAGCAGATCCGTCTTATCGGCGACCTGGGTCATCTGCTTCAGCGAACCGTGGCCCGGCCGCTGATTCGCCGACTGGTCAGATGGATGCACGCACCGGCAGTGGCGGCCGGGTTCGGCAAACTCCAGGAATTTCTCGATGAGGGCCTCGAAGCCTTCGGTGTGATGGGCGCCGACGCCGAGTATTTTGTCGGCACTATTGTTGATAGGGAAACCCGTGCGCTGGAGCGAATCCGGGAAGGCAGCAAGCAGCCGTTCGCCGAATGGATCGGGGGCGGGCCGGAGGTCTGAGGTCGGAAGCCGGAAGCCGGAAGTCGGAAGACCCAATCGGTTTTTTGACTGCTGACTTCCGACCACCGACTACCGTTTTTCCGGAAACCGGAAACCCCGTCCCGGTCGTTTCAATCGTCTACCCTGTGTGCTTCTGAAAGATCGCGGAAATATAGATTGAGCCAGTCCCTCCAACCTTCCGGCATTCCGCCGGCCGGCCGGTTCGCGCTGCTTGCGGCACTTTTTTCCAGTATCGGCCAGACGTTCTTCATCGGCCTGTTCGGCGCCGATTTTCGCGCCGAGTTCGGCTTGTCAGACGCCGGTCTCGGTGCGCTTTACAGCGGCGCCACGCTGGTCAGCGGTATCAGCATGTTCTGGCTGGGCGCGCTGGCCGATCATCTGAGTCTCAAGCGGGCCGTTGCGGGCGTCGTGGGGCTTCTGGCATTCGGTGCCTGGCTGGTGTCCAGCGCATCCAGCGCCTGGATGCTGTTGCCGGGCCTGTTCCTGATCCGCCTTTGCGGTCAGGGTCTGATGGGCCACCTGGGCGTGGTTGCGGCGGGTCGATACGCCGTCCGCCGGCGCGGTCGCGCGCTGGCCATGGTCAGCTACGGTTTTATCCTTGGCGAGGCGTGTTTCCCGCCGCTGGTTGCCCTGGCGCTGGACCAGTACGACTGGCGCAGCGTCTGGCTGGCCGCGTCGCTGGCCATGGTGGTGGTGGCGTTGCCGCTGCTGGCATGGCTGGCCCGACCGCTGACCGGCAATCCGGCGGCCGACGCGGAAGCGGGAAGAACCGAGGCCGGCGCAGAACCGGCGCCGCTGCTTCGGCGGCACCGGATGCTGACCCACGGGGCATTCCTGCGCGTGCTGCTGGTGGTGCTGGTGCCGCCGGTGCTGATCACCGCAATGTTCCTGCACCAGGGATCGATTGCAGAGCGACAGGGCTGGACGCTGCTCGAGGTCGGCCGGGCCTTCATTCTTTTCGCCGCCGCGCAGGCAGCTGCAGCGTTCCTGGCCGGCCGGCTGATCGACCGGTTCAGCGCGCGCATTCTGCTTTATTTCCAGCTGTTGCCTGCGGCATTGGGCGTTCTTTCACTAGGCCTGCTCGGATCGCAGATGTCGCTGTGGACGATGTTTCTCGGGCTCGGCGTGACGGCAGGGTTCAACGGCGTGATCAGCGCGGCGATCTGGGTCGAGCTTTTCGGCACCCGCCAGCTCGGCATGATCCGCGGCGTGTACGCGGCGCTGATGGTCGTCAGCACCGCGCTGGGACCGGTGGTTCTGGGCGGCTTGCTGGACCTCGGCACAAGCCTGATGGCCATCGGGATGGCCGTGACCGCGTATGCGCTGATTGTGCCGGCGCTCGTCGTGCCCGCAATCTACCCACATCGAAACGGGTCCTGAAACTGGACGTTGTGTGTTGACGGGCTACAGGTCCCGGCTGACAATACGCGGCCTGCCGGCATTCATCAATTCCGAACCAAGGAGAACCAGCGACCGATGATCGTGACCAAGCCGGAAGAGTTTCGAGCGCAACTGGAAGGCGACTGGCTGACGGCCGATAGCGCCGGAGTGCCGCGCGCAGTATTTCTGGTCGAGCCCGCCGACTTCAGCCTTTCGCGCCAGGCGGCCCGCGACAACAGTTACATGGACCTTACCGTGGGCGTCAATCCCGGCCTGGCCATTCAGCAGCACCGCGACCTGACCGACCGCATCGCCGCCTGCGGTGTGCCGGTGATCCGCTTTCCCGGGCGCCGCGAGAACCCGGACGATCTTTTTCCGAACAACGTCTTCGGCACCATCCCGGGCCGCTTTATCATCGGCGCCATGCTCCACCCCGAGCGGCAGCAGGAGGCCCGTCGCCCCGATATCCGAGCATTCTTCACGGAGCTGATGGACTACAGGGAAGTCGATCTCTCGGACCGTGACATGGTCGCCGAGCTCACTGGCGCCATGGTGATGGATCGTTCGCGTCGACTGGGGTTCTGCGGCATTACCGGGCGGGTGGACGCTCGCGGCTGCGCCGCCATGCATGACGCCTTCGAACTGGCGCTGACGTTGCGCTTCGATCTGAAACCGGAGGAGTACCACACAAACGTAGTGATGTCGGTGCTGGCCTCCCGGGCACTGGTCATCTGTCCGGATGCATTCGCCGATTCCGAAGTGCCCCGCGCCATTGCCGAGGCATTTCCCGGCCACGTTCTCGAGCTTACGCGCGCTGAAAAGGAAGCGTTCGCCGGAAACTGCCTCGCAGTCAATTTCAACGACCTGTTCATCAGCGCCGCGGGCTGGCGTGCGTTGGCACCGGAAAAACGCCGTCTGATCGAACACGAATGGGGGTTTCGGATTCATGCCGTGGAGCTCGACGAGATCGAAAAGGCCGGAGGCTCTCTTCGCTGCTGTATCGCGGAAATTTTCTGAATCCGCCGCTGATGGCCGGTATGCTGTGGCGCCCCGGCACGATCGCATTCACGGGCCAGCCGGTCTTCAGCCCGGTTCGCTTCACCGGCGTTTTCGTTGCAGCGCAGCCGGGTTGCGGCATTCAAGGTCCATCTGATGGTCGGCATTCGTTTCGAACCGGCAAGCAGGCTTTCAATACACATGGTCGCAAAACGCCCCGGATGCACGGCCTGAGACGTTCTTGTTACGGACGAATGGCGAACAGGCAGGGCAAAGCGGGCTGATCGTGACAGGAATCCGGAGCATTTCGCGTTATTGACTAACGAAGGAAAATGCTTTTGCAGGCGCATGGCTGGCGCCGGGCGATGGTCGAATAGTCATCGCTCGAGAACCTGCCCGCAATGAACCTGAGATCGCGGCTGGATTTCCAGACTGCCCTCGGGTATCCTTGGCGCTTGAAAATGAAGGCCTCAGGCTGGTAATCTTAAAACGGGACCGAGGGAATCGAAGTCGCGAACCAGCGCCGTTATGCACTTTCCCGAATTTGTAGCCAACTTGCACACATTTACGTTACCGAATCCAGGAGTTTCACCATGATCAACGCGACATCCAAATTCCCGTTTGCGAAAGCGCTGGCCGCCGGCGCGCTGCTGTCCGGCGCATTGTTCGCCGGCCAGGCCGCGCTGGCCTGCCAGACCACCGCCTGGTCCGCGACCAGCGGCGCGGTAACCGCGGGCGATCCCGCGGTCGAAGACATCGCGCGCTATCAGGGTCTTTGCGGCCTTGAAGCCACCGGCCAGGGTTACGTCCAGGACGACAGCCCCGGCGGCATCGACCGGATCGTGGCGCGTTTTTACGTGCTCAACAACAACACTGCGACCGCGACCATCTACCGTGGTTTCAGCGCCACCGACGGCACCGGCGAGCGCTTCTCGGTCACGTTGGATGACACCGGTCTGGTCACGCTGACCGACAACGTCAGCACCCAGTCGGTCAGCCAGTCCGGGGCCAATCCCTGGGTTTCGGTTGAAATCGACTGGGGCCAGGGCGCAGGCTCGGGCTTCATTTCGCTGTCGGTCGACGGCCAGACGGCGGCGGAAGCCACCGGGCTGAGCAACTCGGGCACGGCGCTGCAATCGATTCGTCTCGGCAATCTGGATGGCGCGGCCGGTACCCTTGGCTTTGATTCGTATGAATCGCGTCGCAGCACTGCGGTGGGCCGTCTCTGCAATTGCAATGCTAATGGCAGTGCCGATGATGTCGTTAATATCCAGGACATCATCACCCTCGTCAACGATGCCGGTAACAACAGCTTCCTCTCTCCGGGCACACCGGACTGCAACGAAGATGGCCAGATCGCGATTCTGGACATCATTCAGACCGTGAATCTCGCCGGCACCAGCGGCGTCTGCGCGATTTAAAGCACCGAGAATTAAGGAGAAATTTCAAATGTCAATCAACTATAGTGTGAAGTACGTGATCGCCGCAGTCGCCCTCATGGGCTCAGGGCTGTCTTTTGCCGAAAGCAAGGCTGAAATCGTTACGGCGGATCTATGGCTTCAGGCGGCCAAGGGCGGTTACAGCGTTGAATTTGTTTCGGATGGCGAGATCGCCGGGCTGCAATTCGATGTACAGGGACTTTCAGTGGCAGAAGGTCAGTATGACTGCGGCGTCGGACTAGCCGATTCTCATGTTGCCAATTGTTCGATCAATTCAGACGGCAATCTGCGCGTAATCGTATTCTCAATGGATAATGCGCCGGTTCCCGACGGTACCATGGTGTTCATTCGGAACGCTTCTCCGTCCGCTAAGCGTGCTGAACTCTTGACCGCGGCACGGCAGGCTGCCGCGCCCACGCTGAGTGGTGTGCTGCTCGCTGACGCCGAGGCGACCGATGTGACCCCGGATCATCTTAAATAACAACATCTCAAATTCCCGTATAGGAGTGAATATAAACATGAACTTCAAAAAGCTTTTGCCGGCGGCCATCGCCGGGGTCGGACTTTTGGCCTCGGCGTCGGCGTTCGCCGACATTTCGATCACGCTGAACGGCGCGTCTGGCGCCGTTGCCAGCGAGGTGGATGTTACATATGACTATGCCGCCCTGGACGCCGACGATGTCGGTGGTTTTCAGTTCGACCTGGTCTACGATCCGGCGCAACTGACCCCGACTGACCTGACGCGCTGTTTCGACAATGCGCCTGCCACGCACCAGACGGGTTCGTGCACCGAGCCCAACGGGGCTGATGCTGGTGTGGTTCGAATTATCGTGGCCGATGTCGCATTCCCGGTCGATGAGATCTCGCCGTTCAACATTGCCAACATGGGTGCGGTGGGCTTCACAATCGATCAATCCGGCACCCACGATGTGACGTTCTCCAATGCATCGGCAGGTGACACCACCGGCAATGCGGTCGGTATCACCGGCACCGACACCACCATCACCGGCTCTATCATTGGAGACGCAGGCTTTGCCTCATCGCCCGCTCCGGGTTCGACCATCGCGCTGGGAACCGGTGACGTAGGGTCCGCAAGCGGCCTTTCGCCGCAGCTGATCACCGTTTCGGAGATCGGCGACCAACAGTTGGATGTGACCGCGCTTACGTTTACCGGCCCGAACGCTTCGGCATTCTCGACCACCGTTGCGCCATTCATGATCGCGGACGGTGGATCCGACACAGTCGTCGACGTGAACTGTACCCCGGACGCGCGCGGAGATCTGACCGGGACGCTGGAGCTGACCAACAACTCGGTCAACGAGCCGAACCCGCAATACTCGCTGACCTGCACCGGCCTCTCGCCGAACGTGGCCGCGGTGCCGCTGACGGTGAACATCAACGGTGTGATCGGCGCTCCGAATCCAACCGGCTTCTTCGATATCACCAACGACGAGGATGGTTTCGCCAGCAACGCGCTGAACGCCGCCCTGTCCGAGGGGATGACCCCTGAGATTAGCATCACCGACGGTCTGACCGACACCACGATTTCGGTTGACGAAACCGACCAGGTGGTGCTCGAGTGCGATACTACCGCGGCCGGCACGTTCGCCGAAACGATCACGCTGCAGTACGACGATCCATCCACGATGACCGGCACCGCACAGATCGACGTCACCGTCAACTGTGATATCGCCAATGCGTTCCCGGTCTACGAATCGGTTCCGACGCCCGGCAGTACGCTTGCATTCGGCACCATCACCAATGGCACGGTATCCGCGCCGCTGGGTGTGGACGTAGGCAACAGTGGCGCCGTCGGCGGTGCTGACCTGAACGTCACGGCGGCTGCGATTTCCGGCGCCAACGCCGCGCAGTTCGATCTGACCTTCGCGCCGTTCACGGTTTCGGCGGGCGATGCACCCGACGGCACGGACGACATCACCGTGACCTGCAGCCCGGACACTACGGGTGCCTTCACCGCCGATCTGGTCGTCAACACCGACGATCCGGCCGAGCCTGCGGGCGGCTTCACCTATCCGCTGACCTGTGAAGGTGAGTCGGATGGGAGTTTCGTTGCCGATCCGCCGGCAGGTGGTGTGCTGAGTCTGGGTGTCGTACCCCCGCTGAGCGCAACGCCGGAAGGCTTCATCGACTTCAGCAACACCGGTGCCGTGGACGACATTACCGTTTCCTGCACCGTAACGGACACTGCGGGTGTCTTTACCTTCCCGGATCCGATCGACTTCACGATCGCCCCGGGCGCTACAGAGTCGGTTGGGTTCCAGTGCACGCCAACATCGCCGGATACCTTCCAGGCTGATGTTGCCTGCACGATCGGTGGCGATCCGGCTGTTCAGACCGCTGATTTCACCGTGCTCTGTCAGGGTCAGCCGCTGGTGATTCCGACCATGAGCCGCTGGGGTCTGGTCGTGATGAGCCTGATGCTGCTCATGGTTGCCGGCTTTGCCGGTCGCCGCATGATGGTCTGAGTGATGACCTGAAATTCGGTTTCTGACCGAATGCCGAAAAGGCCGCCCCTGGGGCGGCCTTTTTGGTTCCGGCCATCGTCCTCGACGTTTCGTCCGACCGGGATGGGTCCGAATGGCTGGCCGATGTTCCCGACGCTGGATGTTCCTGAATGATTCAGCACTGATTAAGCCTGCGGCTGTAGAATCAGGAGCGTGAACAAGCAACCCCTCAACTCCGCCCGGCTCGCGCGCATCGTGCGACCTGTTCTGATGGGCCTGGTGCTTGCGCTTTCGTTGCCGGCCCCCAGTGCGTTCGCCGACAGCCTGCGCGAAGTTGCCGAGCGTGTCGCGCGACAGCACGATGCAAAAGTTGTTTCGGCTCGCGAGGTGGAACGAAACGGGCAGACGTTCTATGTCATCCGCATCCTGACCCGCGACGGCGTGGTCAAGACAATCCGAGTTCCAGCGAGGCGCTGATCGGTGCGGATTCTAATGCTCGAAGACGAAACCACCTTGCGCGAGAATCTGACCGATCGACTGCGCGCGGAGGGCTTTGTCGTCGATGCGGTTGGCGATGGCATCGAGGGTGCGTATTTCGCCACCGAATATCCAATCGATCTGGCTATTGTCGATCTCGGCCTTCCAGGTAAATCCGGGCTCGAGGTGGTCAAGGAACTTCGACGCGCTGAAAAGCGTTATCCCGTGCTTATCCTGACTGCACGCGATCACTGGCAGGACAAGGTCGAAGCGCTGGATTCCGGCGCCGATGACTATCTCACCAAGCCGTTTCGAACCGAGGAACTGATTGCCAGGGTACATGCGCTGCTGCGCCGCGCTGGAGGACATGCCTCCTCGGCGCTGGAATTCGGTCCGCTGAAGATCAATCTGTCTTCGCGCAAGGTCAGTCTGGACGACGAGCCGCTGGAGCTGACCCGGTTCGAGTACAAGCTGCTGGAGTATTTTGTACTGCATCCCGACCAGGTGCTGTCCAAGATCCTGCTCAACGAGCATCTCTACGAAGACGATGCCGACCCGGAAAGCAACGTAATCGAAGTCATCCTGGGACGGCTGCGCAAGAAACTGGATCCCGATGGCGACTGGAAGCCGATCCAGACCCTGCGCGGCCAGGGCTACAGGTTCAGCCCGGAGAGGCAGTAGGAGCGTTATCCGACCGCGATCGGTTTCAAAGCCTGACCCGGTCGCCCGCGGATTCGGCTCCTACAGCTCAGGAACGATTGTCCAATGACAAAATCCCGCAAGCCACCCTCCCTCCTGTTTCGACTGTCGCTGTCGGCAGTTGCGGTAGTGCTCCTCGCGCTGGGTCTGATCGGATTGTCGGTCGAACGCGCTTTTCGCGCTTCCGAGGAAAGCGCGCTGCGTGAGCGACTCGAGTCCGCAGTATTTGCGGTGCTGGCCGGACTGGAGGTCGACGCGACGGGCTCTGTGGCATGGGCCGGTGCGCCGGCAGATTCGCTGCTCACCCGGCCGGCATCCGGTCTGTACGCGGGCATATACACCAGAGAGGATCGATGGCTTTCGCCTTCGACCCTCGGCGTAGACATGCCGGTCGAGAAAATGACCATCGCGCGCGGCGCGGATCGCTTTCAGGCGGCCGATGCCGGGCAACCCTGGTTCATCTATCGCCTGGGGCTGGGCTGGGAGACCGAATCCGGTGAAATCGTCGATGTCGAGGTGTGGGCTGCCGAGGACGGCACCCGCCTCGACCAGGCCATGGCTTCGTTTCGCGGTGACTTGTGGCGATGGCTGGGCCTGGCGGCGCTGGTGCTGGTGGTTGCCCAGCTCGCGCTGCTGTTCCAGCCACTGCAGATCCTCAGGCGGATCGCCGGCGAGGTCCGCGACATCGAGTCGGGTCGCCGCGACCATCTGTCAGGCCTCTATCCGCGGGAACTGTCGCCGCTGACCGAGAATTTGAATGCGCTGCTCAAGACCGAGCGCGCCAACGTCGAGCAATATCACCGGGCGTTGGGCGATCTGGCGCATTCGCTCAAGACGCCGCTTGCCGTAATCAATTCGCAGCTTGATGCCGGCGAGCGGATCGGCGTGGCCGAGCTTCGTGAAACGGTCGGCCAGATGCAGGCGCGTATTCGATCCGAACTCGATCGCGCCGCGCGATCGGGCCGCCGGACCATGCTGCCGCCACTAACGGTGGCGCCGGTCGTCGAGCGCGTGGTGCGAACCCTGCGAAAGCTCTATCCCGACATGGAGTTCAAGGTGAGTGCGCCCGCTTCGCTTCGCGCGAATGTGGCCGAGCGCGACCTGCTGGAGGTCCTGGGTAATTTGCTGGAAAACGCCGCCAAGTATGGTCGAAACCAGGTGCACGCCATCTTTGACGCGCACTCCTCCAGCGGCAGGCGCAGCGGCCTGCGATTGCGGGTGGACGATGACGGGCCGGGAATCAACGCCGAGCGATTTGCCGAAATGCTTCAGCGCGGCATGCGCGGAGACGAGCGTGCCGAAGGGCAGGGCCTGGGACTGTCGATCGTACAGGGCATCGTCGAAAGCTACCATGGGGAAATCCGCCCGCAGGTCTCGCCGCTGGGCGGCTTGCGCGTGGAGGTAACACTGAAGCCGAGTTGACGCTCGCCCGCTGCTTTTCGTGCTGGCATACCATTGAGGATCTGCCGGACAGGACGAAGGAAACTCAGCATGACCAATGACTCCGCCCCCGCCGCCATCGAGCGTCTGCTCGAGGTCATGGAGCGCCTGCGCGACCCGGAAAACGGCTGTCCGTGGGATCTCGAGCAGACGTTTCGATCGATTGCGCCCTATACAATCGAGGAGGCTCACGAAGTGGCCGACGCGATCGAACGCGGAGACCTCGAGGACCTCAAGGACGAGTTGGGCGACCTGCTGTTCCAGGTCGTGTTTCACGCGCGTCTCGGTCGCGAAATCGGTGCGTTCTCGTTCGACGAGGTGGCGGTCGCCGTGGCCGACAAGCTGATCCGTCGGCATCCGCACGTTTTCGGGCCGGGAGCGGGCAGGGGTACCGGCAAAGAATCGGATAATGACCGGCAGATGGATGCCGAGACCCAGACGGCGAACTGGGAACAGATCAAGGCCGCCGAGCGCACGAAAGCCGGTATGGCCGGCTTTGTCGACGGCGTGCCGGCATCGCTACCGCCGCTGAGGCGCGCGGTCAAATTGCAGAAGCGCGCCGGCCGGGCCGGCTTCGACTGGCCGGATCTCGAGCCTGTTCTGGCCAAGATTCGCGAAGAACTGCAGGAACTCGAGGACGAGCTTGAATCAGCAAATCGCGACCGTATGGAAGACGAACTGGGCGACGTGCTGTTCGCCGTAGCCAACCTGGCGCGCAAGCTCGATATCGATGCCGACGGCGCATTGCGCCGCACCAACCTGAAATTCGAAACGCGCTTCAGGGCGATGGAGAAAGCGGCCCGGTCAGCGGGCCGGCGTTTCGAAGACCTCGACCTGGAAGCGCAGGAAGCGCTCTGGCAAAAGGTCAAATCGGCCGAGTAGTACGGATCGGCGCAGTCCGCAATTCCTGGCTTCTGAAAATGGCCGGCACCCGGCCCGGCACCTGAGCATTTGGGTATAATAATGGGCTTCGCATAATCGGGGCCGTTAGCTCAAGTGGTAGAGCACCGGGCTTTTAATCCGTTGGTTGAAGGTTCGAGTCCTTCACGGCCCACCATTCCCCTGAATTCTCCATCCAGAACCGTTCGTTCAAATCAGGCCTGTGTCCACAGGCGACTGGCCGAGGTGGTCGATCGACATCGTCAGAACTGTTGGCGCGGGCCGATACATCCGGCCAGCCGGTCGGCGTATGCGGCGTTCATGGCCAGTTGGGATCGGCAGACACCGCTGGTGCTGGATTCGGGTTGCGGCACGGGCTGGTCCACCGCCCGCCTTGCCGAACGCTATCGCGATTCCATCGTCCTGGGCATCGACCGATCGGCGACGCGTTTGAAACGGTTCCGCGGTCCGCAATTGTCCAACATGAGACGGGTTCGGGCGCGCGCCGAGGATTTCTGGCGGCTGCTGGCAGCCGATGCCGTTCGGCCGGCCCGGCATTTCCTGCTTTACCCCAATCCATGGCCCAAGGCCGCTCATCTGCGGCGGCGCTGGCACGGTCACCCGGTTTTTCCGCAGCTGCTTTCCCTGGGCGGACAACTCGAACTTCGGACCAACTGGGACACGTATGCCGAGGAGTTTCGCCTGGCCGGCGGAATATGCGGCATGGCGACGCCGCCGGTGGTATCTTTCAGCGTGGCTTCACCCTTGACGCCGTTCGAACGCAAGTATGCCGATAGCGGCCACCGACTTTATCGCCTGAGCCTGAATCTGGAGAAAGAGCAATGAATCTGAAGTTTGCTACGTTCACGACCGCAGCCCTGCTGGGGCTAAGCCTCGCGCTTCCCGCGCAGGCCGATGAGAAGTTGCAGTCAGTCATCGAGGACCCGGCGCGCCCGGCAGACGAGAAGGCGCGCGACCAGTATCGTCATCCCTACGAGACGCTGACCTTTTTCGGCATCGAGCCCGACATGACGGTGGTCGAGCTCGCGCCCGGCGGCGGCTGGTATACCGAAATCCTGGCGCCTTACCTGCGCGAGGAAGGCAGTTACGTTGGCGCCCACGTGGACCTGGAGAGCGAATCTCTGCCTGATTTCTATCGGGACATCTATGCCGCCTGGGCAGATCGGATTTCCGATACCGGGCGATTTGGCGATGTGGAAATCATCGAGTTCGACCCGCCGCGCAAGACCGAGTTGGGCGAGCCGGGGTCGGCCGACATGGTGGTCAGCTTCCGCAGTAGCCACGGCTGGAAGCGTTCGGGCGTGTTCGACGAGGTGCTGCAGGCAGCCAATGCGGTGCTGGACCGCGGCGGCGTGCTGGGTATCGTCCAGCACCGCCTGCCCGAAAGCGCCGACGGCGAAGAGTACACCGGTTACGTCAAGCAGAGCTGGATCGTTGCCAAGGCCGAAGCCAACGGGTTCCGGCTGGTCGACGCGTCCGAGATCAACGCCAACCCGGCCGACACTGCCGACCATCCGGAGGGCGTCTGGAGCCTGCCGCCGTCGATGAGGAATGTGCCGGAAGACGAGCGCGAGGCGCAAATGGACATCGGCGAGAGCGACCGAATGACGCTGAAGTTCGTCAAGCGGTAGCTCGGGGCGGCGCCCCCGACGACGGGTCGCTGCACGATGCCCGGCGGTGTGTAAAGCAGGTCGGCCACGCCCGGGCCGACCTGCGCCTGACGTTCATCCGGGAACCGCTGCGCACGGCGCCCGCCCATCAGCCATCATCCCCAAACGCCGCGCATAACGCGGCGTCATGCGGGATCCCGACAATTCGCCCGTGCGCGCTATCGCGTCCGCGGCTCGAGATCCCGGATCGGTCCTTGACCGTCCGGGACGAGCTTACGGCATCCGCTCAGTATCCCCGCTCCCGATCTACCATCCCTAGCGGCGTCTTGCCGGCGAGTACCCGGCGATAGCTCTCGACGGCGAGTTCGGCGGCCTCGACGGTCAAGGTGATACTGGCGCAGTGCGGCGTGATTAGAATATCCGGATGCGTCCAGAACGGGTGATCGCCGGGCAGCGGTTCCTGGCGAAACACGTCCAGCATGGCGCATCCGGGGCGTTCGACTTTCAGGGCGTCGAGCAGGTCTTGCTCCACCAGGTGCTCGCCGCGTCCCACGTTGATGAGCGTGCTGCCTTGCTTCATCTTCGAAAACAGCGCGCGGTCGAGAATCCCGCGGGTCCCGTCGGTCAGGGGCAGAAGGTTCACGAGGTAGTCCGAAACCCTGGCGATTTCGGCCAGGCCTTTTTGTCCTGAATGCATTTCGACGCTTGCAGGTCCCTTGCCCGAGCGACTGAATCCATGCAGTCGAAACCCGAGCTCTGCGAATGCCGCGGCACTGTGTTGTCCCATCTGTCCCATTCCCAGCAATCCAACTGCGGGCGGCGACTCGGGCGCCCACGGGTTCCAGCGCAGGTTCTTCTGGTCTTCGACGAAACCCGCCAACCCTTTCCAGTCCCCCACCACCATCGCGACCAGGTAAGCCGCCATGTTGGCCGCGAGTCGCGGACCGGCAAGCCGGCCGATATCGACCCTTGCCGGGATATCTGCGCGGTCGATCAGCGCATCCACGCCAGCGCCCAGCGAAGAGACGGCTTGCAGATTTGGCAGTTGCCGGAACAACTCGTCGGGCGGTTTCCAGGCGAGCACGAAGGCGATTTCGGAGGTGTCGCCCATCTCCGGCCAGATCCGCAGGTCGATTTCCGGATCCCGGTACTGTATATGCCGCGCCAGCTCATGTGCGTCGCGGTCAGGGGTCGCGATCAACAGCGCCATGTCAGGTCGTTCGCCAGGCGTGGATCAAGAGTATTGTGAACATGGGAGCGGCTTTCCGGATCTGGATGAGAAATGCTAAGGGGCCCCGCAGTCGCTTTAGGCTTAAATGGCGGGGCAGGCGCCTCGTCATGATAGTAAAATGGGCCGTCTTGCGTCACTAAAATCAAGGTCAAATCAATGAATGCCTCGGTCATCGATACGGTGGTCTTCCCCGTAGCCGGTCTCGGCACGCGCTTTCTGCCGGCCACCAAGGCCAGTCCAAAGGAAATGCTTCCGGTCGTCGACAAGCCTCTGATCCAGTACGCGGTCGAAGAGGCGATCGCAGCCGGCGCCCGCAACCTGGTGTTCGTTACCGGTCGCACAAAGCGCGCGATCGAGGACCACTTCGACATGGCCTACGAGCTGGAAACCGAGCTTGCCGCGCGCGGCAAGCAGGAGCTGCTCGACATGGTCCGTGGCGTTCTGCCCGAGGGCATCAATTGCGTCTATGTGCGCCAGCGCGAGGCGCTGGGGCTGGGGCACGCAGTGCTGTGCGCGCGCTCGCTGGTGGGCGAGAAGCCGTTCGGCGTAATCCTGGCCGACGACCTGATCGACGGCGGCGACAAGCCGGTGATGCGCCAGCTTGCCGAGCGTTTCTCGGCCACCGGTCGTTCGGTGATAAGTGTCGAGCGCGTGCCGAAGGAACATACCGATCGTTACGGCGTAGTCGATATCGGCGATGAGCCAGGACCGCTGGCCCCGATCCGTGCCATCGTCGAAAAACCCGACCCTGCCGATGCACCTTCTAATCTCGCCGTAGTCGGCCGTTATCTGCTCACCCCCCGGATTTTCGAGCTACTGGAAACCACGGCGCCGGATCGCAGGGGCGAAATACAATTGACCGATGCCATCGCCGCATTGCGCGACGAGCAGGGCGTGGACGCCTGGGAGTTCACCGGCAAGCACTACGACTGCGGCAACAAGCTGGGTTATCTGGAAGCCACGGTCGAGTACGCACTCAAGCATCCCGAGCTTGGAGACACGTTCGCCGAATACCTGGATCACAGAATTGCCGAAATGCGGAAACAACAAAATGTCTGAGCCGAAGGCCGCGAAGCGGCTGACTCACCTGGAGGCGCTGGAAGCCGAGTCCATCCACGTCATCCGGGAAGTGGCAGCCACGTTCGATCATCCGGTGATGCTTTACTCGCTAGGCAAGGATTCGGCCGTGATGCTGCACCTGGCGAGAAAGGCCTTTTATCCAGGCCGCCTGCCGTTTCCGCTGCTGCATGTGGACACCACCTGGAAGTTTCAGGATATGTATGCCTACCGCGACAGGATCGCGGCCGATCCGGATATCGACCTGATCGTGCACATCAACAAGGAGGGCGTGGCGCAGAACGTCAATCCGTTCAGCCACGGCTCGGCCGTGCATACCGACATCATGAAGACCCAGGCGCTCAAGCAGGCTTTGAGTGAACATGCCTTCGATGCGGCCTTCGGCGGCGCGCGGCGCGACGAGGAGCGTTCCCGGGCCAAGGAGCGGGTGTTCTCGTTCCGCGACCGGCAGCATCGCTGGGATCCCAAGAACCAGCGGCCCGAGCTCTGGAACATCTACAACGGCCGGGTCCATTCCGGCGAGAGTATTCGGGTATTCCCGCTCTCGAACTGGACGGAGCTTGATGTCTGGCAGTACATCGACCTGGAAGACATCGAGGTGATCCCCCTGTATCTTGCCGCCGAACGCCCTGTTGTCGAGCGCGACGGGCTGATGGTCATGGTCGATGACGATCGTATGCCGCTCGAACCGGGCGAGACGCCAGAGATGAAGCGTATTCGTTTCCGCACGCTGGGCTGCTATCCGTTGACCGGTGCCGTCGAGTCCGACGCCACCACGCTGCCCGAGATCATCCGCGAGATGCTTCTGGCGCGGTCCTCCGAGCGCCAGGGCCGGGCGATAGACAAGGATGCCTCGGCGTCGATGGAACAGAAAAAACAACAGGGATACTTCTGATGTTCCACGCGGATTTCGACGCCGGCGATTTCGACATCGGCGAATACCTCGAACAGCACCGTAACAAGGAATTGCTGCGCTTCATCACCTGCGGCTCGGTGGACGACGGGAAATCGACCCTGATCGGCCGGCTGCTGTTCGACACCAAGCAGGTGTTCGAGGACCAGCTCGCCGCGGTGGGCAAGGATTCGCGCAAGTACGGCACCACCGGCGAGGCGCCCGACCTCGCGCTGCTGGTCGACGGCCTGCAGGCCGAGCGCGAGCAGGGCATCACCATCGATGTTGCCTACCGCTACTTCACGACCGAGAAGCGCAAATTCATCATCGCCGACACGCCGGGCCACGAGCAGTACACCCGCAACATGGTCACCGGCGCGTCCACCGCCGACCTGGCCATCGTGCTTATCGACGCCCGCCACGGGCTGCAGGTGCAGACGCGCCGCCACAGCTATCTGGTACATATGCTCGGCATTCGCCACGTGGTGGTGGCCATCAACAAGATGGACGCTGTGGACTACGATCGTGAAGTGTTCGAGCGCATCCGCGACGAATATGCTTCGTTCGCCAATCAGCTGGGCATCGAAGACTTTTCCTGCGTGCCGGTATGCGCGCTCAACGGTGCCAACGTCACCCGCGACGCCGATGAAATGGACTGGTACGACGGGCCCGGTGTGCTCGACCTGCTGGAAAGCTCGCCGGTGCACGAGCACGACCTGGAACGGCCGATGCGCTTCCCGGTTCAGTACGTCAATCGCACAAGATCGGACTTTCGAGGCTTCTGCGGCACGCTGGTCAGCGGCCGTGTCGCGCCCGGCGATGTAGTTGTCGCACTGCCTTCGGGCCGTCGGAGCAAGGTTGCGGAAATAATCGAGTATGGCGGTGCCATGGGAAGCGCCCGGGCCGGGCAGTCCATCACGCTTACGCTGGCCGACGAGATCGACATCAGCCGCGGCGACGTGCTGGTGCATGCCGACCGGCTGCCGCGCGTCTCGGAGTTGTTCGACGCCCGCGTGGTCTGGATGAACGACCGGCCCCTGCTGCCCGGCCGGCAGTACAACCTGAAGCTGGCGTCCAGCGAAGTCCCGGCCACGCCCGAGGCCATTCACCACCGTATCGACGTCAACACGCTCGAGCACCATCCGGCCGAGCAGCTGGAACTCAACGAGATTGGATATTGCCGCATCCGAGCCAGCCGTGCGCTGGCATTCGACGCCTACGATTCCAGCCCGGCCACCGGCAGTTTCATCCTCGTCGACCGGGTCAGCAACCTGACCGTCGGCGCCGGCATGATCGTGCGGCCGGTGACCGACCAGCTGACCGACAAGTCCAGCAACGTCACCTGGCATGCCCAGACCGTCAACAAGCGGGCTCGGGCCCAACAGAAGGCGCAGAAATCGGCCGTGCTCTGGTTTACCGGCTTATCGGGCGCCGGCAAGTCGACCGTGGCCAACGCGCTTGAAAAGGCGCTGTTCCAGCGCGGTCATCACAGCTACCTTTTGGACGGCGACAACGTGCGGCACGGGCTCAACCGGGATCTGGGCTTCAGCGACGACGATCGGGTCGAAAACATTCGACGCATCGGCGAGGTTGCACGCCTGATGGCCGATGCCGGGCTGGTGGTGCTGACCGCGTTCATCTCGCCGTTTCGCGCCGACCGCGCGATGGTGCGCGAGCTGATGGAGGACGGCGAATTCGTCGAGATCCACGTCGACGCCCCGCTGGACGTTTGCGAAACGCGTGACCCCAAGGGCCTGTATGCCAAGGCCAGGGCCGGGGTCATTCGCAACTTCACCGGCATCGACTCGCCCTACGAGCCGCCGGAGGATCCGGAAATCATCGTCGACACCTCGAAGATGAGCGTCGACGAATGCGTCGAAGAGCTGCTCGCCTATCTCAAGCGCCGCGGGATTCTGATCGGGTAGAAAAGCGACGGGTTCGGGTTTCCGGTTTCGGGTTTCCGGTAAAGCGGAAGTCGAAGGTCGGAGGTCGGAGGTCGGGTAAGTCCGTTCGACTTCGAGGAACTTGTCGCTGTGGGAGCGGGCTCCGGCCGCGACTGGCGATGAATTCATCGGCGCCGGAGCCGCCTCCCACACCCGTCGCGCGTTTACGTGCTCGCCGCCGCCTCCATGCTCGACGGCAGGTGTAGGAGCTTGCCTTGCAAGCGATGATTTAGCCGAAAACCGTAAACCGTCAACCGTCAACCGTCCTATTCCTCGGTGTCGATCAAATGCCGCCGCATGAATCGGTCGATCTGCCGATACACGTGCAGGCGTTGGCCTTCGCCCGAGATCGCGTGCTTTTCGCCCGGGTAGGTCATCAACTCGAAATCGATTGCCGCCGACTGAAGCTTCTGCATCAGCATCGTCGAGTGGGTGAACAACACGTTATCGTCGGCCATGCCGTGGACCAGCAATAGCGGATCGGCGAGATTGTCGGCATATTCGAGGACGTTTGCGCCGGTGTAGGCTTCGGTGGGCTCGCCGGACTCCCCGCGCGGCATGCCCAGATAGCGCTCAGTGTAATGGGTGTCGTAAAGCGCCCAGTCGGTGACCGGGGCTACGGCCGCGCCGGCGGCGAATTCGCCGGGGTGCTGCATGAGCATCATCAGCGTCATGTAACCGCCGTAGCTCCAGCCGAATACCCCGATCCTGTCGGGATCGACGAACGGCTGGGCCTTCAGGAACTCGACCCCGGCCATCTGGCCGTTCACCTCGACCCGGCCGAGGTTGAGATAGGCCGGCGCCTGGAATGCCACGCCCTGGCCTTCGATGCCGCGGTTGTCGATCGAGAACACGATGTAACCCGATCGGGCCATGTACTGGTCGATAAGGTGGCGCCGGCCCCAGCGGTTGACGACCATGCGCGAAGTGGGTCCCCCGTAAACGTGCAGGAATACTGGATACGTTCCGGATTCATCGAAGCCGGCCGGCTTGATCATCCGGTAGTGCAGCGGCTGGCCGTTCGCGGGCGCGTCGTTGACTTCAATAACGCCGAATTCGGTCGGACGGTGACCCGGCATGAACGGCGCATACGGATGATTTGAGTCGACCCGGTTCTCGATCAACCACGCCAGCCTTTCGCCGTCGGCCGAGTGCAATGAGAGTTGCGGCGGCTGATCGGTGCTGGAAAAAGTGTCAAGGTACGTCCGCGCCGAGTCGTCGAAGCTGATGTCATGCCAGCCGCCGCGGCGTGATATCCGGTTGACCGCCTCTGGGCTGGCGCTGATCAGCGACTGTCGATAAAGGTGGCGTTCAGTCGGAGAATCGACGCCGGCGGTGAAATAGATCAGGCCAAGATCCTCGTCCACGGCTGCAAGCGCTGCAACTTCCCATTCGCCGCCGGTAAGCGGACGAATCATTTCGCCGTCCAGACCGATCAGATAGAGATGGCGGAAGCCCGTCCGCTCCGATGACCAGATGAAAGCGTCCATGTCCTCGAGAAAATGCAGGTCGTCGTGCAGGTTGGTCCATATTTCGCTTTTTTCGCGGACCAGCACCCGCTGTTGCCCGGTATCGAATTCGTGCAGCACCAGTTCCAGCATCTGCTGGTCGCGAGACTGGCGCTGGAAGGTCAGGCCGCTACCGTCGGGCAGCCACTTGACACGCGGTATGTAGACATCCTGTTCGTCGAACGGCGTCTCGCTTACCGGAATCCAGGTGACTTCGCCTCGATTGCGATCGCCGTTGCCATCAACATCGTCGCCGGATGGCAGTTCGATCACGCCCAGTCGGTAGCGCACGTTTGGCGTACCGGCGTACGGATAGCGCTGCTCGATGATTTCGATCTGCTCGCCGGAGACCTCGTAGCGCTTGCTGGGTTCGATTGCAGATTCGTCGACCTGGAGGAAAGCGATCGATTCGCCGTCGGGCGACCACCAGTAGCCGGTCGAACGACCCATTTCCTCCTGAGCGATGAATTCGGCCATGGCGTTCTTGAGGGGGCCTGCGCCGTCTTCGGTCAACTTGCGCACCTTACCGTTCGCGACATCGACGACCCACAGATCCTGGTCGCGCACGAATGCCACCACAGTGCCGTCCGGCGAGATCTTCGGATCCATATCGAAGCTTTCGCCGGCGGTGAGCTGGCGCACCCTGATGGGTTCGTCGTCAAGCTTCGCGAGAAAGATGTCCCCGCCCAGAGGGAACAGCAGGTGGCGCCCGTCAGGTGCCCATCGATATTCGACGATGCCCCGGAGGTTGGAAATTCGGGCCCGTTCGCGCCGTGCCTTCTCGGCTTCCGAAAGCGCCACCGGCTCGGCCAGCACATCGTCGGCCGATATCAGCCGCCGGATCCGATCCTGCTCCAGGTTGTATTCCCAGAGGTCCAGGGTGTCGCCGTCGTCCTCTCGGCCTCGCAGAAAGGTTACTCGTGTGCCATCGGGGGACAGTCCGGCCTGCCTCAGCGAAGATCCGGAAAGCGGGGGCGAATCGAAAATGCGGCCGAGGGTAAGCGTTGCAGGGTCTTCGGCGCTCTGGGCCAGAGCTGCGGAAGAAATCAGAAGGGCGAGCATCAGCGTCCGGGCTTTTGTCATCGAGGTAAATCGCAATTGCATGGAAAGTCTTCTATTGTGCAAAGCCCGGCGCAACAAAGCAAACCGGAAAGTGGCGTTACCCCCCAAAGTTTGCACAGCTCACGGGTTCGGGGCACGGGTTCTTATGAGATCGGTTCTATCGATCTTCCGGTACGCGGTCGTCCACCTGGGCTCGCCGGGCTGAACGGGTTGTTGCGGCCACCAGGAAACGTATGTTGAAGTTGCCCGGAATACCGCGCGCAAGCGGCGAGCCGCCAAGACGCGCCAGAACCTTCCGGCGGCCAAGGGTGCGTCGCGCGCGCCAGCAGTTAAGCGCCCACACGGCGCCCAGCGCACGCGACAGCGAAGGCTCGGGATAGACAGGCCATGTCCGGTTGGCCTGTTTGATCCGCCACAGCCAGGCTTCGGTCCATTCCAGGAATTCCTCCACGCCCACCGGTCTTTCCGCCGGGCGGGTAAGCGCATGATGTCGGCCGAGCTCTTCGTCGTTCGCTTCGATGTCTATGCGTGCGAGCATTCTTCGGTACACAGTGATTTTGCGGTCTCTTCCCAGGTCGGATGTCTTGCCGGTAAAGCGTCCCGGGTGCTCGCGGCCGCACACGAGGGTATCGGGGATGTTCGCCAGTGAGTGTCCGGCAATCACCAGCCGGCTGTGCATGTCGTAGTCCTGACAGCGCGGAAAAGCGGTGTCGTAGCCGATCGCTCGCAACGCTGACGTGCGCGCCATCACGGTTCGGTTTATGACCGGGCAGTGGAACAGCAGGTGGGCGTGGATATCTTCCGGCTTAAGCGGCTGGCGCCGGATCTTGTCCAGCATATTGCCTTCGGAATCCATGAAACTGCACCAGCTACCCACTTGGGTGATTTCCGGATTGGCATTCAGATATTTCACCTGCCGAGCGAGGCGCTCCGGATAGGCATGGTCATCACTGTCGAGCAGGGCAATATATTTGCCACGGGCTGCTTCGAGCCCGCGGTTACGCGAGGCCGGAATGCCCAGGTTGGCGGAGTTTTGAAGCACCCTGAGACGTGGATCCGAATACCTTGCCAGCACTTCAGCGGTGCTGTCCGTCGAGCCGTCGTCGACAACGATGAGCTCGAAATCCTCAAAAGTCTGGGCCAGAATGCTGTTGACGGCAACGCGTATGTAATGCTCGCGATTGTGTACCGGAATGAATACCGTGACTTTCGGATTGGCTTTTGGCGTGGCCGGCATGGGATCCAGTTTTCGGGAGGCGGCAAATCAGTCCCTGCATGCTACCATTGCGACGCATTTGAGCATATGCGCCGCGCAGTATCGGGCTGTATCTGGTGCGCTAATTCAACTATTGGATGGGACGCTCTCGCGCATGGCATTCAGGCTTGGCTCATTTTTCCAGAAAAACGCTCACTCAACCTCGCGCAGACTGTATTTCGCGATCGTCAGGCGGCTTTCCGGCGTGTTCGCCAAGCGTCAATCGGTTTATTTCGTCGACATCAACGGAACGCGCTTCAAGCGGGTTGTGATGGGCGACAGCTTCGAGGCGAGCCTCGTCGAGCGGGCGCTTGAAGATGCGCCGACTGGGGCGCGTTTTCCCCGATTGATCCAGCGCCACGAAAACGAGCTGTTGCTGTCTTTCGTCGAGGGCCGGAAATTCGACTCTTCGAGCACCTCCGATCGCGCCGCTCTGGGGGCATTCTTCGGCGCGCTCTACCGCGCTGACCGGCGCAGCGAATCCGCGCAGACTCTATGGCATGCGCTGGAGACCGATCTGGACTTTCTGGTGACCGCCGGTCTGCTCGAACCTGCGTTGACGGATGCGCTTGTTGCACGCGCCGGGGAACTCCGCCCCGCCGAAATCCAGGTCGGACTGGATTATGTCGATCCGGTCGGGAAGAATTTCGTCATGGATGGTGATGCGATCACCGCAGTCGACGTCGAAAGCCTGCGCCGGGACGTTCCTCTGGGGACCGGCATCGCCAAGGCTGGTGTGCACTGGCTGGATCGCAAGGCCATCGGCGGCTTCATAGATCAAGTGTCCGAGGCCGCGGGATTCACATTGAGCGGCCAGCAACCGTTCGTCGAGCTGTGTTTTCGTGTCGGCTGGACCAAGCGCAAACTGCTTCAGGGCAAGCACCGGTCGATCCGCATTGACCTGCTGCGCGAGTTGGTGGAGTAGGAGCGGTCTCCAGGCCGCGAATGGTTTTCGGCAATTATCGGTCGATGCCTGGAGACACCTCCTGCGGCCGTATGGACAGGGCCGGGCATTCCGTTTTATGGCGTCCCCTGGCTTTGGGGATTACTGCGCCGCCTGCGGCGGCTGGCCCTTCGGGCTCGCGGGCCTGCGGCCCGTCTCGTGAGCTCGCGCCGTTGGCGCTCGGTTCGAAACCTGGGGTGCCGCATTTCGAAACACGCCCGGGCTCAGACCGCAGAGGGTCGAAATGGCCGGTGGCTTTGATCGGGCCTGGGTTCGATCCCGGCAAAGGGGAGGCCGAAAAAGAAAAAACCCCGCACAATGGCGGGGTTTTCTCTTTTTTGGCGTCCCCTAGGGGATTCGAACCCCTGTCGCCGCCGTGAAAGGGCGGTGTCCTAGGCCTCTAGACGAAGGGGACGTAAAGCGTTGAAGCAATGCGTTTTGGCCCAGGAATTTTGGTACTGCTCGAAACCTTTTGGTGGAGCCAGGCGGGATCGAACCGCCGACCTCTACAATGCCATTGTAGCGCTCTCCCAGCTGAGCTATGGCCCCGAGAACAAGCGCAGCAGTGTAGCCCAGAAGATTTTTTGTGTCAATTATAATTCGGAAAAATTCCTGCAAACCGGACCCCGGACCCATGCCCGATCCTGACCACTGCCCGGAACCGGGACTTTCACCGACTGCTTGGGTGCTGGCCGCGCCCGGTGCCGGGGACAATGGGCAACTCAAGACGCTGGTCGAAGTACTGAATGCCGATGCGCGCTGGATCGATCAGGTCGACCCTGTTCCCCGGGTCTTGCGCGATCGCCTGACCGGTTTCCGGGCGCGTGGTGTGCCTTCGGAAAAACGCTTGATCTACACGCCGCCGTGGCCCGATCTGGTGCTGATCGCCGGGGGCAGGGCGGTGATTGATGCCCGGCGAATCCAACATGCCTCGGGTGGAAAGTCGCGCGTTGTCTGCCTCGGCCGGCCTTGGGCGCCGCTGGACTGGTTCGATCTGATCATCACCACGCCGCAGTACCGTCTTCCGGAAGCTGAAAACGTGGTAATGCTGGACCTGCCGCTGAATCTGCCGCCACGGGCGACTGAGGACGTCCTGGCGCACTGGCGTGACGAGTTCGAGTGCCTGCCGCGACCGATGCTGGGGGTGCTGTTGGGCGGCGATTCCGGCAGCTATCGGTTAGACGCGAATTGTGCCGACGGTCTTGCCGAATCCATTAACCGGATTGCGAGCGAATGCGGTGGCAGCGCAGTGGTGGTCGGTAGTCCCCGCACGCCGCAAAACGCGCTGAAACTCATGGTTCGTCGCCTCGAGGTTCCGGCGCAGATATACGCGTGGAAGGCACAGGCGCCGAACCCTTACGCATCTGTGCTCCGGCTCGCCGACGCTCTGCTGGTAAGTGGCGACAGCGCCTCCATGCTGGCCGAGGCTTGTTACGCCGAAAAGTCGGTTGGGTTGATCCATCTTCGCGAGCGGGCGCGATCGCGCCTCAATCGAAACTTCCGCACCTCGATGTCTACCCTAATGCGGACAACGCAAGCGCTCACGGGCCGCGGACTGTGGATTCCGGCCCGTGACATGCGCGAGTTGCACAGGCGCGTGGCGGAGGCCGGGTGGCTAACCAATTCGGCGTCGTTGCTCGTCGGTTCGTCGCCAACGACTGCACCGGAAAAGCCGTTTTGCACAGTCCGCAAACGGGTCTACGAATTACTGAAGTGCTAAATTTTCGGTCGAAAGCGGAAGTTCCGGGCGTCCTGCCCGAGGCATCAACTTCGAACATTTATTCGGTCATGCCGGGCCGACCAACTGCTCATCGGTACCGAATGCACGATGACAGCTTCCTTCGCCCGCGCTAAAATGCGCAGAATGAAGGCTTCGCAGCCAAGCGGATCCGGCGGCCACAAAAGAATTCATCATGCAATCAAGAAAAGGCATCATCCTCGCCGGCGGCTCGGGCACGCGCCTGTATCCGTTGACCCAGGTCATCAGCAAGCAGCTGTTGCCGGTCTACGACAAGCCGATGATCTACTATCCGCTCAGTACGCTGATGCTGGCCAGCATCAGCGAAATCCTGGTCATCACCACGCCGCATGATCGGCCGCTGTTCGAAGAGCAGCTTGGCGACGGGCGTCAATGGGGCCTCTCGCTGGAATACGCCGAACAGCCCGAACCGGGCGGGCTGGCGCAGGCCTATCTCATCGCAAGAAAATGGCTTTCCGGTGCGCCCTCGTGCCTGGTGCTCGGCGACAACATCTTCTACGGCCACGGATTGACGGACAGCCTGCGGAGCGCGGATGCCCGCGAAACTGGCGCCACGGTATTCGGCTACTGGGTGCGCGACCCGGAACGCTACGGCGTCGCGGAGTTCGACGATGAAGGCCGCATCGTCGGCCTGGAAGAAAAGCCCGAGGCGCCGAGATCCAGTTACGCCGTCACGGGCCTTTATTTCTATGACCACCGCGCCCCGGAATTCGCCGCGCAACTGAAGCCCTCTTCCCGCGGCGAGTTGGAAATCACCGATCTGAACAAGCGCTACCTGGAGGCCGGCGAACTGCAACTTGAACGCCTGGGCCGCGGCATCGCCTGGCTGGATACCGGTACCCACGGATCGCTGATGCAGGCCAGTCAGTTCATCGAGACCATCGAAAGCCGGCAGGGCCTGAAGATCGCCTGCCCGGAGGAAATCGCCTACCGCGCCGGCTGGATCGACGCCGACCAGGTTCGCGAACAGGCTCGAACACTTGACAAGAACGGCTACGGCGAGTATCTGTTCGCGCTGCTCGAGCATCACTAAACCACAGTTTTGCAAGCGCGCCCATTAACCGCAGATCGGACAGGCGTCGCAGACCTTCCATGCAGCAAGCGCTGCTGCCGCACCAGCCGTAATCGTTGCAACGGTCGGCGCGGCTCCCGGTTTCGTTTTGGTCCCAACCTGCCGTAGGGAGCCTGTTCAGGCCTCAAGGTCTTTTCATAAAGGCGGCTGCGTACCGAAAAACGAAGCTTCGTAAGCCACGCGGCGCCAAGCGGCAGTCGCAGGTAAACTACGGCCCGAAACTCACTGAATATGCCCGGGCAGGCCATGAACGACACGGATCGCAAACCGCTGATTGCCGGTAACTGGAAGATGAATGGCTCGATCGCAATGGCCGAAGCCCTGGTCGATGCGATAGCCGACGTCGGGCCGTGCGCCGCCGAGGTGCTGGTGATCCCGCCATTCATCTATATCGACAGGTTGCGGAAACGCACGGCATCGGCAGGTCTGCTACTGGGCGGCCAGGACCTGAGCGCGCACAAGTCCGGTGCCTATACCGGAGAGGTTTCAGGCAGCATGCTGGCCGATGTCGGTGCCGATTACGTGCTGGTGGGCCACTCGGAGCGTCGCCAGTATCACGGTGAATCCGATGATGTCGTGGCGGCCAAGTTCGCGGCCGGGCGGGCAGCCGGGCTGACCCCCGTTCTTTGCGTCGGCGAGTCCCGTGACCAGCGCGAGGCCGGCGAGACTGAAGCCGTGGTGGGCGCCCAGATCGATGCGGTCCTGGCGCGGTGCGGCGTCTCCGGCTTTGCCGACGCGGTCGTGGCCTACGAACCGGTCTGGGCCATCGGCACCGGTCTGGTGGCGTCGCCGGAGCAGGCTCAGCAGGTTCATGCATTCATCCGAGCACGTTTGGCTCGGCACGATGTTACAATGGCAGGCCGTATTCGGATCCTTTACGGTGGCAGCATGAAACCGGAAAATGCGGCGGATTTGCTGGCCTGCAACGATATTGACGGAGGCCTGATCGGTGGGGCTTCCCTGAAAGCGGACGAATTTATCACGATTGTCCAGCGGGGCATTGCGGCGGCCAACTGAGCCGATATCGGAACTTTGTCGCAAGCTCGAATAGCGGCGTGTATGGAATTGGAATAGGCATGTTTACAACGCTAATGGTTTTTCAAGTCTTGATGGCCGCGGGCCTCATAGCTATCGTGCTGGTTCAGCGCGGCCCGGGGGCCACGATGGGCGCGGCTTTCGGCTCGGGCGCTTCCGGAACTGTTTTCGGTTCACGCGGCGCCGGGAACTTCCTGACGCGCACGACCAGTTGGCTTGCCGTGGGCTTCTTCGCTATCAGCCTGTCACTGGCGATACTGGCGACCAGCCTGAGCAGCCAGGGTGGCGCCGACTCGGCGCTTTCGGAATCAGTCATGGATCAGCAGGAGCAGCCCGTTCAGAGCGAGAGCGACGACGGGATCGAGTCGGTGATCGATAGCCTCGACAATGGTAGCGACAATCCGGCCAGCGGGCAGCAGACTGGCGAGGTTGAACAGCCTGAAGAGGCGGCATCGCAAAATGATGACGGCACGCTGCCAGAGCCGCCGCCGAATATCTGATTGAAAGAGTCCGATCCAATGAGTTTTTCACGTCGATTTTCTGCCGGAGTGGTGGAATTGGTAGACACGCTGTCTTGAGGGGGCAGTGGCCTTTGGCCGTGCCGGTTCGAGTCCGGCCTTCGGCACCAGAAATTCGACAACGATTGCGTTACT
>DATGCS010000296.1:0-18623 GCA_035311685.1 Wenzhouxiangellaceae bacterium
AATGAAAATCGCGCAGTGGTCCAGCACTTTCAGACGGGCCTTGGTTTCAGGATGCCCGGCCGCGTGATAGAGCGTGGAGGCCGAATAGAGCAATACCAGCGAGGCCGAGAAAACCGCGACGCTGATCATTTCCCGGGTGCCGGCCTGCACGGACGCCAGAGCGATCAGCGCGGCCCCTGCCCCGACCGACAACAGAACGCCGATACCGTGGGTGACGACATTGGCGATTTCGTCGCGATTCAATCCCCGCACCTGCTTTCCCTTTCAGCCTTGACTGACCAAGCTATTCCGGACTGAATCCGAATCCTGATTTCCCATTATAGTAATGCCATGCACAAAAATTTCTGGCACGAGCGCTGGCAGCGCAACGAAATCGGCTTCCACCGGGATTCTGCTCATCCGGCGCTGGACGAGCACTGGTCAGCGGCTTCCCGCGAGAACGCAACGCGTGTACTTGTGCCGCTGTGCGGCAAGAGCCTTGACATGCTCTGGCTCGCCCGGCAAGGCCATGCGGTCGTCGGCGTGGAACTTGATCGTGGCGCGGTGGAGACTTTCTTCGCAGAGGCCGGTTTCGTGCCGGAAATCGACGAAACCGGGCCGCTGCCGTCGTATTCGGCCGGCGCCGTCACGGTCTTTGCCGGTGATTTCTTCGAATTCGATCCACCCGCCCGATATGGACTGGTCTACGATCGCGCAGCCTTGATTGCCCTGCCGCCTGAAATGCGACCACGCTACCTGGCGCACCTGGCATCATTGCTCGCGCCCGGCGCGCAGGGACTGTTGATCACGCTTGAATATCCCCAGGCGCGGATGCAGGGGCCGCCCTTTTCAGTAATGCCGGAGGAACTGGCCGACAATCCGGATTTCGATTTTCAATGCCTGACGCGCAGCGACGAATTGGCGGCGCATCCGCGCTTCGCGGCCAAAGGCCTGCCCTGGTTGAACGAGGCCGTTTACCTGCTGAAACCAGGCTGAGCCGGTCTTTACCCGAAACTCGAACCCGACGACCGCCTATTTGCGATTCCGATTGGCCAGCGCGGCCTTGCGCTCGCTTCGATTGCGCGGCGGCCGATTATGCGACTTTGCAGGCTTGCTGCGCCCGGCCGGCGCCGCTTCCGATTTGGCGCCGGGCTTATTGCCCGATTTTCCAGTCGACTTGCCGGTCGCTTCACCGTCCGGCCGCTTGTCCGGCCGCTTGTCCGACCTTTTGTCCGGCCATTTGTCCGGTCGTTTGTCCGTTCGTTTGTGCGGCGAGGGTTTTGATCGGGGCGGTCCTGTTCGCTTCGCTTTCTGCGGCGGCGGCGCCGTGCCGTCGTCCAGCGCGATGTCGAGCTGCTGGCCGGCAACCCAGACATTCTTCAGATGATTGAGCGCCCCTTGTGACAGGTTGGCCGGAAGATCGACCTGGCTGAAGTCGTCGTGGATATCGATGCGCCCGATCTGGCGCGAACTCAAGCCCGCCTCGTTGGCGATGGCGCCCACGATATTGCCCGGCTTGGCGCCATGGGCATGGCCGACCGAAACCCGGTAGGTGACGAAGTTGCTGTCGCCATCCCGCCGCCGTTTTTGCTGATAGTTGCGCGGCTCATCGCCAGCCGGCGTTGTCCCGGCACGCTGCGGTCGATTGCCTCGATCTGGCCGATCGGTCTCGAACTTTCTCGATTGGCTCGGCGGTTCCCGGACGGATTTTTCGTCGAGCATCGGCTGATCCCCGCGTGCCATCAGCGCCAGCGCTGCGGCCAGATCCTCCAGCGACGCGCCGGTCGCCTTGAGCGTCGACTGAACGGTTTCGCGGCTGCGCGCGAGCTCGGCGCTTTCCAGCGCCTCGGCGACGTTTTCATGAAAGCGCTCCATGCGCTTGATGTTGACGTCGCTGGCGGTGGGCAGCGACATGGCCTCGATGGGCTGGCGCGTTGCGCGCTCGATGGCGCGCAGCATGCCGCGCTCGCGTGGTGCAACGAACAGGATGGCTTCTCCCGAACGCCCTGCCCGGCCGGTTCGTCCGATCCGGTGCACGTAGGCTTCGGTGTCGTAGGGAATGTCGTAATTGACGACGTGGCTGATGCGTTCGACATCCAGACCGCGCGCCGCGACGTCCGTTGCAACGAGAATGTCGATTTCGCCGCGCTTGAGTTGATCGACGATCTTCTCACGCTGCTTCTGCGGCACATCACCGTTGAGCGCGGCCGCCGAGAAACCGCGTGCTTCAAGCCGCCCGGCCAGCTCTTCTGTGGAAATGCGCGTACGCGCGAACACCAGCATCGCGTCGAAAGGTTCGACTTCGAGGATCCGGGTCAGCGCATCGAGCTTGTGCACACCGCCGACCACCCAGTAGCGCTGGCGGATGTTCGCGGCGGTGGTGGTCTTTGAACGAATGGTGACGTGCTCGGCGTTGCTCAGATGCCGATTGGCAATCTTCCGGATGGCATCCGGCATCGTGGCCGAAAAAAGCGCCTTCTGACAATCTGCCGGAATGCGCTCCAGCACCTTGCCGACCTCGTCGATGAAGCCCATGCGAAGCATCTCGTCGGCTTCGTCGAGCACCAGTGTCGACAAGGCGTCGATCTTCAACGTGCCCTTCTCGAGATGGTCGATGACCCGCCCCGGAGTGCCTACGATCACGTCGGCACCGCGCCTGAGTCCGGCAAGCTGCGGGCCGTAGGCCTGGCCGCCGTAGATCGGCAGCACGTGGAACCCGGGCAGGTGCGCCGCGTAGCGGTGAAACGCCTCTGCCACCTGGATCGCCAGCTCTCGCGTCGGCGCCAGCACCAGCGCGGAGGGCTTTCTGGCTCTTGGGTCGAATCGCGCCAGTATCGGGAGCGCGAACGCGGCGGTCTTCCCGGTGCCGGTCTGCGCCTGCCCGACTACGTCGGATCCGGCCAGAAGCGCCGGAATGGTCGCCGACTGGATTGGCGATGGGGCCTCGTATCCGAGTTCGGAGAGGGTCGCAAGCAGCGATTGAGGCAGCCCCAGGTCGCTAAAGGCCGGAGACGAAGATTGTGGATCGGTCATGAGAAGAGGAGCTGAAGGGTCAGCCGGGCATGATAGCGCTTCGACAGCCGCAGGAAAGTCTCTGACGAAAATGTTTAACGCCCACGCGAATCCAATACCGTCGGGATGCGAAATGTTGGCCGACGGCTTTATAGGCCTTGCGTCTGCGGATTACCCCTGCGAATGACAATCGTCATGACAATCGTCGCCGCGAATCCGATCGCGGCAATTGCAGCCATGAGCCCGAAAAAGCGCTGATAGCCCAGTACACCGGGACTGCTGTCGACCAGCCAACCGGCCAGCAGCGGCGCGAAAATGTCCGGGGTATAGGCAATCATCGAGATCGTGCCGACGGCAATGCCCGTCAGATGCATGGGAATTCGGGATTCCTCCAGCAGCGCGAAGTAGATACCGCGCAGCGCGAATACCGCCAGCGCGGTTGCGCTGACCTGAGCCCACAACACGGCAATCGGCGTCAGGGCGGGTGGAACCAGCCACAGCGTCGCATACGACAGCATCAGCACGACAAACGCGGCCCGGATTGCCTTCGAGGCCGAGAACCGGTCGGCAATAATGCCGGCGACAACCGCGGCGGCCGGTCGCAGCCAGTCCCGGAAAGCGCCCAGCCACGCGCCGAACTCCTTGCTCCGCTCGAAACCGCGTTCGGCGTATGCCGGAAATTCGTAAGTGCCCAGGAAGCTGAAATAGGCGCAGAAAATGATCATGGCAATCAACCACACCTCGGTCCTGCTCAGCGTCTGCGCGATCGAATCGAGAACATGCAGTCTGCCGTCGGCGTGCGGCTGTCCGGAGAACTTTTCGTGGTCATCCGGCACCGCGAACCAGATCGCGACCCCAGCCAGAATCGAGGCCGCCGAATACACCAGAATGACCGCAACAAGACCCGCCTCGACAGTGCCAGACAGGCCGAAACACAAAGCTGCAATAGATCCCAGTCCGGCACCGACAACCCCGCGGCCGCCGTCGAGCACGCCGAATGCCCTGCCCTGTTCGCCAGGCCCGGACCACAGGCGGACCGCCTTGATGAGCGCTGCCCAGAACGTCAGAATGCTGAAGACGCCCCAGAAGGCATGCACAGCGAGCAAGCCCGCGTAGCCCGGGACTGTGGCCATGTAGAGACCGCCAAGACCGGTGCCGACCAGCGACAATGTCAAAAGACGGCGAGCGGAGAATCGGTCGGCGAGCCAGCCACCCGGCAGATAACAGACCAGGGCGAGGATGCCGAACAGCGCGTTAAGGGTACCGACTTCGAAACTGCTCAGGCCAAATGTGGCCTCCATGCTGGTCTGAAAGCTCTTGCGAAGATACGGCAGCATGTAAATGCTTTCACCGGCAAGAATGAGGCTGCCCATGAACAGCAGGCGATGTGGGGGCTTTCGATTTGTCGTCAGCGATGAATTCGGCTGTTGCATTCGCTACACAAGGCCGCTGCTAACGCAGCTGGCTATCCTTGCCGGCCCGCCGATTGAGGCTCGCACCTGCAGCATCATTCGAATCGGCTTCCTGCTGGCAACCCAGACAGAGCCGAACACCGGGCACGGCCTTGCGTCGAGCTTCGGGTATCGGCGCTCCGCATTCGGCACATTCGCTCAGGGATTCACCTTGCCCAAGGCGGGCGCGGGCACGCTTCACGCCGTCTTCAACGCTGGCATCGATCTGGTCCTGAACCGCCCCGTCGCGCGCCCAACCGCCGGCCATCAGTGCGCCTCGGCCCGATCGGCTTCCGCCTTGGTGGCGTGTCGGGTGCCTTCGGCATGCTCCGGCGGGGCGTACACGGTATACAGCCTCAGCCGGCGACTGCCGGTGTTGATAAAATTGTGCTCGACGCCGGCATCCACGAAAATCAGGTCGTTGGTCCCGACGTCGCGCGCCTGACCCTCGAGTACGGCCTGTCCATTGCCCTCGGTCAACACCAGGATCTGGTCGTGATCTTCATGCACTTCCGCGCCGATTTCCTCACCGGGCTGCAGTGTCATCAAGACCACCTGGCACATCTTGCCTGTGATCACGGTTTCGCGGAAATCCTCGTTCGCGAGCGATTTCTTGATAATCGGCACTATCGATTTATCGACGGTCTCGGTCATCGGATGTCCTCCATTTGGTTTGGTTGATCTGCACCATGCGGCAAGGGTATTCAATTATTCGTCAAGGCCGGCTATTCGGTCTTGCCCGGTCGAAGCGACTCAGGCCATCGGAGCGTTCGAATGATAATGCCAGACGAATATCGCCGCTGCGCCACGGTAAGGCCGCCACGGGCGTGCCAGGGCTTCGGTTCGCTTTCGATCCGGACGCGCACGCATGTTCTTGAGCTTGTGCAGGCCGGCCTGGATACCAAGATCATCAGCCGGCCAGACGTCCGGACGGCCCAGCGCGAAAAGCAGGAACATTTCGGCGCTCCATCTCCCGAAACCCTTCAACCGGGTGATTCGTTCTATCACCTCATCATCCGGAAGTTCCGCCAGCGTTGCAGGCACCAGGGCGCCTTCCGATACTGCTTCCGAAAGGCCTCGTGCGTAGCCGATTTTCTGCCTCGACAGGCCAAGTGCACGCAACTCGTCGTCGCTCATGCCGAGCACGCGCTCGGGTTGAAACTTACCGTCCAGGGCCGCTTCGAGGCGACCGAATATGGTCGCCGCAGCCTTGACCGAAAGCTGCTGGCCGGCGATTATCCGGAGAAAATGTTCAAAGCTCGGCTCGCCACGGCGGCGCTCTTCGGGATACCCGACTCGCTCGAGTGCGGCGGCGATGTGCCGGTCGCGCGCGGCCAGTTCGTCCAGAGCCTTTGCGAGATGACTCTGCGTCAATTGAAATTCCACGAGAGTATTTCTCAGTGCCGGTGATAGCATCGATTTTACGCACGACGCGGACGCATCACCGACCCTTCTGGTTGCATTATTAACCCGGCGGCTGAATACGATCTATATTGCTGCCGGGTTAATAGAAAATACGTCCTCAGTGGTTTTTTTCCCTATGGAACACCTGCAAGACAAGAACCGATGGCTGCCGCCGGAACATGAACTTCAGGAGAAATTCGTCCTGACTGGCGGTCCGGGCGGTCAACACGTCAACCGAACCGAAACCGGGGTGCAGCTCCGCTTCGATGTCCGCGCCTCGTCGTTCCTGACCCCAGCCGTCAAGCAGCGTTTGCTTGAACTGGTCGGAAGGCGTGCAGATTCGTCGGGTGTGATCATGATCGAAGCACGCAGCAGCAGAAGCCAGTATCGCAACCGGGAACAGGCGCGTATCAGGCTGGCCGAGTTCATCGAGAAAGCTTCGATGCGGCCCCGCAAACGCCTCAAGACGCGCCCGTCGCGAGCGGCGAAGAAGAAACGCTTGCGGGCCAAGCGACAACGTGCTGGTCTCAAGCAGAAACGTGGCAAACCGGACCTGGATGACTGACCTGCTCGACAGCCAAGGGGCAGATCAGTCTTTCAGTGAAAGTCCGGATTCGGACGGCGCCATATTCAGGCGCATGGCACGCTCGGCTACGTATATCATTCCGGTCTGGCGCGCACGCTCTATGACCGCCGTCGCCAGTTCCCTGCCCTCGCCGGTCTGCCCGCTTCCGAGCAGCTTAGAGGCCAGGGCCACATCGGTTTCCAGCGCGAGCAGGCGATAACCCGTTTCGTTCGCGCGTTGGCGCACCGTGCGCAGATGCGCGGACGGGTCGGCGACCATATCCATCTTGCCCAGTAGAATTTGATAGGCAAGGTCGACCTTGACGCTCGCGTTGACCAGGCCGAGCCGGTCCATGCGAACCAGTTCCTGCCGAGCCTCGTTGGGTCGGCCCTGGAGGTGGAGCGACTGGACCAGTATCACGAAACCGTTCGCAACCAACGATTTGCTCTCGCTGCCGCCAATATAATCCACGACGTCCCGTGCGGCAAGTTCCGCCTCGTGTGGCCGGCCACGTTCGATGAACAGCCTGGCATGATCCAGTTTGCTTTGGAGATTCAATAATTGTGCGCCGAGACCGTCGCGAAGAGTCCTGGACGCCGTGAAAAGCTGTTCGGCCTGATCGCGATCGCATTCCAGCAATGCCAGGTAACCGGCAGCACTGTTGAGACTGGCCCGATAGCCGGCGCCCACGGGCTGCAGTGCGGCCGCCTCCGCCAGCGCTGCGCGCGCGTTCTCGGCGCGCGCCTGATCGATGAAAACCCGTGACAGCTCTGCGAATGCCAGTGTTGCCCGATCCTTTCGTCCAGTGGCCAGCAGTAGATCGGCGGCTTCGCCAAGATGGCGCTCGGCCGACTCAAGATTACCCGTTCTTTCCGCCAGCATCCCGGCGGCGAACAGGGTTTCGGCCAGTGCCGGCCTGTCTTTCAGGCTCTGGTACAGGGCGACAGCTTTATCCAGCAACTCGGATGCGCGGGCAAGCTTGCCCTCAAGAATCAGGGCTTTGGCCATCGCGCGTGCGGCCACGGCTTCGCCGGCGCGATCGGAAAGCCCACGAAATACGACGTATGCGTCGCTGTATGCGATACGCGCTTCGATGATCTTGCCCTGCCGGTGCAACAACAGGCCGGTTGCATATCGGACCCACGCATAGCCGGCACGATGGCCGATACGCTCGAACAGGTCGCCGGCTATCACGATATTGTCCGCGGCATCGCCGAGATTGCCAGCATCGATCTGATGATGCGCCAACTGCAGGGAAACCTCTGCAGCCTCGTTCAGACTCCCGGCGCGCTCGAAACCGGCAACGGATTGTCCAAGCAAAGACCGCGCGGCAGTCAGGTCGCCTTGCGCGGCCATGAGTTCACCTTCCAGCCGGGTGCAACGCGCCATCCCCGGTCCGCTGCGGATTTCGCTGAGAATCCTGCACGCCGGCGCCATCAGGGGCCGGACCTTTTCCAGACGGTCTTGCCGAAATTCCAGACTTGCCTGTGCAAGTTGAACTTCGGCCCGCCCGGATTCGTCGTGGGCCGAGCGCATTGCTTCTGCCGCTCTGCCGAAGGATTCGCCGGCCTCGACCAGTCGGTCGATTCTCGCGAGCGACCGCCCGTGTGCGGCTTCAGCATACGCGTACAGCGCAGCCTGACCGCCGGATTTCGCTTCGTCAAGAGCCATCCTTGCAGCGGCGAGCGCATCGGCCGGTTGGTCGTCGCGCAAGCTTAGCGCGTGCAAGGCCAGGAAATAGCGGGCACCGGGCGTTTCCTGCGGCTGAATTCGTCGAATGCGCTCAAGCACGGGGCGTGCGAGTGCCGGGGGGGCCGAAGCCAGCAAAGCCTCGAAAAGTGCATAGTGATAGTCGAGTTGGCGAGGGAAAAATTCCGTGAGGCTGCGCATGCAATGCGCGACTTCCTCCCAGTCGCCCGACAATCGCGCCAACTGGGCGCGAACTTCCAGGCGCCCGCGACGGGACAGATTACCAAGCTGAAGCGAAGGATGATTGATAAGGTCGCGCGCACGCGCCTCGTATCCGGCGCGCAGGTAGGCATCCACTAGGCCGAGCCTCGCTGCGACCGACTCGGAATCGGATTCGAGACTGGTAGTGAACCGCTCGGCCGCCTGAATCCATTCCAGCCCGCGCATCGCATTCACACCCTGGACAAAAGCTGCCCGGGCCTCGGCCCCCTCGGGCATGGAAAGCCCTTCGATTCGCGCCAGCGCCGCGAACTGACCGTCGCTGGGCCGCAAGCCGTCCGGCACCGGCCTGAACCAGTAGGATCCGGCGACAAGGCCGATTAAAAGAAGTCCGAAAACCGCCATGGTGGCCAGCGGAGAATGCGCCCTGGCAACCGGTGCCTCGTTCGGCGTCGCAACGGCTTCCCCGGTTATTTCATGCGCAATAACGGTTGCCACGACCTGGTAACCGCAACCATGACGGGTGGCGACGATGTGCGGTTGCGTGGCGTCGTCGTCAAGTGCACGACGAATTTCCCTGATGGCCTGGGCAACGCCGCTGGCAGAGAGCGCATTGTGGCCCCAGACGCCCTTGAGCAACTCGTCGCGAGAAACCACCGAAGGTGCCCGGCGGACAAGATACTCCAGCACCTTGAAGGCCTGAGGCCGTAGCGTTATTTGGCGGTTATCTGCACCTGTCAGGCGATGTAGCTCCGGGTCGAGCTCGAATCGATCAAACGTATAACGCATCAAATGACTGTTCTACCAACCTGTATAAAAAGCTGCCTGACCCGCCGAATAGCCCGTACTCATGATCTCGTCACTATGACCCAGCCGGCGAAAATAAGCCAGTACGATCATTCTGCTCGCCACGCCTTACATATATTAATCATAGTTACGCAAAAAGCAGTCTTCACAGGCCACGCGCTTGAGAGGATGATTTTCAGACCTTGAGAACCTCACTGCAATGCGCCCGCTCAAGCGCCATCGACAAGTCCCGACAGAGGTCCCGGGCGCTTTCAAGGCCGACCGATAGTCGTAGCAAGCCCTCCCCTATGCCCGCGGCCCTGCGCGCCTCTGCGCCCATGGCGGCATGCGTCATCGTCGCTGGATGCGCCACAAGGGACTCGACACCACCCAGCGACTCGGCCAGCGAGAATAGCCGAAGCCCGTTCAGGAACCGTTGCACAGGGGGTCTGCCGCCGGCCAGGTCGAGACTCACAATGCCACCGAATCCGCGCTGCTGGCGAACGGCGAGTGAGTGCTGAGCGTGGTGTTCGAGGCCCGGATAATGCACGCGCGCGGTCGCGGGATGCTCATCGAGAAGACAAGCCACTGCGTGAGCGTTTTCCTGGTGCTGGCGCATCCGGACCTCGAGCGTGCGCAGTCCACGCAAGGTCATCCAGCTGTCGAACGCACTTCCGGTCAATCCGAGGCAGTTCGCCCACCACGCGACCCGTTCTGCAGTCGCGGCGTCGGCGCAGATCACGGCTCCGCCCAGCACATCGCTGTGGCCGTTGATGTACTTGGTCGTGGAATGGACCACGATATCTGCGCCCAGTCTCAAGGGTTGCTGAAGCGCCGGCGTGAGAAAGGTGTTGTCGACGATCACGCGTGCGCCGGCGATACGGGCGCGTTCGCAGATGGCGCCGATATCAACGAGGCGCAGCAGCGGGTTGGTTGGCGATTCCAGCCACACCATGCCGGAAGGGGTGGCCAGCGCACTCCGCCAGGCCTGTTCATCGTGGAAGTCGATCCATTCGACCTCGAATGCACCGCGTCGAGCGAGTGCGTCGATGAGTCGCCAGGTGCCACCGTAGCAATCCGACGGCGCAAGCAGTCGCTCCCCGGGTTCCACCAACTGCAGAACAACAGTGATTGCCGCCATGCCGGTAGCGGTGATGCAAGCACCGGCCCCCGCCTCCATTTCACAAAGGGCATCGGCAAGCAGATCTCGGGTGGGATTGCCTGACCGGCTATAGTCATGCTGCCGCGGATAGCCCAGACCGGAGAACGTGAATGTGCTGGACAAGTGCAGCGGTGGAATCACTGCGCCATAGTGCCGGTCATTCTCTATACCGGCCCGAACTGCGCGCGTCTTGAGATCCAGATCGCGTTCATTCATGGCCATGTTCTCCGTCCGGTTTGGCCAGCAAACGTTCCAGCAAGGGATTCAAAAGCCCTGTGGATTTCAGAAACGCGTCGTGTCCGTAAGGCGAATCGACCAGGTGCAGGCGCGCACGGATTCCGATCGCGCCAGCCAGCTCGCGGAGTTGCGATATCGGCACCAGGTGGTCCGAGGTCACACCGATCAGCTCGGTGCGACAATGAACCGACCCGGGGTCCACGCAGTGGCGGTCGAGCGCCAACGACAAGGCAAGATAGCGCTCCGCGTCGAATCGCTCGGCGAATGAAGTGCCGTTGTACTCCAGGTATTGCTCGATGCAGGCAAGCGTTTGTTCCGGATCGGTACTGTAAAAGCGCTTGTCGAGAAGTCCGGCCGGCCGATAACTGGTGAGGGCAAGACTACGGGCAAGCGCAATGCCACGTGCAGGGTTTCCCAGGCTGGCCAGCGATTCGATGATTCGGCGCTGGATCACTCGGCCCGCGGTTGCGGCCGGCGTCGATCTGTGCGCACCGCTGATCGCAATCAAGCGTCCAATCCGATCGGGATGCCGCGCGGCGAATGCAAGCCCCACCATCGCACCGAACGAGGCGCCAACAAACGCCGCGACGCGGGCAATGCCCAACGCGTCCAGAACGGCAGTCAGCGAATCGGCAAACTCATCCACCCCCATCCGCCGGTCGTTTTCGGGCACCGGCCAGTCGATGGCCAGTCGCTGGAATCGATTGCTGCTCAAGGCACCTCGTGCACCAGTCACCTCGGGCCACCAGCGTTCGATTTGCCGGTCTGCGCTGATACCCCCGAGCACGATCGCAAGAGGACTGGATTCCTTCCCCGACAATCTGTAGTGCACCTGAGTCGAGCCGTCAAGCTCCAGGGTCCGGTCGACCGTTCTTGGTCGCGTCCTGCCTGCCGTTGCCGATTCTCCCGGCCGCGGCCGAGAGCGACCGAAGGCGACTTCTGCCGCCTTGCCGATGGCTGTTTGATTCAACATGTCCCGTAACCTCCATGAATGAACAAGCGCTCATGGACCGGGGACGAGGAGTGGAAGCACAAGACGGGAGCACGCCCCGCAAAACGCGGCCACTCATCTTCCGAAAGCATTCGCTTCCGCAGGAATTGGCACCGTTTCCGCGCGATGCGCGGCGGTTGCCCCGGCTTCAAAGGGCCTGTCCCTCTGCCGGTCTCGATGAGCTTGTGCAATAAAGACTAGCGGTGTTCCGCCGATCGGTCAAAGAACAAATCGCTATATGTCCACCGGCCGCAACGATGAATCCGCCTATCGGACGCCCGAATCCGGAAATTTGATCGGTGCCGGGTTGACATTGACGATCGAATGTCCAAATATATGGTCAGCGCCGAGTTGAAGCCAGCTTGCGGGCGCTTAAGAAATCCAGCTAAAGCGGCCGGCCAAATGGCCGTCCGTACTGCTTTCGGGTTCCCGCAAAGACTCAACTTCGATATTTATCGAGGGCCGCGCCTGGTGCGGCCGATCCAAGCGAAGGCAAACGGAATTTTCAGTAAGGCGATGAAACTTCAACAACTGCGTTTTTTACTCGCCGTCGTCGAGAACGATCTCAACATCACGGCCGCAGCCGAGGCGTTGTTCACTTCCCAGCCCGGCGTCAGCAAGCAGATCCGTCTTCTCGAGGACGAGCTCGACCTGCAGATCTTCGTCCGCAACGGCAAGCGTGTCGAGGCCCTGACCGATGCCGGCCGGCGGGTCGTTGAACACGCCACCCGGATACTGCAGGAAACCGAGCGCATCAAGTCGCTCGCCGAAGAGCTTCGCGGCGACGATAACGGAACATTGGCTCTTGCCACCACGCAGACCCAGGCCCGTTACGTGCTGCCCGACGTCATCGGCGAGTTTCGTCAGCGCTTCCCGAAGGTCGATTTCCATCTCCACCAGGGGACGACCGAACAGATTTCCCGCATGCTCGATGACCGCCAGATCGATTTCGCGATCGTCTCCGGGTCGTCGCAACCCTTTCCGGATGTGGCCACGCTGCCGGTCTACCAGTGGGACCGCGTGCTAGTCGTGCCCAGGCACCATCCGCTGGCGACCCAGGCGGCGGCGCCGACGCTGGAGACACTTGCCCGCCACCCGCTGGTCACCTACGTGTTCAGCGACCGCCCGGAGTCGTCGCTGATGAGCGCCTTCTCTGCGCGGGGACTGAGCCCCCGAATTGCTTTCACTGCGCGCGACGCGGATGTCATCAAGACCTACGTCAGATCCGGATTCGGCGTGGGCATTCTCGCCGGAATGGCGGTCGAGCCGGGGACTGACGATGATCTCGCGGTGATCGAGGTACCGGAACTTTTCGCGCGGCTGACGACCTGGATCGGCTACCCGAAGGATCTGTTGATGAAAAAATACCACTGCGAATTCATTCGGCTGCTGGCACCCCACCTGACGGCGGACATTCTTGAAAGCGCCTGTGACGGTTCCCGGGCCGATCAACGGGAGGGCGGGACGGCAGGGCTGGAAATACCGCTGCGAAACGGCAGGAACGCGCGTGGCTTGTAGGACAAACCACTGCAGCGTGTCGAAGCGCCCCTGCACAATACCGATTGGCGTTCCTGCACGCCGATGAGGCTTCCGCCGATACCGGTGCGGAGGACTTAATCCCGAGCTTAACCTTTCCGATCAAGTCCAGGCCCGAGGGGAGATTGGACGTCAGCCAACCAAAGGCGGGGGTTCAGCCATGAACTACGTCACCTTCGGTTCGAGTATGGACATGCTCGGGTGCCGGTTCACCGTCGACCGTGATTGCCGGCGTCGACTGGATAATCGGCCTGGGATAACAATGCGCAGCTCATGCGCCATGCCATCGACAACCGGTGACCTGATTTCACCGCAACGCGCTGCAGTCTATTCCGACTCGTGCAGACCGCATTCGCGAGTCAGCCCGAAAAAACGCAGCTTGTCCTCGTCGCCGACCTCATGAATCGAACGGGTGGTGTGCCAGTCGCCGATCGACAGAAATCCCCGCTCACGGAGGGGGTGATACGGCAGGCCGTGCTGTTGGAGGTAGCTGTGCACTTCGCGATCGCTCCAGTCTGCGATCGGGTGAATCTTCAGGCGTTGCCACTGGCGTCCGATCAACGCGACATCGGCACGGCTCGCTGCCTGGCTGCGCCGCAGACCGCTGAACCAGGTGGCCGCAGCAAGCTCGTTCAGAGCCTGCTGCATCGGTCGGACCTTGTTCTGCAGGTTGTAGCCGCGGATCCCTTCATGCCCCTGCTCCCAGCGTTTCCCGTATCGCGCTTCCTGCCAGGCCGGGCTGGTGTCCCCGCGGGCGACCCGCAGGTTCAGCGAGAGTCGTTCTGCAAGCTCGTCGACGAAGCGATAGGTCTCGGCGAAGTGGTAGCCGGTATCGACGAAGATCACCGGAATCTCCGGCTCCACTCGCGTGACCAGGTGCAGCATCACCGCCGACTGCATACCGAAACTCGAAGACATCACGTGCGGTCCGGGCAGATGATCCAGCGCGCACTCGACGCGCTGGATCGCGCTGAGACCGCACCAGGCTTCATTGAGGCGCTCGAGATCGATCTGGTCGAACGCATCATCGCCGGGTGATCGCAGTGCGCAAGCGCTCACGGTCTGTCGCTCGCCGGTGCATTGACTTCGCTGCCGTGCACGACGGCAGCCACGAGGCCTGATCGGACGCTGAAGTTGCCGAACGTCTCGCCCGCGTCTCGTTCGGCCGAATAGCGCCGGAACCAGCCGTCCACCGCATCCAGGATCGCGGCCTCGTCGACGTTGTCCATCACCAGCCTGTTGAGCCGTTCGCCATTGAACGCAGCGCCCAGATAAAGGTTGTAACGGCCGGGCGCCCGGCCGACCAGCCCGATCTCGCCCAGGTACGGCCGCGAGCATCCGTTGGGGCAGCCGCTCATCCGGATGTTGATCGGCTGGTCCTCGATTTCGTGTTGCGCCGCGAGTTCCTCGATTCGGGTGATCAGGTCGGGCAGATAGCGCTCGGCTTCGGCCATGGCCAGGCCGCAGGTCGGCAGCGCGACGCAGGCCATCGAATGCTTGCGCAGCACCGAACGCCGGCCTCCGCCTTCGAGGTCGAATTCGGCCAGCAGGTCACCCACTGCCTCGCGCGACGACGGTTCTATGCCGGTCAGCACCAGGTTCTGGTTCGGGGTCACGCGAAAGTCCTCAAGGTGCCGCTCGATCAGTTCCATCAGCCCGGCGCGCTGGCGCGGTCCGATCCGGCCGTTTTCGACGAACACCGTGCATTGCAGGTGGCCATCCGCCCGTTCAGTCCAGCCGAAAGCGTCGCCGGAGTGGGTGAACTCGAATGGCCGCGCCGGTTGCAGTTCGATTTCGCTGCGCTGCCTGATCTGCTCCAGCAGCCAGTCAGTGCCGTGGTCGTCCAGAGTGTACTTGAAGCGCGCATGCTTGCGATTGGAGCGATCGCCGAAGTCGCGCTGGGCGGTGACGACGGCTTCGGCCAGCTCGAGCATCTGTTCGGGCTCGATGAAGCCGATCACTCTTCCGAGCAACGGGAAGGTATCGGGTTCGCCATGGCTGCAGCCCATGCCGCCGCCGGCCACCACGTTGAAACCGGCCAGCCGGCGCTTGTCATGATGATTGTGATCACGCTCGTCGTTACAATCGTCTTCAATCGCGATGAAGCCCAGGTCCTGGGAAAACACGTCGATATCGTTGCTGGGCGGCACCGCAATGCCCACCTTGAATTTGCGCGGCAGGTAGGCGCGGCCGTAGATCGGCTCGTCCTCGCCCGCTTCGTCGCCCCCTTCCAGACCCACCTTCTCGCCGTCGATCCAGATTTCGCGCCAGGCGGCGGTTGCCGGCGTGAGGTGCGCGCTCAGACGTGCAGCCCAGTCCAGCGTATCGGCGTGCAGCCCGCCAAGCTCGGGCTGCACGTGGCACATCACGTTGCGGTTGACGTCGCCGCAGGCCGCCAGCGAATCCATGCCTACTGCGTCGATTCCGCGAACCAGATCGCGCAGCGACTCCCGGGAAATCCCGTGGAACTGGATGGCCTGACGGCTGGTCAGGCGCAGCGTGCCGTTGGCGTACTTGTCGGCCAGCCGGTCGAGCGCCTGCCACTGCGCCCGCGTCACGCGGCCGCCGGGGATGCGCACGCGCAGCATGAACTGGTAGAGCGGCTCGAGCCGGGCGTCGCGCCGCTCGGTGCGCGCGTCGCGATCGTCTTGCTGGTAGATACCGTGGAACTTGCTCACGACCGTATCGCCCGGCGCAATCGCACCGGTGGTCGGGTCAGCCAGGCTGTCGTGCAGCGTGCCGCGCAGCGCACGGCTCTCGGACTTGATTTTTTCTACGTTCAGATCAGACATATGACAACCTGGTGCTTTCTTTCTATCCAGCTTTTGATTTTTATCCGTGGTAATCGACGTTCATCGCGAGCAGCCATTTCAATAAACATCTTTCTGGTACCGCTTCGCCTGCTTCATCGATTCAAGGTAATCCGTGGCCTGGTCTTCGGTCTTGTCGCCATGAGCCGTAATGACCTCGGCAAGGGCCTGGTGGACATCGGCGGCCATGGCCTGGCCGTCGCCGCATACATACACATGCGCGCCGCGCTCCAGCCAGTCGTAAACGTCCCTGCCCTGCTCTCGCAGCCGGTCCTGGACGTAGATCTTTTCGCTCTGGTCGCGCGAGAACGCCACCGAAATTCTGTTCAGCGCGCCCTCCTTCAGGAACCGCTGCCATTCGATCTGGTAGAGAAAGTCGGTGCGGCGGTTGCGCGCGCCGAAGAACAGCCAGTCGGGGCCTTTCGCGCCGGCGGCCTGGCGGTGCTGGACGAAGGCGCGGAACGGCGCCACGCCGGTGCCCGGTCCGATCATGATCACCGGCGCATCCGGATCATCGGGTAGCCGGAAGCGCGGGTTGGTTTCGACGTAGACGGGAACGGTTTCGCCCGGCTTGACCGACTCGGTCAGTTGCCACGAGGCAACCCCGGCGCGCAGCCGCGACTGCTGATCCAGACCGCCGACGCGCTTGACCGTCAAGTGGATTTCGTCGTCGCCTGTCAGCGGGCTGGATGCAATCGAGTAAAGCCTCGGTGCAATGCCGCGCATCGATTCAATCAGTTGCTCGGCCTCCACTTTTGCAGGGTAATCGCGAAGCACGTCGATGACCTGCCGCGTAGCTACCCAGCCGGAAAACGCCTCGCGGTCGACGAGCAACTCGCGCAGTTCAGCGCTGTCGCTCAGCGCCGCCCAGGCGTCCAGGAACGGTCGCGCCAATTGGGTCAGCTCCAGCCGCCGCGAAAGCCACTCGCCGGCCGGCAGGGTCTCCTCGCCCCGCTGGACCCTGTATCCGGAATCGATGCCGGTGACCTCGATGATTTCTTCAACCAGCTGCGGGTCGTTGGTCGGCCACAGGCCCAGCGAATCCCCGGGGAGCCATGCCAGTCCGCTGTCTTCGACCAATAATTCCACGTGGTGCACCGGGCTTGTAGAGGGTGCGACCGTCAGCGGCGAAATCCCAAGCACCTCGGCCTGGAACGGACGGCGTCGATCGAAGCGCGATTCGGCGCTGGCCGCCGCGCCGCGAATCAGCTGCAGGTGCGGTGCTGGCGCCGTATCCACCGGCTTGAGCTCGGTCGACAGTGTCTCGAGCAGCTCGAACCGCCACGCGTCCTCGGCCGGTTCGAAATCGACGTCCACGTCGACCCGGGCCATCAGCCGGGTAGCCCCGAGCGCTGCCAGCCGGCGATCGAACTCCTGGCCGGTCTGACAGAAATCCGGGTAGCTGGAGTCGCCGAGGGCGAACACGGCGAACTTCAGTTTTTCCAGGCGCGGCGCCCGTTCCGAGAGAACCAGTTTGTGCAGGGCCTCTGCGTCCTCGGGCGGATCGCCTTCGCCGTGCGTACTCATGACCAGCAGCAGGGTGTCGAGTTTTGCGATTGCGCGTGGTTTGACGTCGGCGGTGCTGGCCAGCTCCACCGAAAAACCCCGGGTCGCGGCGTCGGCTGCAAGCCGTTCGGCCACGCCGCGACCGTTGCCCGTCTCCGACCCGTACCAGATCGTCACGGTCGGCGTTGCGACATCCGAAGCCACACCCCGGGAGTGCTCCGTAAGGGCCCCTGCGCGAGCCGAGGCCATGCCGGCGAGGTATCCGGAGGCCCACTGCAGTTGATGTTCATCCAGCGAAGCGGCCCACTGGCCGAGCTGCTTTTCCAGGTCCTGCCGAGCTGCCGGCGAGAAGGCCATATTCGTTTTCCAGTCGCGATTTCCGTGTATCAAGACTAAGCAGGATGTCGCGAGAATGGAACGATTTGATGGTTATGCCCTTATAGCCAAATGAAAGGTCGGCAGGTCGAGTCTCATAACTGCAAGGCATAAGCGCCAAGCCAACAAGTATTTTTCATTTGCCGTGTCCGACCCTACGCTACATGGCATGAAAACGGATAAAAAAACAAGTGAAAAGCCCGAAGCCGGCCAATGGCTGCCCATTTTCTTGCGGCTTGCCGGCCAGCCCGTGCTGATCGCCGGGGGCGGCGTCGAGGCCCGGCGCAAGATCGATCGACTGCTCAAACACGGCGCGCGGGTGGACGTTCTGGCGGATTCTCCAGAGGCGCCGCTGGACGATTACCACCAGCGCTCGCGCATTCACCTCATCGATGCGCTACCGTCCGACAGCTCGGGCTACCGGCTGGTCATCGTGGCAACCGGGCAGGAAAGTTTGCGTCTGAGCGCGCTTGCTTTTGCCTCCGCACATGCCATACCGGTCAACGCGGTCGACGATCCTGAAAACTGCACCGCCATCCTGCCGGCCATCGTGGATCGCGCGCCGATCACGATCGCCATCGGCTCCGGCGGCACGGCCCCGGAATTGGCACGCATGATCCGGAGCCGGATCGAGGCCATGCTGCCGCTGTCATTGGGACCGCTTGCGCAATTGGCCTCCGAACTCAAGGACTCGATTCGCAGCCGCTTCCCTCAGTTGCCCCACCGACGCCGGTTTCTCGGCTGGCTGTTCCGCGATGCACCGGCCGAAGCGATGCAGTGCGGTTCGCCGGCCCGGGCGCGCGAACTGGCGGCTCAGGCACTGGAAGATTCTGCCTTCGACACGACCGGCAGCGTGGCCCTGGTCGGGGCCGGGCCCGGCGATCCCGAACTGCTCACGCTC
>DATGCS010000297.1:0-3372 GCA_035311685.1 Wenzhouxiangellaceae bacterium
CGCCATCCGATTGTCCGGCGCATCGTCGAGGCGTATGATCGGGCTTCCGAAAACGAATCACCGGATCACCATGCCCGTTGAAATTCAGCGCCAGCTCGAGCTGGCCGGCATTCCCGAAGACTCAAGTCTCCTCAGTTACGCACAAGCCGCTATGGAAAATCCGGAACGTTCGGAGGTTTGCATCCGCATCGTCGACGAGGCCGAGGGCAGGGCGATGAACCTGCAGTGGCGCGGCAAGGACTACGCGACCAACGTGCTGAGCTTTCCGGGCAGCTTTCCACCCGGCATGCCGGCCGGAGAAGTCCCCGAACTGATGGGTGACATTGTGCTCTGTGCGCCTGTCGTGGCGCGCGAAGCACAGGCCCAGAACAAAACCCTGGCGCATCATTGGGCGCATTTGATCGCGCACGGGGTCTTGCACTTGCGGGGGTTCGACCACATTGAACAACCATCGGCGACGCTGATGGAGCAGCGCGAGCGCGAAATCCTGGCCGGTCTGGATATTCCGGATCCCTACCGAGACGATGACCACAGTGCTGCCTGATTTTTCCGCAACCATGAACATTGATGAACGACGAACCTCCCAATAGTACGAACGGCAGTACCAACGGCTCCGGCGGCAAGACCTGGCTGGAAAGGCTTGGACGCATTTTCGGGGCTGACCCCCGGAGCCGTGAAGATTTGCTGGACCTGTTGCGCGAAGCCTCCGAACGCGGGCTGATCGAAGCCGAGACGCTGAAGATGATCGAAGGTGCGCTGGAGGTCGACGAACTCCAGGTGCGCGATGCGATGATCCCGCGTTCGCAGATGGTGGTGATCCACAAGGGCGACACGCTCACCGAAATCCTGGCAATGATCATCGAATCGGGACATTCCCGCTTCCCGGTGGTCGGCGAGGACAAGGACGAGATTCAGGGCATTCTGCTGGCCAAGGACCTGTTGCAGCTGGTGGTGCGCGAAAACACCGACCTGAAACTGGCCGACCTGATCCGCGAGCCCGTCATCATTCCCGAATCCAAGCGCCTGAACGTGCTGCTCAACGAATTCCGCGTCAACAAGAACCACATGGCGATTGTCGTGGACGAGTACGGCGGGGTCGCCGGCTTGATCACGATCGAAGATGTGCTGGAGGAAATCGTAGGGGACATCGACGACGAGCACGACGCCGAGACCGTCGAAGACATCCAGGCGCTGGGCGAGGGACGCTACCTGGTTCAGGCGTTGACTACCATCGACGACTTCAACGAAGCATTCGGCTCGGAATTCAGCGACGAGGAATTCGATACCATCGGCGGGCTGGTTGTGTCCGAATTCGGCTATGTGCCCGAGGTGGACGAGGTCGTCGACCTGGGCGGCTGGCGATTCGAGGTCACGGCGGCCGACGACCGGCGCCTTCACGCGATGCGCGTCGGACCCGCCGAGTTGCCCGAACCTTCCGAGGCCTGATCCTCGATAAACCGGGTGTGTTTTGGCTCCCGATTTGATACCTGCAAATAATTGTGATATACATCACATTATATGGCAGAAAACCCTAGCCATTTATCATCCAATTTGACAGGGAGTCAACTCGTGAAAATTACCGGGACAATTCTGGCGCTTGGCGCCACAGCAGCGCTGGCCGCAAGCATGACCGTTATCGCCCAGGAGGAAGAGGAAAGCCATATTCTGTCCATGACGGAAGTCGGCATCAAGCTCGGCCACGTTTCGCAGTTTCGCGACGCGCTGAAACCGTATCATGCATGCTTGCGGGAAAACGACGACGACGCTGACTGGAGTGCCTGGCGTAATGTGGGCGGTGACGGCACCACCTATTGGTTCGTTTCCACGATGGCCAACTGGGCCGAAATGGATACCCCTGACGAAGCGGGTGAGACCTGTTGGCCCGAGCATATGGAAAACATCATCCCGCACGTCGAATTGATTTCGACCAGCTTCGCCCGTCCGATGCCAGATTGGAGCGGCGATGCCGAAGACTATTCGGTGGTTCGGCTGCACCAGTGGCGGGTGGAAGATGGCGCCGCGTTCCGCGAGGCCGCGGGCGCGATAACTTCGATCATGAAGGAAGCCGACTATGAGCACATGGGCTCCTGGTACGACATGATCGGAAACAGCAGCAACGAGCCGGATTATTTCGTGGTTACGCACTTTGACGACTTCGCCGCCATGGATGAGGACCGCGCCGGCGCCTATGATGTCGTGAGCGAGCACGCCGGTGAAGCGCGTGCCGACGAGCTGTGGGAACAGTTCGGCGATTCGCTGAAGGACGATTGGGAATACTTCCACGTCATGCTGCGCCGCGACTCGGAACTGAGCCACTCAAGCGACGACTGAAATCGCAGGGCCGCGAGCGGCCGGCCCGGCGCCAACGCCGGGTCGGCCGTTTTTTTTGCCTTTCCTCCGTCTCAGCCCGCTTCCAGCCAATCCTCCATCGGCGGGCAGGAGCAGACCAGATTGCGGTCGCCGTAGACGTTGTCGACCCGCGCGACCGAGGCGAAGAACTTGCCCAGCTTCAACGACGCCACCGGCCAGCCGGCCTGCTGGCGGGTGTAGCCGTGGTCCCATTCGTCGCCGGTCAGCTCGGCGATGGTGTGCGGCGCCATTTTCAACGGGTTGTCCTGGGCGTCGAATTCGCCGGCGGCGACCTTGTCGATCTCGCGCCGGATTTCGACCATGGCCTCGACAAACCGGTCGAGTTCCTGCCTGGACTCGCTTTCGGTCGGCTCGATCATCAGCGTTCCGGGTACCGGCCACGACATGGTCGGGGCGTGAAAGCCGAAATCGATCAGTCGCTTGGCCACGTCTTCTTCGCTGATGCCCGCTGATTCCTTGAATGGACGCAGGTCGACGATGCATTCGTGGGCGATACGGCCGTTTTTGCCGGTGTAGAGAATATCGTAGTGACCTTCGAGGCCCTTGGCCACATAGTTGGCGTTGAGGATCGCGACGTCGGTGGCCTTGCGCAGGCCATCGCGGCCCATCAGCGCGATATACGCCCACGAGATCGGCAGGATGGCGGCCGAGCCCCAGGGGGCGCCTGCCACGGCCGGATTCGTGCCCTGGCCCGCGCCCAGGATACCGCTGACGTGGCCCGGCAGGTGCGGTGCCAGGTGCTCGCGAACGCCGATGGGGCCGACGCCCGGACCGCCGCCGCCGTGTGGAATGCAGAAGGTCTTGTGCAAATTGAGGTGGCACACGTCGGCGTACTCGGCAACCCGCGAGATCCCCACAAGTGCATTCATGTTCGCACCGTCGAGATAGACCTGGCCACCGGCGTCGCGAACCTCGTCGCAGATCTCGACGACGTCCTGCTCGAACACGCCGTGAGTCGAGGGGTAGGTGATCATCAATGCCGCGAGTTCATCGCGGTGTTCT
>DATGCS010000298.1:0-9940 GCA_035311685.1 Wenzhouxiangellaceae bacterium
ATCGAAGGGCCTGGCCGTCGGCGAGGCATTGCGCTCGGGTCTGCGCCAGCTCGGGGAATCGGTCAAGCATCTGAGGAAATACGCCGAAATCCTGCGTTTCCTGGTCGCGCGGATGATCTATACCGACGGGCTGGCGACCGTTTTCGCCTTCGGCGGGGTCTATGCCGCCGGCACCTTCGACATGAGCCAGACCGAGGTGCTGCAGTTCGGCATCGCGATCAACGTCACCGCGGGCCTCGGTGCGCTGGGACTGTCGTGGGTGGACGACTGGATCGGCGGGCGCAACACGATCCTGCTTTCGCTGGTCGCGCTGATCGCCAGCGCCACCGCGATCCTGGTGGTCGACGACGTCTTCTGGTTCTGGGTGTTCGCGATGGTGCTGGGCATCTTCGTCGGGCCGTTGCAGGCGGCCAGCCGCTCGCACCTGGCGAGGGTGGCGCCGGAGGAGCTCAGAAGCCAGATGTTCGGCCTGTTCACGTTCTCCGGCAAGGCGACCGCGTTTGCGGGTCCGTTGCTGGTCGGCGCCGTGACCGCGGCCACGGCCAGCCAGCGCTGGGGCATGAGCACTATTGTCGTGTTCTTCGCGGTGGGATTCTTGCTGATGCTGACGGTCCCGACGGCCGACGCGGGCAGCCGGAGAACCGACTGATTCGATGTCAGTCCTTCGGCAGCGAGACATGTTCGGGGACCTTGCGTTTCAATAAATCCAGCAGTTCCGGGTCCATGTAGGGGAAGCGATCGGGGATGTCGAGATTGACGACGGGCGTATCGTCGAGCACGTCGGCGTAATCGTTTTCGATCTCGTGTCTGTGCCTCGACTCCATGACCAGCACGACGTGCGCCCATTCGATCAGTTCCCGCGATACCGGGGTGCCGGCCAGCGGACCCAGCCCTGCGCTCCTTGCCCTCACGCCCGGATGTTCGGAGAAGATCGCCTCGGCGGTCGGGCTTCGCAGCCGGTTCTCGCTGCACACGAATAAAACGTTCATAGGCCCTCTCCTTCTGTTTTTTTACCTCAGGTGTGAAACGGACGGCCAGGGATGAAACTGCACGCTGCACCGATTCTCGCAGATTACCAATAACTCGAAACCGGTGTGCCGGTTACGGCGCTGGTTGTGCCATTGGGCCTGTGCGTCTTTGCGTTTCTCGGCCTTGCCGGGTAATTCGCATTCCGGGAACACCTGCCGCCTGATCTGGCCGCGATGGTGACTGCGGCATGCGGGATCGTGCTGATCGCTCTCATTTCCCTTATCGCCCGCATCGGCGGTGCCGGCAGCGGGTCGTCGTCCCGTCGAGGGGGGCGGGGCGACAATGATGTTGAACTAGGCGAGGATCTGGAGAACTTCCTGCGTGAGCATGCCGACCCGGTGGTGGGCGACTGGGTCCGGAAAAATCCTGACAGGGCTGTCGTGACGACGCTGGTGCTGGGTATTGCGGCGGGTTTTAGCGGGCAGCTTCGGCGAGTGCTGATGGATATGTACGCATGCCACGCCGAGTCGGAGACGGTGCGTCGATCCCGACGGCGGGAATGAATGGAAACAGGTGTCCTAAAAAAACAGGTCAAGAATCGACCGGCCCTTTGCGGGGTCTTCGTTTTGTTTGAACTCATTTGGAACAACAAAACCACGCTCGCTCAAGCCAAGCCGGAGCCTCCCGCAACGGCGCCGTCGCCCCCGTGCAGAGTTTTTCAGAGGTTCCCCGGGTAAATTTCGCTTCGTGCGCCCCTGCCGGGTTGGCCTTGCGTCCCGGCAGGGCTCGGTGGCATTCAGCGATGGGTGTCATAATCGCCAGCGATGAAAATTCCCGCCCGATTGAAACCCCTGGCCGAGGACGGCCTGATCGACGAAGTGCTGCGCCCGCTGAAGAGCGGCAAGGAAGCCGACGTTTTCGTCGTGCGCTGCGGCGCCGAGAAACGCTGCGCCAAGGTGTTCAAGGAAGCCAATGTGCGCGGCTTCAAGCAGGCCGCGCAGTACCAGGAAGGCCGGACTGTTCGCAATTCCCGGCGCGCCCGGGCAATGAGCAAGCGCACGCGCTACGGCCAGAAGGAGCAGGAAAAGGCCTGGTTGAATGCCGAGGTCGATGCGCTGTACCGGCTGTCGGCTGCCGGCGTACGCGTGCCGCACCCGCACGGGTTCGTCGACGGCGTGCTGCTGATGGAACTGATTGTTGATCGCGAGGGCAACGTGGCGCCGCGGCTCGACGGCATGACGTTCAGCGCAGACCAGGCGCGCGACTACCACGATCGGCTCATTGTTGAAATCGTCCGTATGCTGGCCGCCGGGCTGATTCACGGCGACCTTTCGGAATTCAATGTGCTCGTCGACGACGCCGGCCCGGTCATCATCGATCTGCCGCAGGCGGTCAACGCGGCGGCCAACAACAGCGCGGCGATGATGCTGGTGCGCGACGTCGACCGGATGAAGCGTTTCTTTGGGAAGTTCGCACCGGAACTGCTGGCGACCGAATACGGCAAGGAAATGTGGTCGCGCTTCGCCGGCGGCAATCTCGATGCCGACAGTACGCTGACCGGCACCTACCAGCCCTCGGGCGACGACGTGAACCTCGGCGAGCTGATGGCCATCATCGACGCGGCCCGGGAAGAAGAAGCGGAGCGGCTGGCGCGAATCCGGGAAGAGGCGTCAGACGAGTTGGAAAACTATTGACTTTATTCCACCGTTTCTACCCTGGTTGCGCCGCGCCTGCAGGGTTCTTCGAAGCGTGAGCATTGGATGCGCGGCTGACCACTTCCGACAATGACCATTCTCTGGATGCTCGGGGTGTTTTTCGCGATCCTGGTCGGCGGCATCTTCGGCGCTGCAGGGATCCACACCAGGTTTTAGCCGGGCCTTGCCCGGGCGCCGTCGTTTATCGGTACCATGAATCAAGCTTGAGGATCCGACACTTAAGTTGGAGCGGCGCCGTTTCATGAATCAGGATCGATCCCGTAACACCGGCGCCGAAAAGGCAGACGATTCGTCCGCCGCGCCGCTGTGGGTCCGGCTGCTGCTGTATCCCGGGCACACGCTGCCTACCGCTGTCGCGCCGGTGCTTATCGGCGCCGGGCTCGCGTTTCATTTCGACGTGTTCGCACCGCTGCCGCTGGTTCTGGCATTCGTCGGCAGCTGGCTGATTCATACCGCCGGCGTGTTCACCGACAACTTCAACCTGCTCAGCCGTCACCCGGATATCTCCGAACATCCCGATCTGCTTGACGCGGTCCAGGACGGGCGTCTCCGCTTGCCGATATTGCGATTGGCCACGATCGCGATGTTCGCCACCGGTGTGCTCTGCGGCCTGCCGCTGCTGTTCAAGGGCGGCTGGCCGGTACTGGCGCTGGGTATCGTCGGGCTGATCTCGGCTTGGGGCTATGCCGGACCACCGCTGGCGTATGCCGCACGCGGGCTGGCCGACATGGTGTTCTTCGTGATGTTCGCGATAGTCGCGCCGCTGGGTACGTATTACATCCAGGCCGCCTGGCACGCCGCGCCGCCGGACACCTGGCTGGACCTTCCGGTGTCCGTGCCGCCGATCGTCTGGCTGGCCGGGCTGTCGGTGGGCGCGTGGGTAGTCTGCGTGCTGGTCATCGATGATATCCGCGACCGCGGATTCGACGCGCGCAAGGGCTGGCGCACGCCGGCGGTGCGATTCGGGCCGGAATTCAGTCGCGCCGAGTTCGTCGCGCTGGCCGTCTTCGCCAACCTCTGGCCGCTGGCGCTGTGGGCGGGTTTCGGCTTCAGCCCCTGGGTGCTGCTGGCCTGGCTGACCTTGCCCGAAGCGGTTGCCGTAGTGCGCGCGGTGCTTCGCTACGATACGACCGAGCGATTGTTCCCGTATACGCCGCGCACCTCGCGGCTGGCGGCGCTGCATGCGCTGCTGCTGGCCATCGGAATCGGGATGGACGCTCCCGCCTGACCATCGCGCCGGCAGTGTGAATGTGCACGGGCAGGGGTTTTGTGTCAGAATTGACAGCGCTGTCTATATGGAGAATCCCTCATGTGCCGAAGAGTACCGCTCGTTGTTTTACTTCTTTTTCCTTTCGCGGCTAATGCCGGTTGGGAGGTTCAGTGGATCGAGCGCTTCGATGGTGACGGCGTGAACTGGGACAACTGGACGGCGCAGACGGCGGCCAACTTCAACAACGAGGTTCAGTGCTATACCGACGACGATTCTTCCGAGCAGCGGAACTACGAGGTCTCCGACGGTACGCTGAAGATCATCGCCCGCCGCGGCGGCATCGATTGCCCGGGCCTGGGCGGGCAGTTCAAGAGCTGGACTTCGGGCCGCCTCAACAGCAAGGACAAGCGCGAATTCCTGTACGGTCGTATCGAGGCGCGCATCCGGTTCCATAACCTCGAGGGCGGCACCTGGCCGGCGTTCTGGATGCTGGAAAACCGCATCGATGAACAGCCGATCGCCGGCGACGACGACAACGTCGGCTGGCCCAACCCGGGCGCGTCTGAAATCGACGTCTGGGAATGGTTCGCCAACGAACCCGAGTCGTACATCATCAATTTCTTCAACACTGGCGGTTTCGGCTGTGGATTCAAGCAGACGCATCCGTATGCCGGCGGCGCGCCGGACGTACTGGAGTGGCACACATACGCCATGGAGTGGACGGCGGACGGTATTGATTTCTTCATGGACAACGACCTGGTCGCCAGCTACAACCTGCAGTCTTGCGCGGTTTATGAAGAACCGATGTTCGTTCTGCTGAACGTCGCCATGGGCGGCAACCTGGGCGGCGCGATCGATCCGGCGTTGAACGAAGCGATCCTGGAAGTCGACTATGTCGCGCACTGCCAGCAATCGGACGACAGCGATTCGACAACCTGCGACGAGACCACCTTCGGCGCTTTCCAGTTCGACTACGCGCAGGATTCCGATGGACAATGGGTGACCAACGAGCCGGCATTCGCTGGAAATGGCCAGGGTATTTCGCTTGATTACATGGCGTTTGCCGATCTGCTTTTCGTCGCCTGGTTTACTTACGTCGATCCGGCGGCGTCGGATCCTGCCGAGGGCCTGGACCGGATCGGAGCAATGGAAAATCGATGGCTTACCGCGCAGTTGGCCATCGAGGGCAACGTAGCCACGGGCCCGATCTTCGCAACCGCGGGTGGACGCTTCGACTCGCCGCCCCAGCCGGGGCAGGGTGCGGTAGAGGTCGGTACGATGACGATCGAATTCTCTGCCTGCGATCTCGCAACGCTGCGCTATGAAGTCGACGGAGGCACTCTGGTGGGGGAGATCCCGATCATGCCGGTGGAAAAACGTGTCAACGGCGAGTTTCAGTGTCAAAGCGAGACGGCAACGCTTTGAGCCGGGCTAAACTAAGATAATGCCGACAACGGCGTGTTCTTCCAGTGCGAGGGCACCGGCAACATCATAGGCGGAACCGGCGACGGCGACGGCAATCTGATTTCCGGTCACGCATCAGACAGCGTACAGTTTTTCGGCGCCGCCGACTGCGGTCCGACGGCAGGCAACATGTCCTCCGGCAACAGCGTGCTGGGCAACTTCATCGGCACCGCTCGTGATGGTGTTTCGCTGCTGGGTAATGGCTTTGCCGGCGTGTCGTTCTTCGGCGAGCCGGGCGCCGACGACAATTTCGTCGGCGTGCTGCCCAACGGCACGACGGTCCGGGGAAACGTGATTGGCGCAAACGGTACCTCGGGCATCCTCGTCGACGGTGATCCCGGAGGCGCGGACGGTACCGACGGCACGGTCATCATGGGTAACTACCTGGGTACCGACCGAAGCGGCACAGTCGATATCGGCAACTTTTTCGGCGGCATCGACATCCTGATCGGCGACGACAACCAGGTCGGTGGCGGCACTCCCGGCATGGCCAATGTGATTGCTTTCAATAGCGAAGGCGTCTACCTGGAACAGGATGCGGGAACCGGCAACCGGATCCAGCAGAACCGGATCTACGACAACATTGGCATCGAGCTGATCGATGCTACCGGTGATCTCGGGGCGAATCCGAACGATCCCGGCGACGCCGATACCGGTGCCAACCAGCTCCAGAACTGGCCGGAGATCCTTGGCGCCGAGGAGACCGGGGAGCAGCTTTCGATCACCTACGCAGTGGATTCCGCAACGCTGCCGATCCAGGTGGAATTCTTCATTGCCGACGATGACGGCACCGAGGGTGCGCGCTTCATCGGTACGCATGAATTCACTGCCGCGGGCACTGCTGTGGCCGTTGTTTCGGCCGATTCGGTCGATATCGGCGACCGGATCCTGGCTACGGCTACCGATGCCGACGGGAACACCTCCGAGTTTTCGCCGTCGGTGCTCGCAGTGTTCCTCGACAGGGTGTTCCGCGACGGCTTCGAGGAGAGACCCGGCCCATTCGTCACCCTGCCTGCTGCGGAGCCGTCAGGCCCCGCGTCCGCGCCGTTTCGCTTGGTCGCACTTCCTCACCGGAGCGATGGCTACGCCTGCGGCGTGCTCGGTCGCAAAACGCCCCAGCCACAGGACCTGACAGCCCCTCGCGCGGGAAGGGTGACGAATAACCCGGGGTAAACCCATCTGTTGCATAAATCTCTGCACACGCCCCGGAAACACTATTCTCCGGGCTCTCGCGCTCGTAAATTTATGCAACTGGTGGGTAAACCCGTTCACAACATCTCGCGGCGACCGGGCGGGTAGTAAGATGGGGACGGTCGTGTCTGCGCCGAGTTGCCCAGAAGCACCTGGATTGAATATCTCGCCGCGCCGTTCGATAATCGACGTTAGTTCTTCCGGAGATCCCCAATGCAAAAGATTCTGACGATTGTCACCGCGCTGTTTCTTGCCGCCTGTCAGGAAGCCGGCGTTCCCGAACCCGTCGCGCCTACGCCGCAGGCAGTCGAAGAGGCGCAATCGGAGCCGCGGGTCGATCCGAACGAGACCGATGCCGAGCGGTTGAGCCGGATTCTCGAAGCACAGCCCGATCCGGTCAAAGCGCGCTACGACCAGAGGCATCCGCAGGAGACGCTGGAATTCTTCGACATCGAGCCTGGCATGACGGTTGTCGAGGCCTTGCCGGGCGGCGGCTGGTATACCCGCATTCTGCTGCCGTACCTGGGTTCCGAGGGTCGCCTGATCGGTGCGAACTATGCGCTGGAAATGTGGCCGCTGTTTCCGTTCGGTACCGATGCGTTCATGCTCGAGATGCGCAGATGGCCCGAACAGTTCGCGGCGCAGACGCAGCAGTGGTGCGCCGGTGATTGTGCCTCCATCGACTCGTTCTGGCTCGGCTCGCTGCCTGACGAAATGGCCGGCACGGCCGACGTGGTGACCTTCATTCGCGCGCTGCACAACCTGGCGCGGTTCAACGAAGAGCACGGTTACCTGGACGCCGCCCTGGCCGATGCCTTCAAGGTGCTCAAGTCCGGCGGTGCCTTCGGCGTGGTCCAGCACTGGGCGCGCGATGACATGCCTGATGCATGGGCCGACGGCAGCAACGGCTACCTGAAAAAAGCGTTCGTCATCGGCCGGGCCGAAGCCGCCGGATTCGAATTCGTGGCCGAAAGCGACGTCAATACCAACCCCGACGACCAGCCGAGTGCCGAAGAAGAAGTCTGGCGACTGCCGCCTTCGCTGCGGATTCCGGAAGATGCGGAGAATCCGGATGTGTTGCGCACCGAGTACCAGGCCATCGGCGAATCACACCGCATGACGCTGAAGTTCCGCAAACCCTGATACCGGGCGCGGACAGGCGATGCGTAGCCGGTCGCGCATCGCCCGGGGAGCGAATCCATGCAATCAATCGATGCGTTCTGCGCAATCTGAGATTGCGCTACGGACGGCCGCGTTCGATCGATAATCAGGCAGTAATTGATTAGTCTGTGCCACCGCCGCCCCGGCTTCGGACATTGCGCGTGCTCACGCTGCCGCTACCGTCGTCGACCAGTTCGAAAGCATCGGCGCCATCGACGTTGATGCTGCCACTGCCGTCGCTGACGGTTACTTTGCCGCCGGTGTTCATGACCGAGATGCTGCCCGATCCATCCTCGATCGAGACATTGCGGGAAACCTCGGAGACGGTAATGCTGCCCGAGCCATCCTCGACTACGACGCTGCCCTGGATGCCGGATATGCGAATGCTCCCCGAACCATCCTCGATCTTGAGATCGCCGGCCAGCGTATCGACGCGCAGACTGCCGGAACCGTCGGTAATGGTGACTTCCAGCGTTTCGGGCACGGTGATTGAGAGATCGATTCGGTCGCTGCCTCCGCCAAGCGAGGAGCCGGCATCGGCGACGAGCCGCGCCCGGTTGTCGTCCTGCAGCGTCAGCGTCAGCGTGTAGTTATCGTTGGCGGAAACCTGATAGATCTCGGCTCGTACCTGAATGGCGTCCGAGGCTGCATCTCCCTTCAGCGTCAGCGAGCCGATCTGCATCGGGGCCGTGCCGTCGGATGCAGCACGATGACAACGGTTTGTTAGGCTTAGGCAATGATATATTACCTTTACAACACAATCTTTATGCGCGTCGCTCTGGCGCTGGTACTTTTTCTGCTCGCCGGCTGCGCGGCGCGCCAGGTGCAGGACTCTTTGGCGGGCTCTACTGCGCAGAAGCTCGTTACCTACAGCATCGATGATCTCGTCGCGGCGCTGCCGAAAGAGCATTTCGGCGCCTGGTCGGGAAGAAAAATGTTTCTCGAAAGCAATTTTCTGGCCGACAGCGATGTGCGCGCCTACGCCGACAGTCGGCTGAAACTGGAACTGAGCAGGCGTTTCGATATCGACGTCGTTGCCGACGCCGAGTCGGCAGATGCAGTCCTGAATCTTTTTTATACCTCTTTGGGCACCGATCGCGACACGAGGGGGTTTTTCCTGCCACTGGGTTACGTGCCCGGCATGGATGCCGACACGCGCATCAATCTCCTGACGCTTGAGCAATTCCAGGGCGTGGCCGAGCTGTATTATTTTGTTGGAGAAACCGGCACCGAGAAGCGCGGCCGCGTAATGCAGGCCCGCACCCGCAGCGATGCGCTGGGACTGCCCGTCATCACGGTTCCGCTCAATACGATCGACCGCGATTAGGGCATATCTGAACACGACTGCCTGGGCGCGACGCTGCGTTTGCGGAAGGCGCCGAATGAAATGCGCCTGGCGCCATTTTGATCAGAGGTTCTCTGGACCACGCCGGATGGAGCTGCACAAGGATCGGTCGTCTGGTTCCCGGGCATCCCCAACGTCCCATGATGCAGAGCGCGCCAGGTCAGGACGGAGACACCGGCTCATTCGATGCGCTCCATTCGATCGGATGCGCCCAAAGAGACCACACGCCCGTCTACCGTCCTGAATTCACGTTCGCCCAGGTTCTTGCGCCGTACCTGGTAAATGGTGCGCTCGCCGGAACGGGCGTCGACCACTTCCACCTGGACGATAGCGTTTGCTTCCTGGTAGCGCATCCATGAAATGCCGGCGGTGGCCAGAATCATGATTGCGGCAAGCGAGTATCCGACGACCATGGACGTCGTTCGGCTAGACGGCTGGCTCGACGTAATGATTTCTTGCCGCGCTGCGCGCGCGTCCGTGCGGGCGCGCTTCATGCGTGCGAGCACGATGACGATTGCCGCAACCGCGAGGGTGATTAGCAGTTGTTTGACCATGGCAGGCACAGAATAGCAATATCTCGCGTACCCGGGGACATCGGTCAGTCTCGAGACGGCGCGGCGACTGTTCGGATGATGGACGGCCCGGGCAGGCTCGGCCTGAAATGCCGGCGGCGTCTCTGTTACGGTAAGAATCAACTAATGAGCTTAGGAGGCATTTATGTCCAACACGGTGCTCAAGGGCGAAAATATCGAAACCGGCCCGCTGGGTGATCTGGAATTGGCCCAGGGCGATCGCGTCGGGCTCCGGATCTGGAAGGACTACGTGACCGAAACCAAGGCCGAGCGAACCCGACCCTATGAAATCGCGGGCTATGTCGTCAAGGGA
>DATGCS010000299.1:0-7172 GCA_035311685.1 Wenzhouxiangellaceae bacterium
CCACCGTGGAACCAGGAGATGATGAGCGAATCGGCCCGGCTCGACACCGGGATGTTTTAGGGCTCGGACGATCCATGACCCAACCTGCTGCGACGTTCCCAGGCCCCGCATCTGCGACGTTTTACTTGGTCGCGCATCCTCAACGTACTGGCAAGTACGCCTGCGGGTCGCTCGCTCGCAAAAGCGACGCGGCTGCACGACCTGGAAACGTCTCGTGACGGTCGGGTCATGAAGCGTCCGGGCTGACCGCATGACCTCCACGGCCGTCGATTCCGAACTCGAAGATTTCAGCCTCGACATTCGCGACGCGGTTCGCTTTCCGCTTCGGCATGACGTACGCCCGTGGGTGCTGGCCGCGGCCGGCGTCGGCGTTTTGATCGAACTGGTGGGCGCCCTGCCGATTCCGTTGATCGGAATTCTCACGCTGATAGTTCGGATCGTGGTCTGGATCACCGTCTACCGCGTGGCCAGCGAGATCCTGCTGGCCAGCGCCGAGGGCGATACCGGGGCGCCCAGTTTTCGCACCGTGGAATCGGCCGACGGGCTCGCCATTCGCCATATCGGGTTGTGGCTGGTCGCGACTTTCTTGCTTGTCGTACTCTCCATTTACCTCGGCGCCGCGGGTGTCGTGGTCGGAAGTTTCGCAATTGCCGCGGTGCTGCCGGCGGCGACCATCATTCTCACGCTGAGCAAGAGTCTCTTGGGAGCGCTGGTCCCGACGCAGTGGCTGCGCCTGGCCGCCCGCGTCGGCCGCGGCGATTACCTGCGGCTTTATACGGCGCTGCTGGGCGCAGCCCTGGTCTACCTTGCAGTCGCGGGTCTGCTGGGGTGGCTGGGCGCCGGCGACGGATTGCGCAACGTGGTGCAGCTGGGCTACTGGACGTTCGCGGTGTTCGGCTGGTTTCACCTGGCCGGGCGCGCGGTGTTTGTGCACCGGGTCGAGCTTAACCTGGTCGAACCTGACACCGAGCCCGAGAAAAAGCCGGAGCGCTTCACCCGCGACGCCGAAACCCTCTGGCGCCAGATTCGCGAACGCGGCGGCACCCGTGAAATGCACGCAGAACTCGCCCGCCAGCTCGAGCGCGCGGGCGAACGTGAATGGCGACTGGAACACGGGCGTATGCACCTGGAGGTGCTTCTGCTTTCGTTCGAGTTGCCGGACGAGGCGCTCGATCGCGCCGAGAGAATGCTGGCCGTCGACGCAGACTTCTGCCTGGAGCGGCCGCAGTTCATGCGCGCGCTGATCCGCGCGGCGCGGGATCAGGACGCTGGCCGCCTGGCCGGAAAGCTCTGCGGCAATTACCTGAAGCGTTTTCCGAACTCGGCTCAGTGCAACGAAGTTCGCCTACTCGGATGCGAAGCGCTCGTCGCCGACGCTTCAGCGCAGCGGGAAAACGCTGAAAGATGGTTTCGCGAGTTGATGACGTCGGCGCTGGACGACAATCAGCGCGACCGGCTGAAGACTGTTGCACCCGGCTATCTGGGTCCGCCGTCAAGGCCGGATTGAGGCAACCGGATTTCGCATCGGCGATGCGACGCCGACCTGCGGTGAATCCCGGACCATGCGCGATCGGCGCTTTGAATTCAGGCTTTGGATCGTCGTTGCATGGTGCGTAGGCCGGGGTGGCATCCACGGCGCGGACTGCGTTCCAGTCGGGTTTTTTAGCGTCAATATATGTAAATTAGTTTACAAATTATGAGAACTGCGATACAATCCGACCTCAATTGACGAGAACCGCTGGAGCAATGACATGAATTCTTACCGCCCAGACGCATATTTAAACGATCAATCCCGAAACTCGCGAACCGGGTTGAGACGCAGCAGCGCCGGCATTTACGGGGTCCTGATTTACGCCCTGCTGCTGGTTATTGTCGGCACTCAGGCGGCTGCCGACGTGCCGGATTACGAGTTCGAAGTCGTTGCCGGTTTCTCGACAACCACTAACCTGCGCGGCTACAGCGAGAACGGATGGGTTGTCGGTGACCAGGTGGTCGCCGGCCAGAGCCAGCCGTTCGTCGCAAGCATCGAAGACGGCTTGCGATTTCTGCCGTTACCGATTGGCTTCGATTCCGGCGCTGCGCTCGACGTCAACAGCAACGGCGTCATCGTTGGGACGGTGTCCGATGCCGGATTCGCTTTCGACAGAGGCCAGCCGGCCTTCTGGACGCCAAACGGGTCCGGCGGCTGGACCGTTGCCATTCCCGCCCAGTTCGATGCATTGCCGGGTCCGCGCGGGGAACTGGCCGTGACCGGCGGCCAGATCGTGGCAATCAACGAACTCGGGTTCATGGTCGGCTGGTCGCGTCTGCAGGGTTTCCAGGGCGGGCCGACGACACTTTTCTCGGCGACAGAGCCGCCGCTGAACCTGAGCGCGATGGGATTCGCCGGCACGGTGCGCGCAATCAACAACAATAATGTCATCGCAGGCGGGCAGATACTTCTGGATCTCGATAACGGTGAAATTACCGAATTCGGGGTTCCCGACCCGATCGGTACGGTGGGTTTCACCAACGCGATCGCGTTTGCCATCAACGACTCGGATGAAGTGATCGTCGCAGCCAATCTGGCCAGCGTGCCCACCGAGAACTGGTTGACTTACATCTACAGCTCAGCGCAGGGTTATACGCGTCTCAACCCAGACCAGCTTCCCAGGCGGTTCGTCGGTTTCTACGACAACAACAACGGTGGCGACATTTCGGCGAGCGGCGGCCTTCTGTTTCGACAAGAAGGCGTTCTGGTCACCGATCCCGACGCATTGCTGGAGCCGGAGTTCTCGAGCTGGCAGGTGTCACTCGGCTTCATCGCGAACGACCGCACGATTCATACCACGGCTTTCAACGCCGACACGGGCGAGTCGGCGCTGGTGAGATTGAGCCCGGCTAGCGACATGGTTTTCGATAGCAGCTTCGAGTAGCCGTTCGCGAAGAACAGCGCCCGCGTTGCGTTACCGCCCGAACAGCTTGCCGGCCATGCCCATGACGCTGCCGATGCCGCCGAGGGATTCCAGCGTGCCGCCGGTCGAAGCCTTGTCGACCATTTCGGGTACCGCGCCCTTGAGACCTTCCAGCGCCGTATCCTCGTCCAGGCCGAGCTTGTCGGCGAAGCGCATGATGTCGCCGCTACCGAACATCGACATCAGCTGGTCGGCGCCGATGCCGGCGTTGCCGCCGTCGCTCAGCCACGATTCAGCCAGCGAGGCGAGCCCGCCGCCCTGCATCCTGCCGACCAGGGCGCCCAGGTCGACGTCCTTGCCCTCACCCGGCATCAGGCCGGCCAGCGCATCCATGATCTTGTCCAGCGAAAGCGAGCCTGCAAGTTGTTCATCGAGCTGTGACTGAAACGCCTGCGCGCCAATCTTCAGAATCTGGTTGATGTCCATCGAATCAGGTTCCCTGGTCCTGCTTCGGCGCCGGGCGGATCCGGCGCCTTCCGGAGGTTCTTATCGCCTGCCTGCACGTCTCTTGTCAAGTCGCGAAACCGCGCCGTCGGCGTCGATCACGATAGCAGTCTCGGCATCCAGCAGATCCGCTACGCGCTCCCATTCATCGGCGCCCGCAACCACCAGCGCGGTCGCCCCGGCGTCGGCTGTCATCGGATTCGAATCAATCACGGTGGCCTGCACGATTTCGCTCACCGGCCGCCCGGTCGACGGATCGAGGATATGGGCGTAACGCTCGCCGTCGAAATCGCCGTAGCGGTAATAATTGCCGGAGGTGAACACCGCCAGGGGGCGGTCGACTTCTATCGTCTCCAGCACCCCGCCGCCGGGTGCACGAACGGCCACCCTCCAGGGCCGCCTACCCGCCGAGCAGACCATCACGTCACCACCGGCGTTGACCATGGCGGCACCGACGGAGTGACGATCGATGACTTCGCAGACGCGCCGAACGGCCAGGCCCTTTGCGATGCCGCTGAAATCCAGCTGCACCGCGGAGTTGGCAGATCGGACTTCCAATTCTTCCAGTACCAGATCCCGTGTCGACGGCGAGTGGGCAACCAAGGCGTCGATTGGGTCGGCGGCCGGCGGCGGATCGGTGATCGGGTAATTGGAGGTGTGGAAACCCCACAGCTCGACCAGCGCGCCGATCGCCGGATTGAACGCCCCTTCGGTCGCGGTCTCCAGTCTCTGGCTGGCTTCGATAAGCGCTGCAAGATCCAGCGTGGTCGTGTGGGTGCCGCCCGCCGCGATCGAGCGGTTCAGCGCCGTGAGTTCACCCTCTTCCCATGGGTGAAGCTCTCGGTGCAGACGTTGCAGCAGTGTGCCCACGTCGGCATAGGCCGCTTGCGCCCGCGCGGGAACAGTGTCGCGGAGCTGGACTTCGACCTCGGTGCCGAATACCGCGAACACCGCGCGATGGTCGCGGCTGGCCGGCGCGCAGCCGGCCAGCAGCAGAATGCAGCACAGCGCTGCAGCGCTAGCCCTGCCAGCCCAGCTGGACGAATACGCGCCGGTCGGCCGCGTTGAAGCCGACCAGGGGTTCGTAGTCGCGGTCTGCAAGGTTGTCAACTCTGACCTCCAGATTCCACTGGTCGCGCAGACGATACGCCGCGCGCAGGTTGATCAGGGTATACGAAGCGAGCCTGACGCCGCCCACGTCGAGCCGGTCGCCCACGTGAGCCAGTTCGCCGTCGACATTCCAGCGGCTGTTGACCGCATAGCCCAGTACCCAGTTGCTCTTGAACGATGCCCGGCGAAGCAGGTCGCGGCCCGTATCGCGGTCCTGCGGGTTCTGCAGGGTCAGGTTGAATCGGCTGCTCCAACTGCCGGCGATCAAGCTGTGAGTGAATTCCAGCCCGCGGATGCGCGCCTCAGTGACGTTGATCGCCTCGAAGTCGGTGCCGGAAAACGCGATCAGATCGTCGATCCAGTTGCTGTAGACGCTCACGGTCAGGCGCTGGCCGCGGGTCGGGTTGAAGTCCAGTCCGGCTTCGGCCGACCACGAGCGCTCCGGATCCAGGTCCGGGTTGCCGGCGAACAAACCGCCGAAGAAACCCGGCGAGTAAAGCTGGCTGAAATTCGGCGCCCGGAACCCCCGGCCGGCGTTGGCAAAGGCGCGCCAGCGATCGCCCATTCGCCAGTTCAGGCCGGCGCTGCCGGTGAGCTCGGTGCCGAATTCCTCGTCGTCGTCCAGGCGCAGGCTGAGTTCATAAGCCGCTCCGGCGGCCGCGCCTTCCAGGCCGGTGAACACGCCGACATTGCTTCGCGATTCATCCCACTGCCCCTTGCTTGCACCGGATTCGCGCCAGGCATCCACGCCGACCAGCCATTGTGCGGCATCTCCAAGACTGCGCTCGGCCAGAAAATCGCCCTGCAGCCTGCGGGTAACGACTTCGTCCAGGCCGAAGTCGGTTTCGGTCTCCAGCCGATCGCGCAGCGTCGCCGCGCCCAACTGCCACTCCCACGGGCCGCTGGAGGCGCCGACGTAGTCGAAGCGCCACGACCAGTTATCGTAATCGGTCACGCCCTGGTCAAACTCGGTCTGCCCGCTGGCGATCCGACCGCGCCAGGAAAGCGATCCGCCGGCAAGAGAGGCCGCGCCGCCGGTGGCGGCCGACAGGTTCTCGAAACCGTCGTTGTCCGGATTGAATGCGAAGCCCCGCGGATTCTGGGCCGAGAACCCATCGACCTTGCGCGCGCTCAATGTCAGGTCCAGCGGCAAATCGCCCTGCTGCCGGCCGACGGAAAACGTGGCTTTGCGGTCGTCGTCGCTGCCGTAACGAACGCCGGCAGATACGCCGTCGGCCCGGCGGGTGAAGATCTGAATGACGCCGCCGACGGCATCGCTTCCCCAGCGGGCCGCGCGCGGGCCGCGGACAATCTCGATGCGCTCGATCACCGACGGGTCGAGGATCTCCCAGGTGAACGCGCCGGTGCCGCTGGCCGCAGCGCGCACACCGTCGATCAGCACCAGCACATGATTGGAATTGGCACCGCGCATGAAAACGCTGGTCTGGCCGCCCGGGCCGCCGTTGCGCGCGATGTCGATACCGGCCTCCAGCCGGAGCAGTTCCAGCAGGTCCGGCGCCTGGCTGCGCTCGATATCTTCTCTGTCGATCACCGAAACCCGCGCCGGGACGGAAATGGCGCTTTGCTCGATGCGGTTGGCTGTGATAATGATGGGATCGTCTTCCCAGGCGGTCTCGGCCGAGGCCGGCCGGAAGACGGAAACGAGGGAAAGCCCGGCCGCAACGGCCAGACGAGTAATTGCGGTATTTTTCATTCTTGACTCCCGGCGCACGCCCGCGCCATCGTGCGCGCATGGGAGAGACAAAGACGAGGGCGTGCAACGGGCTTGCGCCGGGCACGCGAATCGTCCTGTACCGCCCACCGCGGCAGAAACAACACTCGAGGCCGGTCTCCTGACTCCCAGCAGGGAAAGGAACTTCCCGGTCCGACGCCTTCCCGTGCAGTTGTCCATGCACAGTGGCTGTCTTCTATCGGACCTGATGCAGCCCGGCCCGGAGGCCGAATGCATCGCTGGTTACAGTTGCGGGGGCAGCGCCGGACTTTGCCCTGGAGGGCAGCACCGGCTTCCCGTTTCATTCCGTGCGCGCGACAAACTCGCGAACGAAACACCTCAAGCAACAAAAAGCGCCCCGGGGTTGACCCCGAGACGCAAACAAGTATACAGAATGTGAACGCTCGCGGGTCAGGCCGGTCGGTTCTTCACACCCGGATAGAAGGAAAAATCGCTTCAGGGCGAAGCGAGCGGCCCGCAGGCGTGGCTATTCCACGTCGAGGAATCGCGACCGAGGAAAACGCCAAAGACGCGCCGCCTGGGTGCCTCACAGCAGACTGACCGCAGCAAGTGTGGTTCCCCTGTCCATGAGGAATCCGAGCACCGCCGGACGCCGGCACGCTGACGCGCAGTAGTCCTGCGGCGATTTCCGTCAGGCGGCGTCGCGGACGGCTTCCCCCTTATCCGTAATCCCCGCCTGCAATTCTTCGAGTTCGAAATCATCGACCGCGATGATTTCCATCACGCGCTCGCGAACTTCGAGCAGCATATCGGCCTCCTTGTCGCTGAGTACGCCGGCTTCACGGCCGGACTCGACCTGTTCGCTGTACGTCAGACCCTTGACCCGACCTGCCTTGAAGGCCTTGACCAGCTTGCGCTCGATCGGCTCGGCGGCAATCACGTCGGGCAACAGCGTTTCCATGTTGCCGATC
>DATGCS010000300.1:0-9832 GCA_035311685.1 Wenzhouxiangellaceae bacterium
GCGTCCCACGCCACGCTCGGGTTTGATACCGCCCTCGGGAAAGATGCCAACCACTCGCCCGCGCTTGAGCAGCGCGGTCATCCGTCGCGCCGCGCGACGCCTGGACGCCTCGTTCCCGCGCTCGATGAAAATCGTGCCCACCGCGCGGGCCACGCCGCCGACCAGCGGCCATCTGCGAATGCTGTCCTTGGACACCAGCCACATCGGCGTCAGCGCGTGTAAAAGTGGAATGTCGAACCAGCTGATGTGATTGCTCACGACAAGATACGGCGGCGCCGGCAGTTCGCCGATCACGCGCAACTGCATTCCCAGCACCGCCACCAGCATCCGCGCATAGCGCCGCTGCACCCGCCACCCCAGCGGCTTGCCGGCAACCGGGATACCGCGGATGCCCGGCACCAGCGCCAGCAGCAACAGCGGAAGACCAATGACGCAGTGAATCACCAGCAGGGGCAGCCGGTAGCAATAGCGCCACGGCTGGAACGGCCCGACAGGCGCGGCGTCGCTCATTGTCATCTCGGCTTCCGAACCCATCAAAACGCGAGCTCGGCTGATGTCGAAGTGCTCATGGAGAAAAAAGCAGCCTTGAGGACGAAGTCCGGGCAAAGTGTTCAGGAACGCGAGTTTACCTTGCCATTGCGCTCTATTCGAGCACCAGAAAGACCGTTTGGGTTACCGAAGCAATTTTTTCTGTCGCTTGTGGTGCTGCACTATCGAGACTGAAGCCCTCCCCTTCTTGCGAGGGAGGGCTTTGAGAAGGGGCAAGCCGTGTACACGCGAATTCCTTACACTACGGGTCTTATTCAACACATGCGCATCCTTGGCTGCGCTTGGACCAGCAAACAGGCAATCCCTTGAATCCCGCTTCGAACCACCAGAACACGCGCTCGATCACCATTGCCACCAGCGGCAAGAACTTCAAGGCCAGGACGGATGAAACCGTGCTTGCCGCTGCGCTGCGACAAGGCATCATGCTGCCCTACAGCTGCCGCAACGGCACATGCGCCAGTTGCAAGTGCAGCCTCGTGTCCGGCAGTGTCGAATACCCGTTCAACCCGCCGGCAGCGCTGGAAGAGGCCGATCTGGCCGAAGGCCGGATACTGGCTTGCCAGGCCGTGGCCACCAGCGATCTGGAAATCGAGGCCACCGAAATCGAGCAGGTCGCCGAAATCCCGTTACGCGTGCTGCCGGCGCGGGTCGAGCAGATCGATGAACTCACGCCCGATGTGCGCCGGTTGCGGCTGAAGCTGCCCAAAGGCAAGCGCATGCAGTTCCTCGCCGGCCAGTACATGGATATCCTGCTGCCCGGCGGCAAGCGACGCGCCTTTTCAATCGCGTCGAGCCCCAGCCAGGAAGAATTCATCGAGCTGCACGTGCGTTTCGTGGAAGGCGGCGGCTTCACCGGCCACGTGTTCGACGGCATGCAGCCCGGCGAGATCCTGCGCCTGGAAGGCCCGCTGGGGATGTTCTTCGTGCGCCTGAATAGTCCGCGGCCGATCCTGATGATGGGCGGCGGCACCGGCCTTGCTCCACTGAAAGCCATGATCGAGGACCTGCTGCACGCCGGCGACGACCGGCCGATCACGCTGTACTGGGGCGTCCGAACGGAAAAAGATCTGTACGCCAAAAGTGTGATCGACGAATTCGCCGACCAGCACCCCGATTTCCGCTTCGTGCCCGTGCTCTCGGAACCCGACACGGACTGGACCGGCCGCACCGGCTTCGTCCACCGCGCGCTGCTGGCCGACTACCCGGAACTGTCGGCTTTCGAAATCTACATGTCCGGCCCGCCGGCCATGGTCCATGCCGGCAGAAAGGAATTTCTCGCCCACGGCGGCAGCGAGCAGCACCTGCACTACGACTCGTTCGACTTCGCCCCTGACGTGCCCCCGGCCGATATGCCATGAACCCCTGTGCCCCGCGCCTGCGGCAGTCTACCCTTAGCCGAACGGCCCGGGCCGATCACCAACGGCCTGCTCCATCGGCATCACACGCGGCACGCGGCAACGCTCCACGCAGCCTCAAATAAGGCTTTCACTGGATCAACATCGCATCCCCGTAGCTGAAAAATCGATACCGCCGCGCCACCGCATGCCGATACGCGGCAAGAATCCTTTCACGGCTCGAAAATGCCGAGACCAGCATCATCAGGGTCGAGCCGGGCAGGTGGAAGTTGGTGATCAGCGCGTCGACCACCTGAAATCGATAGCCGGGATAAATGAATATTCGACTGTCGCCGGCAAAAGACTTGAGTTCGCAATTGGCTGCGGCCGTTTCAAGCGCGCGCACCGCCGTGGTGCCCACGGCGACGACCCGCTTGCCGGCCGCCTTGGTGGCGCGGATCCTTTTGACCAGCGATTCGTCGACCCGGATCCATTCCGGATGCATGCGATGTTCCTCCACCTCCTCAACACGTACCGGCTGAAAAGTGCCGGCACCGACATGCAGCGTGCAGAACGCGCGCTGGATGCCGCGTTCGTCCAGTCGCGCGAGCAAGGCCGCGTCGAAGTGGAGACCCGCCGTGGGTGCTGCAACGGCGCCCGGTTCTTCGGCATAAATCGTCTGGTAGCGATCCCGATCCTCCGGCAGATCCTGGCGCTGAATATAAGGCGGCAAAGGCATGTGGCCGGCGCGCTCGAGCAGCGCAAGCCAGTCGTCTCTTTCCGATGCCAGGCACGATTCCAGGCGCAGGCGCCAGAACTCATCCTGCCGACCCTCGACCTGAATGCGTGCCCCGGTTTCGGACTCTATCAATACCGATCCGGGCGCCGGCTTGCGGTTGATACCGATCTGCGCCAGTGCCGATTGCGAATCGAGCACCCGTTCGATCAGAAGTTCGGCTCGGCCCCCTGTTTCTTTTTGCGCATAAAGCCGCGCCGGGATAACGCGGGTATTGTTGAACACCAAAAGGTCACCGGGATCGAGCAAGTCATCGAGAGCGGAAAACCGTCGGTCCTCGAGGTGGCCGTCACCGCGACCCATGAGCAGCAGGCGACTGGCGCTACGCTCTGGCAAGGGCGCCTGGGCAATCAGATCTTCGGGCAGATCGAATGTGAAATCGGAGACTTTCAACGCGGTTCACGGGCGGCCGTCGGCAAGACCGATATTCTACGCAATTACCGGCTGACTCCGCGCCGTGGATCGGTCCGGTGGATCAACCGCGCCGAATGGGGCGCTCGAATCTGGCAACATGTTGCCATCGCATCAGCATTGGAAAAGAATAAATGAAACAGGCACAGTTCCGTGACCGCTTCGCCTTCCCCCGCCACGGTGAGGACGGCGAGAAACTCTATTTCTGCGGTAATTCGCTGGGCCTGATGCCGGACACGGCTCGCACACGCGTGGAACACGAACTCGACCGCTGGGCGGACCTCGCCGTCGACGGGCACTTCAAGGGTGACCCGGGGTGGCTCGGCTACCACCGGCAACTTGAGGACGTGCTGATGCGGCTTGCCGGCGCGAAAGCGGGCGAAGTGGTGGCCATGGGCGCGCTCACCATGAATCTGCACCTGCTGATGACCAGTTTTTATTGGCCAAAAGACACCCGGCGCAAGATCCTGATCGAGAAAGGCGCTTTTCCGTCCGATCGCTACGCCGTGGAATCCCAGATCCTGCTGCACGGGCTGAACCCGGCCGAAGACCTGATCGAATTCGAACCCGGTCCCGACGGTCTCATAGACGATGCTGAAGTTGCCGAGTTCATCAAAACTCACGCCGACGAGCTGGCGCTCGTGATGTGGCCCGGCGTGCAGTACGCCACCGGCCAACGCTTCGATATGGCGCAAATCTGCCAGGCCGCCGGCGACAGCGGCGTGCCCGTGGGACTGGACCTGGCTCACGCTATGGGCAACGTGCCGCTCGAGCTACACGATTGGGGCGCGGATTTCGCCGCCTGGTGCAGCTACAAGTATCTGAATGCCGGTCCCGGCGCGGTTGCCGGCATCTTCGTCCATGAACGGTACGCCGATTTTTCCGGCCCGCGCCTCGCAGGCTGGTGGGGACACGACGAATCGACGCGTTTTCTCATGGGTCCCGATTTCGAGCCGATTCGCGGCGCCGAAGGCTGGCAGGTCTCGGGTGCACCGATGCTGAACCTGGCGGCGCTGGCCGGGGCACTGGATATCTACCGGGAAGCCGACATCGACAGCCTTCAAGACTGTGAGACCGATCTGGCCGCGCGCATCGCCGACACCGTCGATGCGCTGCCCGGCCGGCCGCTGGAAATCGCGACGCCGCTGGTTCGGGCGCGTCGCGGATGCCAGTTATCGCTGCGCGTGCGCGCAGGCCGCGACCAGGGTCGGACCGCATTCGACAGACTGCAGGCCGCAGGCGTGGTCGGCGACTGGCGCGAGCCCGATATCATTCGGGTCGCACCCAATCCGCTTTATAACTCGGTCGGGGACGTTGACCGGTTCGGGGAAATACTCGAACAAGCCTTGCGTTGAAACCGGACCGTCCGACGCTGCTGGCCTGGACGCTGACCTCAGTATTGGTCGGCGCCAGCGCGCTTGGGGCGTGGATACTGTCCGGCGAGAACATCGACGGATTGCTGGCCATCATCGAGCGACTGGAGTACCGAAGCGAATTCCGGCCGCTGTCCACTGCGATGGTGTTCGGTCTGATCTTCGCCCTGACCACCGGCCTCACGCTGCCCACGGCAACGCTGCTGTGCATTGCCGCCGGATACCTGTTCGGCACGTTGATCGGCGGTATCGTTTCCATGATCGGCGCGCTGGGCGGCGCACTGATTACGTTTGTCGGCATTCGCTTCATCGCCGGCGAACGCGTGCGCAAATTTCTGCTCAGCGGCCGAACCCGCCGGCTGGTGCACCTGCTCGAGCGCGATGCATTCTTTTATCTGCTCGCGCTCAGGGTGGTTCCGGTCGCGCCATTCTTCGCCATCAACGCCGCCGGGGCGATGATCCGGATCTCGGCACGCCGCTTCCTTCTGGCCACCGCCCTGGGACTCGTTCCTATCGTTCTGGTATACGTCAGCGTGGGGACCGGGCTCGAAACGCTGTTTGAGGCCGGGCGCGTCAGCGGTCCAGAGGTCCTGCTGCGGCCGCGCGTGCTCGTACCGCTGCTCGCGCTGCTGCTGGTGCTCGTGCTCGGAATTCTCGCACGCAGCGTCGTCCTGCGCCGGCGCCGCCGGGGCCGACGTCAGGCGCGTGATCGCATTGGCAACGCAAATGGCAATCGTCGTCAAGACCAATAAAGGCCATGCTTCCGGATATAAGCCAATACGGTGGAGGGCAGCAGAAACCGCGGATTGCGCCCATCGGCGATCTGCTGGCGAATGTCGGTCGACGAGATCGCCAATCGGGTCACGTTGACATTGCAGACACAACCGGCGGATCGATTCATCAGTAATTCGGGAGAATCGACGAACCTGCCCACCAGGTGCTCGGTTAGAGCCTCTGAATAACCGGGTTCAGCGTCTGGGCGGGTCATTACCACAAGGTGGGCCAGCTCAAGCAGGTGCTGCCATTCATGCCAGTGATCGAGATGGTTGGCCGCGTCCTGGCCCAGGCACAGCATGATCGGCGTATCAGCGGCTTCCTCCCGGATGCTGGCCAGCGTATCCGCCATATAGGAAGGTCCGCCGCGCTGCACCTCGCGGTCGTCGACGGAAAGGTCGGCGTGCGGCGCCAGCGCCAGTTCCAGCATGGCCATGCGATGCCGTGCCTCGGCCCAGGTGCCTTCCCGGTGCGGCGGCCGGCCGGCCGGAAGCAGGCGAAAATCGGCCACACCCAGCTGCTCGGAGACCTCGGCCGCCGCGCGCAGATGGCCGTAATGCACCGGATCGAAGGTCCCGCCGAAGATAGCGATGGCGCGCTTGGACATACTCACGCCGCCCGGCTCGGCACCCGTGGCCCGCTGGCCAGTGCCGCGCACAGCCGCTCGAGTTCCAGCCAGAATGTGCCTTCCATCTGACCCTTGGAAAGCAGGTCCAGCCGGCTCAGGCGGGTGATCGCCGCCTCCAGCCTGCGCTGTCCGTTGCGCCGGATACAGGTCTCGATAGAAGATTGTCGCGATTTCCATACGTGATGTTCGGCGAATACGCGCTGCGGGGATTCGTGCCGTGACCGACGCGCCACATCCAGCGCGATTTCAAGTTCGCGGCCCAGCGCCCACATCGCGCCCGGCTCCGATGAATCAGCCTCGCGCAAGCCCCGGATACAGCGCAGCGCAGCGCCGGGCTGACCCAGCATCACCAGTTCGGCCAGGCGGAAGGTGTCGAACCGGGCGCTGTCGGCAACGGCTTCGCGCACCGCATCGAGTTCGAGCCGACTATTCGGGAACAGCAATGCAAGCCGGTCGACTTCCTGCGCGGCCGCCAGCAGATTGCCCTCCAGGCGCTCGGAGAGAAAACTGCAGACATCATTTTGAGCCTGCAGGCCTCGACTGCGGAGCCGCTGGTCGATCCAGCGCGGAAGCTGGGCCGGCTTGATACTCCAGGCCGGTACGTAAACGCCGGTCTTTTCGACAGCCTTGACCCAAGCGGCGCGTTCCTGGTCTGATTTCCACTGATCGCAGATGATCAGAAGTACGTCCTCGTGCTGGTCGTCTATCCATTGCCGGATGGTCTTGCCGCCCTCGGCGCCCGGTTTTCCGGTAGGCAGACGCAACTCCACCAGTCGCCGCCTGGCAAACAGCGAGCCGGTTTCGGTGGACTGTCCCAGTTCGACCCAGTTGAAGCGGCCGTCGGCGGTCAATCGGATCCGCTCGTCGATATGCTGCGCGCGGCAGGCTTTTCGAATCTCGTCAGCAGCCTCCTCGACGACCAGGCGCTCGGGTCCGGCAATCAGGTAGACCGGCGCGATCTGGCGCGCCAGCTGGTCGGGGAGACGTTCAGCGTAAAGCTTCATGCATGCGTCCGTTATGTGCGCCCGAAGGCTTCCAGGCGGCGGATCAAAGCCGCGGCCATGCTACGCCGCAGTTCCTCGCGCAACAGCTCCTCTTCTGTCGTCGCGCCCAGGATTTCCTGTTCGTCGAACCGGAAATCGCGCTCCAGCCGCAGCGACTCGGACCCCAGCAGAACTTCGCCGGAAGTATCGACCAGGCTGAACTGCAGATCGAAGACCAGCTCGAACTCCCGCACACGGGCATCGCCGGAAATGGTCAGCGCGCGACGCGTGATCCGCTCGCGCGTGACGCGAAGCTCGGCGATGCCCTCGCCCGGGCCCTCGGCAAGCGTCACGCCGTTGCCGCGCAGCAGCAGCTCGAGTTCGCGGGCAAACGCGCTGGTCGGATCCGGAATCTTGAGCCAGGTGGTCGACATCTCTTCCGGCAGGTTCGCCGCGCCGCGCAGCTGGAAACCGCAACCGGAGACCAACGCAGACAGCAATAGCGCAATCGCCATCAACACCGGCAGCCGCCGCCCGTATTTTGTAAGGGGAAATAGCCGTGAGGCGAAGCGAGCAGGCGTCTGCCGGTTCATTTGCTCACCACGATGTTGACCAGCTTGTCGGGCACGACGATAATCTTGCGTATCTCCTTGTCGGCGACGAATCGCGCCACGTTTTCTTCGGCCAGCGCATGTTCCTGGAGCGCATCCCGGCTGCTTCCCGGTGCGGCCTCGATGCGGCCTCGCACCTTGCCGTTCACCTGCACCACCACGGTGACCTTCTGCTGCACCAGCGCCGATTCATCGACCTCCGGCCAGGACGCGGCAAGAATATCATCCTCGTGTCCCAGCGCCGCCCAGAGCGCCTGGGAGATATGCGGCGTTACCGGTGCAATCAGCCGGACCAGCGACGTCCAGCCTTCACGCGCCACGGCCAGGTCGGCGTTGCTGGCGACTTCGAACCGCGAAAGATGGTTGCTGCATTCCATGACGGCCGCTATGGCGGTATTGAAAGTGTAGCGCCGGCCGAAATCGTCGCCGACCTTGCCGATGGTTTCGTGAACCCGGCGGCGAATCTCGAGCGCCGGTTCGGAAAGTTCAGTGGTTGAAAGTTCTCCCGGCGTACCCGCGGCGATGTGGTCGTGAACCTGCTGCCACAGCCGCTTGAGAAATCGCCATGCGCCCTCGACTCCGGCTTCGGACCATTCCAGGCTCTGCTCGGGGGGCGCGGCGAACATCGAAAAAAGCCTCACCGTATCGGCGCCGTACTGCGCCACAAGTGCGGCCGGATCCACGCCGTTGTTTTTCGACTTGGCCATCTTCTCTATGCCGCCGAAATGCACCGGCTGACCGTCGGCGGCCAGCCGCGCCGAATCGATGCGGCCCTTGGCATCGCGCTCGACATCGACGTCCGACGGGTTGAACCAGGTCTTGCGACCCTGTTCGTCTTCGCGGTACCAGGTTTCGGCCAGCACCATGCCCTGGGTCAGCAGGTTGGAGAAAGGCTCGCGCACCTTGACCAGCCCAAGCTCGTTCATGACCCGGGTCCAGAACCTCGCGTAGAGCAGATGAAGGATGGCGTGTTCTATACCGCCGATGTACTGGTCCACCGGCATCCAGGCATCGGTGCGCTCATCCACCATTGCGTTGTCGTTGTCCACGCTCGGGTATCGCATGAAATACCACGAAGAATCGACAAAGGTATCCATGGTGTCGGTTTCGCGCCTGGCCGGCTTTCCGCAGCTGGGACATCGGCAGGCGAGGAACGCTTCGCTCCTGACCAGCGGGCTGCCCGAGCCGTCGGGCACCAGGTCTTCGGGCAATTCAACCGGCAGCTCCTGTTCCGGAACGGGGACATCGCCGCAGTCGTCGCAGTGAATGATGGGAATCGGACAGCCCCAGTAACGCTGCCTGGAAATGCCCCAGTCGCGCAGGCGAAACTGGGTACGGCGCTCGCCCAGTGTTTTCTGTTCCAGAGCATCGGCAATGGCGTCGAAGCCGGCCCGGAAATCGAGACCGTCGTAATCGCCCGAATTGACCAGGCGGACGTTTTCCTTCGTCGTGTACCAGTCCTGCCACTTGACGCTGTCGTATTCATGACCGTCCGCCTCGGGCTGGACCACCTGGGTGATCGGCAAACCGTACTTGTTGGCGAATTCGAAATCTCGTTCGTCGTGAGCCGGCACCGCCATGATGGCGCCCTCACCGTAGCCCATCAGAACGTAGTTCGCGATCCAGACCGGCAGTGCCTGCCCGGTCAGCGGATGCTCCACGCTGAACCCGGTGTCGATTCCACGTTTTTCCTGGACGGCAAGCTCGGCTTCCGACACCCCGCCGGTGGCGCAGGAGCGAATGAATTTCGCCACTGAATCGTTCCGTTCGGCCGCCGCACGAGCCAGCGGGTGCTCCGGCGCAACCGCCATGTAGGTTGCCCCCATCAAGGTATCCGGTCGGGTCGTGAATACCTTCAGCTCACCGCCGTCGCAGGGAAACACGACTTCCATACCGACGCTCTTGCCGATCCAGTTGGCCTGCATGGCGCGAACCCGCTCCGGCCAGCCGTCGAGGTCGTCCAGCGCCGCCAGCAGATCGTCGGCATAGTCGGTGATGCGAAGGTAGTACATCGGGATTTCGCGCTTTTCGACCACCGCACCGGTTCGCCAGCCCTTGCCGTCGATGACCTGCTCGTTGGCCAGCACGGTCTGGTCCACCGGATCCCAGTTGACGGTGCCGGTCTTCTTGTAGGCGATGCCGCGCTCCAGCATCTTGAGGAACAGCCATTGATTCCAGCGATAGTAATCGGCATTGCAGGTGGCGAGCTCGCGTTCCCAGTCGATCGCGAAGCCCAATTCCTTGAGCTGGGTACGCATGTGAGCGATGTTGTCGCGGGTCCACTGGGCCGGGGGCACGCCGCGAGCGATCGCCGCATTCTCGGCGGGCAGACCGAAAGCATCCCAGCCCATGGGCTGCAGTACCGGCCGGCCG
>DATGCS010000301.1:0-2808 GCA_035311685.1 Wenzhouxiangellaceae bacterium
TCGGAACGGTTCGGAACCGAATTGCTCAAGGTCGGGGACGCCGAACGCGCGGTGATCGAGAAGGCGCCCGATCGCGAAGTTCAGCTCGAAACCATCTTCGGGGGCGCTGCCGGCTACCGCTACGATTTCTACAAGCGCAACCGCACGGTTCAGGTCTACGTTCGCCACGGCATCATCGTGCGAATCTGCCGCGTGCCGGACTGAGACCACCACGCTGCCTGGCCATGCCGACAATCTTTTGAAAACTCAAAAAAGAACGGCGGCGTGAGACACGCCGCCGTTCGGTTTTCCCGGGTCGCATGATTTTCCGGCAACCCGTTTCAGACGTATGATCGGCCGATCAGAGGTCGAACCGGTCGAGCGTCATCACCTTGGTCCATGCATCGACGAAGTCTTGAACGAATTTTTCGTCGCCGTCGTCTGCAGCATAGACCTCGGCGACGGCACGCAGCTCCGCATTTGAGCCGAAGATCAGATCGACCGTCGTCGCGGACCACTTCGTATCGCCGGATGCGCGATCATGACCTTCATAAACGCCGGCTTCCTCATCGGACCGCGACCATTCCGTAGCCATGCTCAGCAGGTTGACGAAATAGTCGTTGGTCAGCGTACCCGGGCGGTCGGTAAATACGCCGTGATCGGCACCGTGGGCGTTCGCGTCGAGTGCACGCATCCCGCCGACCAGAACGGTCATTTCGGGCACATTTAGCGTCAACAGATTCGCCCGATCGACCAGTGCCTCGGATGGAGAGAGGTCGCTGCTTTCACTGTAGTAATTACGGAAGCCGTCTGCCGTCGGCTCAAGCGGCTCGAACGACTCGACATCGGTCATTTCCTGCGTGGCGTCGGTCCGGCCCGGAGCGAACGGAACTTCAACTTCATGTCCGGCGTCGGCTGCAGCCTTTTCGATCGCCGCGGCACCACCCAGCACGATTGTATCGGCCAGGGAAACGCGCTTGGTGCCCGACTGGGCATCGTTGAAATCCTGCCGGATACCGTCAAGCGTATCGAGGACTCTGGTCAGCTCGTCGGGATTGTTGACTTCCCAGTTGTTTTGCGGCTCAAGCCGAATGCGCGCGCCGTTGGCGCCACCGCGCATGTCGGTGCCCCGGTAAGCGGCCGCCGAGGCCCATGCGGTCCGAACGAGTTCCGGCACGCTCAGATCCGAATCGAGAATTGCGGATTTGAGTTGCTCGATGTCCTGTCCATCGATCAGCTCATGATCGACTTCGGGCACGGGATCCTGCCACAGCAGATTCTCTTCAGGCACCTCGCTGCCGACATAACGGGCACGCGGCCCCATGTCGCGGTGCGTCAGCTTGAACCAGGCGCGCGCGAACGCATCCTCGAATTCCTTGGGGTTTTCCAGGAAGCGCTTCGAGATTTCGCGGTAAGCCGGGTCTTCCTTCAGCGAAAGGTCGGTGGTGAACATCATGGGCGCATGCCTTCTGCCCTCGACATGGGCATCGGGCACCGTATTCGCTGCGGCGCCATCCTTCGGCTGCCACTGGATTGCCCCGGCCGGACTGCGGGTCTGCTCCCATTCGTGGTTGAACAGATTTTGCAAATACATCATCGTCCACTGTGTCGGGGCGGCGGTCCATGCGCCTTCCAGTCCGGCGCCGGTGGTGTCTTCGGCATTGCCCTTGCCGCAATTATTCTTCCAGCCCAGGCCTTGCCGTTCGATATCGGCGGCTGCCGGTTCCTCTTCAAGACACTCGGAGGGATCGTGAGCGCCATGGGTCTTGCCGAAGGTGTGGCCGCCGGCGATCAGCGCCACGGTTTCTTCGTCGTTCATGGCCATGCGGCCGAAACTCAGTCGAATCTGTTTGGCCGCCGCAATCGGGTCCGGGTTGCCGCCAGGGCCTACCGGATTGACATAGATCAGGCCCATCTGCGTGGCGGCCAGCGGATTCTCGAGGTTGCCCTCCTCATCGTAGCGTTCGCGGCCCATCATGTCGGCTTCCGGGCCCCAGTAGACCAGATCCGGTTCCCAGTCATCTGCCCGGCCGCCGGCGAAGCCGAAGGTATTGAAACCCATGTCTTCCATCGCGACGGTTCCGGCCAGGACCATCAGGTCGGCCCAGGAAATATTGCGACCGTACTTCTGCTTGATCGGCCACAGCAGACGGCGCGCCTTGTCCAGATTGACGTTGTCCGGCCAGCTGTTCAGCGGATCGAAGCGCTGCTGGCCGCCGCCGGCCCCGCCCCGACCGTCGGAGGTACGGTACGTGCCCGCGCTGTGCCACGCCATCCGGATGAAGAACGGTCCGTAGTGCCCATAGTCCGCCGGCCACCAGTCCTGGGACGTCTTCATCGTTTCCTTGAGATCGGCCTTGACGGCCTCGAGGTCCAGGCTGGCGAAGGCCTCGCTGTAATCGAAGTCCGCGCCGTAGGGATTGGACTCCGGCGAGTGCGAGCGAAGCGGGGAAAGATCAAGCTGTTCAGGCCACCAGAACTGGTTGTCCTTGGCCTGGGCCTGAGAGTCCTGCGCCGCTGCATCGTTCGAAAGCACCAGCGGCGCCATCGTGACCAACAGAGCGGCTACGACAAGTAACGCTTGTTTACGCATGGAAATTTTCCTCTTGTGTGAGAACCAGATTGTTCTATGATCATTAAACAGCATGAGAACCAAAGTTTCAATCGATCTTCCCTATGGTGACGATTGACGAAATGGATTCGCCATCAAATTCGACACCAGTTTATATTAGATTATCCCGATATCCTGGCCGAGTTGTTCAGAGCAGGATGTTTTCCAACCGAGTCTTGCGCAGGCGCAGGCGACGCTGCGTTGAGGAATCTCGACCG
>DATGCS010000302.1:0-9661 GCA_035311685.1 Wenzhouxiangellaceae bacterium
GAGCGTCAAGCCGCCGCCGAAAGGGCCGAAGCCGAACGTCGGGCCGCCCAGGCAGAAGCCGAACGTCAGGCTGCAGAAGCCGCCGCCCAGGCCGAACGGGAAGCTGCCGAGGCCGCTGAGCGTGCCGAGGCTGAACGCGAGGCGGCTGAACGCGAGTTGGCTGAACAGGCGGCGCGCGCCGAAGCTGAGCGTGAAGCGGCCGCCGAAGCCGAGCGCGGTGCGGCCGAAGCGGCTGCCGCGGCCGAAGCCGAACGTCAGGCCGAAGCCGAACGCGGAGCCGCCGAAGCCGCGGCTCAGGCCGAAGCCGAGCGTCGAGCTGCCGAACAAGCCGAAGCCCTGGCGGCTGAAGAAGAGCAGGAAGGCATGCCTGAAGCTGGAGAAGAGCTCCGTGACCCGCGTCCGATGGATGACACCGCAGTTGCGATGGAGCCGGAGCAGGTTGAGGAAATGGCCGAGACCGAAGCCGCCCAAGCCGCCGAGGGCCGCACGCGGGCGGTTACCGGTGATTCGTTGAATGCCGGTGCCGCAGCCGAAGGCGTGATTGCGCGGACGCCCGAGAACATTGCCCGGCTTGGAAATGATCTGACCCCCATGGGTTCGCCCGTTGCCGGCAACGGTGATGAGATCCCGGCCTGGACAGGCGGTCTGACGCGTGAAGACTGGCCGGCCGGCTACGAACCTGGTCTGCGTCACCCAAACCCGTTCCCGAATGATCGCCCAGAGTTCGTGATTACCGGTGAAAACTACCAGGACTACGCCGATCGTCTTTCCGCGGGACAGATCGCGACGTTCGAACGTTATCCGGAGACCTATTTCATGCGGGTCTACCCGACCCGCCGCTCGGCGTCGTTCCCGGAACGCGTCTACGAGGCGACAATCGAGAATGCGGCTACCGCGGAATCGGTTTCCAATGGTGAAGGCGTCGTAAACGCGTCGGTAGGCTTTCCGTTCCCCTTGCCTCAGAGTCCGCATCAGCTGATATGGAACCACAAGCTCAAGTTCAAGGGCGTCGGCGGCACCCGCTACAACAACCAGGTCGCTCCGACGACCAGTGGGGCCTACCAGCTTGTGAAATTGCGCGAGGAAATCCTCGGCCTTTACTACAAGACGGGCGCGACAATCGAGGAGATCAACAACATCCTGCTGTATTTCTTCCAGGAAGTCGAATCTCCGGCGCGTTTGGCCGGGAACATCCTGCTGGTGCATGAAACGCTGAACCAGATCGAGCAGCCGCGCCAGGCCTGGATCTACAATCCGGGCCAGCGACGCGTTCGCCGCGCGCCGAACGTCGCCTATGACAATCCGGGTACAGCTTCGGACGGGCTGCGGACCAATGACATGACCGACATGTTCAACGGTGCAATGGACCGCTATAACTGGGAGATCATCGGCAAGAAGGAAATGTATGTCCCATACAATTCCTACGAAGCCCACAGCGGTGACGTGCAGGTGGACGAGCTCACCATGGCCGGTCATCTGAACCCGGAGTACATGCGCTACGAACTGCATCGGGTCTGGATCATCGACGCCCGCCTGAAGGAAGGCACGCGACACATCCACCCGCGCCGCACGTTCTACCTGGACGAGGACTCCTACCAGATAATGCTGACCGACCATTACGATCAGCGCGGACAGCTATGGCGCGCGTCCGAAGCCCATTCGGTCAATTATTACGATGTACCGACATTCTGGACAACGATCGAAACGCATATGGACCTGTTGTCCGGCCGTTACGTTGCCGTTGGACTGGATAACCAGGATCCGGTCAACACGTTCAACGTCGAGCTGTCGCCGAGCAATTACACGCCGCAGGCACTGCGCACGCGCGGACGCCGGTGATCGGATTGGCAAAGTAGGCGTTTACTGGAATCGACCGATCCGGGCCTCCCGGATCGGTCGTTTTCGTGTAAAGACCCTGGAGTTTTCTCGATGCGGAAAATGAACATAATGGGCGGCGTGCGAACACTGTCGGCTCTGGCCTTGCTTACCTTGATGCCGCTATCGTTCGTTTCAGCCCAGAATGGCGAAACGGAAGCCGAGCCCGAGCCGGCTATCGAGGCGAAGCTGGCCGACGAAAGCCTGCTTCTGGACATCGTCTCCTATGACGGTGGATATATCGCAGCCGGTACCCGCGGACACGTGCTGCTTTCGGAGGATGGACGCTCCTGGCGGCAGGCGCAGTCGGTACCGGTGCAGGCCACGCTGACCCGAGCGACCAGCTTTGGTCGCCGTCTGTGGGCAGTCGGCCACGACGCGGTCATCATCTCGAGCAGTGACGGCGGTGAGAACTGGTTCATTCAACACCGTGAGGCACAGGTCGATCCCGACGATCCGATGATTCAAGCACCGATTCTGGACATAATGTTCATGAACCCGAACGAGGGGTTCGCAATCGGCGCCTACGGTCGTTTCATGACAACCGCTGATGGCGGCATCAACTGGGAAATGCACCGGCTGACCGACCGCGTGAATTCGGAGTCGATTGACTGGGCCGCAGTGGCTCGTCAGCAGGGCGATATCGACACCATACCAGAGGAATTTCAGGACGCAGGAAACGACGATCTTGAAGCGACCGTCAACAAGGGTTGCTACGAGTTCGGAGAATGTCATCTGAACGCAATGATCGATCTCGGCAACGGTCGTCTGATGATCGCGGGAGAGGCCGGTTATGGCTTCCGCAGCAACGACGAAGGCGCAACCTGGGAATCCTTCCGTTTTCCGTACCCCGGGTCGATGTTTGGGCTGGTCGAGCAACGAGACTGCATCATCGCCTTCGGCTTGAGGGGGCATATTCAGAAAAGCTGTGACTTCGGAAACAGCTGGGACGAGGTTCAGACCGATAGCCAGCAGTCGCTGATGGGAGCCGACATCAACACCACGGGCACGGCGGTAATCGTCGGTGCCGGCGCTACGCGCATCTACGTGGCGCCTGATGGCGGCGTCGATACCGAGGCTGATCAACTGGGCAGCGATTATGCCGCAGTGAAAGTCGTAAACGACAGCATGATCCTGGTTGGAGAGAATGGAGTTCGTTATGAGTAACAGGGGCGGGCTGAAGTCCGGAATTGCAAACGCGATATTTTCGATCCGCCCACTGGTTCTGCTGGTCTTCCTGATTGGCACCGCGCTGATGGCCTTCTACATGGCCCAACTGAGGGTCGACTCGGGATTCAAGAAGCAGCTTCCGCTGGATCACGAGTACATGCAGACGTTCCAGTTCTATGAGGAGTTCGGCGGAGCCAACCGAATACTGGTCGCGCTCATGGACCGCGACGGCAACATGTTCACGCCGGAATTCTTTCGCGCATTCGAGCAGATCAGCAACCGTGTCTTTCTGCTGCCGGGCGTCGACCGTGCCAGCGTAAGGTCGATATTCACGCCCAACGTTCGTTTCGTTGAAGTCGTAGAGGATGGCTTTGCCGGAGGGAATGTGATACCGGCCGATTTTTCTCCGACGCCGGAGATGATGGAACGGGTCCGTTCCAACATTATCAAGTCCGGCGAGGTCGGACGGCTGGTGGCTGAAGATTTCTCGGGTGCGATGGTCTGGGCCAACCTTCTCGAAACCAACCCGGAAACCGGCGAAAAGATCGATTACCAGCAGGTCGCCGCCCAACTCGAAAAGATTCGGGCCGAGTTCGAAAACGAACAGCATTCGGTGCACATCATCGGCTTTGCAAAGATCGTCGGTGATATCGCCGATGGTGCTCGAGGGGTCGTTGCCTACTTCGGCGTCGCGTTCCTGATCACCGCGCTTTTGCTTGCGATCTATTCCAGATCGGTATGGCTGACAGTCCTGCCGCTGGTCTGCTCGACCGTGGCCGTTGTCTGGCAGCTCGGCATCCTGAGCCTGCTGGGCTACGGAATCGATCCGATGAATATCCTCACGCCGTTCCTGATCTTCGCCATCGGCGTCAGCCATGGCGTTCAGATGATCAGCGGCTGGACTGCCGAAAAGCTGTTCGGTGGGAATTCACCGTCTTCGCTGCACCGTCGCGGCGAGGCGGTTGACGAGTACAGCATCGCCTCCAGCCTGGATGCAGCGAAGGCCACGTTCCACCGACTGTTGGCGCCGGGTTCTATCGCGCTCCTGAGCGATACCATCGGATTTCTGGCGATCTACCTGATCAATATCCGGATCATTCAGGAACTTGCGCTGACCGCCAGTATCGGCGTTGCCGTGATCATTTTCACCAACCTGCTGTTGCTGCCGGTGCTGCTTTCGTATGCCCGGATCCGCAACCCGGAGCGGTTTCGTGAAAAACTCTACAAGGGTGCTGCGCATACCTCCTGGGTTTGGCGCACCCTGGCGACGTTCTCGCGCCCCGTTCCCGCCCTGATCACGATCGTGGTGGCCGCGGTATTGTTTGTCGGTGCGGTCTATAAATCGCAGGATATGAAGATCGGCGACTCCGAGGCAGGCGTGCCAGAACTGCGAAGCGATGCCCGCTACAACCAGGATGCCCGACTGATCAGCGACCGGTTCGCGCTGGGCGTTGACCAGCTGGGTGTGATCGCCGAGACCAGTTCCCAGGCCTGCACCGAGAACTTCGAGGTGATGGATCACCTCGATAACTTCGCCTGGGAGATGGCCCAGGTCGAAGGGGTGCAGAAGGTGCTTACGCTGCCGATGATCGCAAAGATCGTCAATGCGGGCTGGAACGAAGGGAACCTCCGGTGGCAAGTGTTGCCGCGTAACAAGTTCATCATGCGCCAGAACCTGCAGAATATCGATACCGATACAGGGCTCCTGAATCGCGATTGCAGTGCCATGCCGGTGCTCGTGTTCATGGAAGACCACAAGGCCGAAACCATCCAGCGCGTGGTGGGGCGGGCCAAGGAACTACGCGAAAAGTACAGCATCGAGCCCGGGCTCGCGATGGCGCAGGAGACATCCGACGCCGATAGGGGGGAGGCCGCCTCTTCGACACAAAATGGCCTGATGCAGTTCGCCGCCTCGATCGGACTGGTCGCCGGCAAGGTTGCGCCGGAATTGACCAACGCCGATACTTGCAAGCAGCAGGTCGAACCCATCGAGGACTGCCTGCGATTCAGGCTGGCGACAGGCAACGTCGGCGTGATGGCCGCGACCAACGAGGAGGTCAAGGCGGCCCAGACACCGATCCTGCTGTACGTCTATGGGGCCATCATCCTGCTTTGTCTGATCACTTTCCGTTCGATCCGCGGCACTATCTGTATCGTCCTGCCGCTGGTCCTGGTCAGTTACCTGGCGTATTCGCTGATGGCCTTTCTCGACATCGGGCTGAAGGTCAACACGTTGCCTGTCGTGGCGCTGGGCGTGGGCATTGGCGTAGACTACGGCATCTATATCTTCAGCCGCTTGCGAGAGTACCTTAACGAGGGGGCGAGCCTTGACGAGGCCTACATGCGCACGTTACGCCTCACCGGCCGTGCGGTGCTGTTCACTGCGATCACGCTTGGCGTGGGAGTGGGGACCTGGCTGTTCTCAGAACTCAAGTTCCAGGCCGACATGGGCATCCTGCTTTCGTTCATGTTCATCTTCAACATGATAGGCGCGATGCTTATTCTGCCGGCGTTGGCCCGCTGGCTGCTTCGGCCGCGCGAGGGCAGGGCGGCCGGCTGAGTATCACCGAATCAACCCCCATGGCTCACTCGCGCGGGTAATGGCCCCGGCGTTCGACGGCGGCAAGGGCTTCCTTGCCGTCCTTACACTGGTTCAAGGCGTTTCGTTTGCGCGGATCGGCGGTTGACTTGCTAAAAAGCAATCAATCCCGATCGATTCTGCACGCTGAATCTTCAGCGTGTCCTGCCGCTTCATCCAGCCAGGCACAGAGCTTGCGGGCACCGTCAAGGACGCGCGGCGTGGGCCGGACCAGCAGCGCCGGGTCGACGTGCAGAATATTGTCGCAGGCAACCGCGCGAAGGTCTTGATAAGACGCCCAAAGCGTTTCGGACTCGCTCCCCTCGTCGCCGCCAATCACGATCGCCATGGGATCGCGCGCCAGCACGGCTTCCAGGTCGACGCTCGCCGCCTCGGTATTCAGGTCATCAAAAACGTTGACACCGTCGCACAGCGCCAGCACCTCGTTGATGACATGCTTTGCCCCGAGCGTGAAAAGCGGCCTTTCCGACACCTGGTAAAAGATTGAAGTGGCGCGCCGTGCCGGTTCGCGCCGGGCGCGGAACTGCGCCAGCCGAGCACGAAACTCGGCGGCGGCGCGGGTCGCCGCGTCCGGTCTGCCGCCCAGCGAGCCCAGTCGCTCGATCGCGTCTGCAATCTCGTCCAGCGTGGTGATCTCTATGACTTGCACGGTCACGCCTAACGCTTCAAGCCCGGCGATGGCGTCACGTGGTGTGCCGCCGCCCCAGGCCAGCGCATGCGTGGCATCAAGACGAAGTATTCGCTCCAGGTCGAATCGAAATGCGTCGCCGATCCGCGGCAGCGATGCGGCGGCGGCTGGATAATCGCTCCACTCGACGACGCCGACCAGCAAGTCGCCCATGCCGGCGTCGAACGCCAGTTCGGTCAGGTGCGGCGCCAGCGAAACTATTCGCGGCTGGCTCTGTTCGACGATCTCCGCGGCGATGCCGACGTTGACCGAGCACCAGACGAGACCGGCTGCGAGTGCGGCCAGACCTCGGCCCGCGATGCGGGTGGCAATAGCATTCATCCAGGCCCAGACCGCTCGTTTTCGGCCTCGGCCAGGCGGGCCTCGAGCTCTACCAGAGAATTCGCCGGTTCGAGGCAATGGGTGCCCAGACAGACAATGGCCCTTGCGGATTTCGCCCCGGTGACTTCGGCAAGGAGATCGGGCAGGCCGTCTTCGCCGGAGACAACCCGGTAGACGTGCAGGCCCGGTCTTTGTATCAGCCCGGCGTGCCAGTCGTCGGCTTCGCCCGGCGCGCCGCCGACAAGAACCTGGGGCTTCGGATTGTCTAATTCGCGGGCAGCCAGCAGCATTCCGGCGTGCGCCGCTGGGGTACGCTGCATGTCGCCTCTGGCCGCGTCCACGATCCGACCGGCAAGGTCCAGCCACTCGCCGCTGGCGATCAGGTGCCCCAGCCGAGCGAGGCCGCGTGCGGCCAGGGCCGCACCGGCAGGGGACGCATCGTCGGTGTTGGCGGTCGGGCGCATGATCAGCCGCTCGTGGTCGACGGGCGTGAGGTAAAGCGAGTCGCTTTCTCCATCGAAGAAACGGTCGAGGACAACGGCAGCCAATTGCTCTGCGCGTTCCAGCCAGTCAGTGTCCCAGCGGCACTCGAGCGATTCCATGCATGCCAGCAGCATGGCCGCGTAGTCGTCGAGCAGCGCGGGGTGATCGCGTCTGCCATCTCGCCAGACGGATCTTGCGGGCGACTCGGCAAACTGTCTTTGCCAGACGAGGCCGGCCGTTTCCACGCCCAGGCCAAGCCAGTCCCGTTTGCACAGAAGTCGTCCCGCGCGCATCAGGCCGGCCGCCGCAAGCGCGTTGGTGCCGGCCAGCATCTTGTCGTCGCGCGCCGGCCGCGGTCGCGCCTGCCTGCATGCGAGCAGCTCGGATCGTGCGGCGTCCAGTTCGCGCCGCGTTCGCTCGGCATCGCCGGCACTTGGGGTCAACTCGTTGATGTTGCGCGCACGCACGAGGTGCCATTTATCGCCTTCGAAATTGGGCGGGCCGTCCAGGCCATGGCGTGCCTTGGCAAGCTCGAGTCGATCCGTGCCCAGGCATGCCTGGAACTGGTCCGGCGTCCACAGATAGTGCGCGCCCTCGATGGCCGAATCGGCCGGCGCGTCATCCGGTTCGCCGTCGGGCGGCGGCAGGCTGTCGGCGTCGAGACTGCTGGCCAGCCCGCCCTGGGGCAGTCGCAGGTCGCGCGCCAGAAACTCCGCGGTCAGCGCAGCGGTCTGCGCCCACGACGGGTTGTCGAAACGCGCGGCAGCCTCGGCGTACAGCGGCAGCAGCTGGGCATTGTCGTAGAGCATCTTTTCAAAATGCGGGATTTCCCAGGCAACGTCCACGCAATAACGAAAAAATCCGCCTCCGAGATGGTCGAAAAGTCCGTTGTCGGCCATCGCGTCGAGCGCATCGCCGAGCATGTCGGCGGCCTGTTCGTCGCGGGCCGACATCCCCAGCAGCCATTCCAGCATCGGGGCCTGGGGAAACTTGGGCGCGTCGCCGAATCCGCCGTGGCGGCGATCTCGGCGGGCATCCAGCTGGCCCAGCAGGACCTGCTCGGGATCGTCGTTGTGGTCTTCGACCGGCGTGCGTTGAGCGGAAATCATCGTCAGCGCTTCGTGAAGCTGCCGGTTCTGCGCCTTCAGGGTTTCGCGCTGGTTCAGCCACGCCCCGTGAACACGCTGCAGCAGTTCACCGAAACCGATCAGGCCATGGCGGGCGGTCGGCGGGAAGTAGGTGCCGGCGACGAAGGGCGCGAGGTCCGACGGATCGAGGAATACCGTCAGCGGCCAGCCGCCCCCGCGCCCGGTCAGGATCTGGTGGGCCAGCTGGTAAATGCGATCGAGATCCGGTCGTTCCTCGCGATCGACCTTGATGTTGACGAACCAGTCGTTCATTCGCTCTGCGGTCTGGTCGTCCTCGAAGCTCTCGTGCGCCATGACATGACACCAGTGGCACGCCGAATAGCCGATCGACAACAGAATGGGCAGGTCGGCGGTGCGGGCGGCCTCGAGCGCTTCCGGGCCCCATGGGCGCCAGTCGACGGGGTTTTCGGCGTGTTGTTCGAGATACGGGCTCAGTGCGCCCGACAGGCGATTCGGCATGATCGACCAGGCATTGAAGACTGCCCGACAGAATAACAGGCTGCAAATCGCACCGAAGCCGGGCGCACTGCCTCGTTTACAATGGCGATTCAGTCACCGCGTAGTCCGGCGCAGCACTCAATGCCATCTCGTCACTTCCTCGTTGATTTCGATCCGGTTGCGCTCGATCTCGGTCTGTTACAGATTCACTGGTACGGCATCAGCTACCTGCTGGCCTTCGCGACCTGCTGGTGGCTTCTTCGCAGGCGAGCCCATGCGGACCACTGGCCGATCACGCCGGTGCAGGCGGGCGACCTGATGTTCTGGGGCGTGGTCGGCGTTGTGGTCGGCGGCCGCATGGGCTACGTGCTGTTCTACGCGCTGGACCGCTGGTTTGCCGATCCGCTGTTTCCGATCTGGCTGCAGCAGGGCGGCATGTCTTTCCACGGCGGTCTGATCGGCGTGCTGGTGACCATGGCGCTGTTCGCGCGCCATATCGGGGTGAGGTTCCTGACCCTGGGCGATTTCGTCGCCCAGGTGGTGCCGCTGGGGCTGGCTTTCGGGCGGCTTGGCAATTTCATCGGCGGCGAACTCTACGGCCGCACCAGCGACGCGCCATGGGCGATGATCTTTCCGGGTGCCGTCAGCCGACAGGACCTGGCCGGCATGTCCTTGCAGCAGGCCTGGGAAACCGGGGCGCTGGACCACCTGGCCCGTCACCCTTCTCAGCTCTACCAGGCGGCGCTTGAAGGCTTCACGCTATTCGCCATCGTGTGGGTATTCGCCCGCAAGCCGCGACCGGCCGGCGCCGTGGGCGGCGTGTTTCTTATCGGCTACGCGGTGTTCCGCTGGATTGCCGAGTTCTTCCGCGAGCCCGATGCGCACCTCGGTTTCATCGCGTTCGACTGGCTGACCATGGGTCAGCTGTTGTCGCTGCCG
>DATGCS010000303.1:0-7488 GCA_035311685.1 Wenzhouxiangellaceae bacterium
CGAAGCGGTTGCCGAGCGTATCGACATCAAGAAATCGCTGTACGACAAGATCGAGAAGCACATTCGTCCCGACGCCATCTTCGCCTCCAACACCTCGGGACTTTCGATCACCGAACTGGCCGGCGTTCTACCCGAAAAGAATCGCGCCCGCTTCTGCGGCGTGCATTTCTTCAATCCGCCGCGCTACATGCACCTGGTCGAACTGATCCCGCACGCGGGGACCGACGCCGGCGCCATGGACGAGCTCGAAGTCTTCCTCACCCAGACGCTGGGCAAGGGCGTCGTGCGCGCCCGCGACACGGTCAACTTCATCGCCAACCGCGTCGGCGTGTTTTCGATGATCTCGACGGTACACCACGCCAAGCGGCTGGGCCTTGGCTTCGACACCGTCGATGCGCTGACAGGCCCGGCAATCGGTCGGCCGAAATCGGCCACCTTCCGGCTGGCCGACGTGGTCGGACTGGACACCATGGCCAACGTCATCAATACGATGGAAACGAAGTTGGAGGACGACCCGTGGCATCCCTACTACCAGGTGCCGGACTGGATGCGGAAGCTGATCGACGCCGGCGCGCTCGGCCAGAAGTCGGGTGCAGGCGTATTCCGCAAGGAAGGCAAGACAATACGTGTGCTTGACCCGGAATCCGATGACGATGGTCATCCGTATCGCGATACCGACTACAGCCTCGACGACGCGGTCAAGCAGGTGCTGGGCATTCGGGATCCAGCCGAGAAGATGGCAACTCTTGCCGACTCCGATCGTCCCGAACTCGAATTCCTCTGGGCCATTCATCGCGACCTGTTCCAGTATTGCGCCGTCCACCTGGCCGAAATCGCCGAGTCGGCGCGTGAAATAGACCTCGCGATGCAGTGGGGCTACGGCTGGCAACAGGGCCCGTTCGAAATCTGGCAGGCCGCCGGCTGGAACGACGTGGCCGCGCTGATTCGGCGCGACATCGAAAACGGCAAGGCGCTGGCCGATGCCGCCCTGCCCGACTGGGTCGACAAGGTCTCGGCGGCGCATTCGGAAACCGGCTCGGTCACCGGCGACGGCGCCACTTCGCCCAGGCCAGACCTCGATGTCTACGATCGCCAGCTTCAGCCGCCGCGCCTGGTCGGCGAACGCGCCGACAGCGGTACCACGGTTTCCGACCTGCCCGGCGCACGCCTGTGGACGTTGCAGGACGACGTTCTGATCGTGTCGCACAAGTCCAAGATGAACGTCATCGATACCGGCGTCATCGACGGCCTCAACGAAGCGATCGAACGTGCCGAACGCGAATTCTCAGGCATCGTGATCTGGCAGCCCAACGGCCCGTTTTCGGCCGGCGCCAACCTGAAGGCCGCCATGGAATGGGTGGAAAACGGCGAGTACGACAAGGTCGAGAAGCTTGTCGCCGACTTCCAGCAAGCCAACCTCCGACTGCGCTACGCCGCCGTTCCCAGCGTGGCCGCCGTGCGCGGACTGGCGCTGGGTGGCGGGCTGGAGCTTGCCATGCACGCCAGCCGAATCGTGGCGCACCTGGAAAGCTACATGGGCCTGGTCGAAGCCGGCGTGGGCCTGCTGCCCGCTGGGGGCGGGCTTGGCACGCTGGCGTTCAGAGTTCACGATCAGACAAAAGCCGGCGACAGTTATCCACTGCTGGAAAAACGCTTCAAGCAGGTCGCCATGGGTCAGGTCTCCGGCTCGGCGATGGAAGCGCGCAATATGGGGTATCTCAGCGAATCCGACGCGATTGTGATGCACGAACACGAACTGCTGCACGCCGCGCACGGCGAGATTCGCGGCATGAACGCCACAGGTTATCGGGCGCCCCTGCCCGGCCGCCGCATTCCGGCCGCCGGCGACGTCGGCATCGCGACGCTCAAGATGCTGCTGGCCAACATGTACGAGGGCAACTTCATCAGCGATCACGACTTCGAAATCAGCGCCCGCATCGCCGACACGCTTTCGGGCGGCGCCATCGACCGCGGTACTCCGGTGGACGAAAACTGGTTGTACGCGCTGGAGCGCAAGCACTTCGTGGAGCTCGCGAAGATGAAGCCGACCCAGGAGCGCATCGTGCATATGCTCAAGACTGGAAAGCCTTTACGCAACTGACGGTTTCGGGTTTCCGGTTTCAGGTTTCCGGAAACCCGTAAAGGCCGCACCGAGTGTTTTTTATGGTTTTTACCGGAAACCCGAAACCGGAACCCGGAAACCGCTTGAAATGAATTATCGACAGGACACGAACGATATGAGTAACGCATACATAGTTTCCGCCGTCCGAACCCCGGTCGCGAAAGCCTTCAAGGGCGGCTTTCGCAATACCCGGCCCGACGATCTTCTTGCGCATGTCATCCGCGAAGCGATGGCCGAGGTGCCTGAACTCGATGGATCCATGGTCGAGGACGTTATCGTCGGCTGCGCGATGCCCGAGGCCGAGCAAGGCATGAACGTCGCGCGCATCGGCAGCTTGCTGGCCGGTCTACCGGATTCTGTGCCCGGCGTGACCGTCAATCGATTTTGCTCGTCGGGGCTGCAGACCGTAGCCATGGCCGCCGATCGCATTCGCCTGGGCGAGGCCGACGTGATGATCGCCGGCGGCACCGAAACCATGACCATGGTGCCGATGATGGGCCACAAGGTGGCGATGAATCCGAAGGTCTTCGAGGACGACAACATCGGCATCGCCTACGGCATGGGCATCACCGCCGAAAAGGTCTCGGAAAAATACAATGTCTCGCGCGAAGACCAGGACCGGTTCGGCTACGAGAGCCACCAGAAGGCGATCAAGGCAATCGACAACGGCGAGTTCACCGAGATTCGCCCGTACACCGTGATCAGTCACCAGCCGGACTTCAATTCAGGCGCGATCCGCAAGATCGAAACCGTGATCGACACCGATGAAGGGCCGCGCCGCGACACCACGCCTGAAGCACTGGGCAAGCTCCGCACCGTGTTCCGTGCCGATGGCACCGTGACCGCGGCGACCAGTTCGCAGATGTCGGATGGCGCCGGTGCGTTGATTCTGGTCTCGGAAAAGATCCTGAAGAAATACAATCTCACCCCGCTGGCCGTTTTCCGCGGTTTCTCGGTCGCCGGCGTACCGCCGGAAATCATGGGCATCGGCCCGATCGCCGCGATCCCGAAGGTGCTGGAACAGACCGGCATCTCGAAGAACGACCTCGACTGGATCGAACTCAACGAAGCCTTTGCAGCGCAGGCGCTTGCGGTGATCCGCACGACGGAACTTGATCCGGCCAAGGTCAACCCGCTGGGCGGCGCCATTGCGCTGGGCCACCCGCTGGGCGCCACCGGCGCCATCCTGGCGGCCAAGCTCATCCACGGCATGAGAAGGCGCAAGCAGAAATACGGCATGGTCACCATGTGCATCGGTACCGGCATGGGCGCCGCCGGTATTTTCGAGGCGGTCTGAGGCTCTGGAATATCCTGTAAATATCTAATCCGCGGCGACGGTCGCCTGGTCGTCGCGGATCTTTAGGATCAATTCACCTACGGCCGTGATCCAGGCCGGGTCCACTGCAGTTGCCTCAGCGTAGATTGCGCTGGCGGCTTCGGCATGCTCCAGCGCCTCCGGCAAGACACCCCGGGCGTTGAGTACAATCGCCACAGCTTCGTGGGCCTTGCCGATTCTCGGATGACCGGCTTCGTAGCCGTTACGCGCCACCGCCAGCGCGGTCCGGGCATTTCCCTCGGCCGGTGCCAGATCGCCGGCGAGCGTTTGCAGCCGGGCAAGATTGAACAGTGCCGTCGCCGTCTGCGGATGTGACTTGCCCAGGGTTGCGCGTCGAATGCGCACCGATTTCTCCATGGTCTTTACCGCATCGTCGAGGCGGTCCATTCCGTAATACATCAGGGCCAGGTTGTTGAGCACGATGGCAAAGCTGGGATGCATCTCGCCGGTGGCATCGCGCTGAAGCTCGAGCGTGTGCTCGAATGCTGCCAGCGCCTGCTTCTGCTTGCCCAATCCGTCGCGTGCCGTAGCCACACTGGACCAGATCGCTGCCAGCGTTTCTGCGCTGACCGTATCAGCGCTTTCGGCTGCGTCAAGCGCCTGCAGCGCCAGGCGTTCGCTTTCTTCACTATCACCCGCGTCGATCAGCATTGCCGCCCAGTTGGCCAGCACGTTGACCCGGAGCACCCTGGCACGCTCCGCCTGCTGCCCTTTCAGCAGCACGATTGCACGCTCGAAGTGTTGCTCGCCGAGGTCGAAGTCGCTTTCCCACCAGGCGACGATGCCCAGGCCATCGTGCACTTCGGCGATATCGATGCTCGTTCCCGCCTCTTGACGCATCGCGAGTGCAAGCTTCAGCTGTTCGCGAGCAAGCTGAACTTCGCCCAGATTCTGCAGCGCATAGCCGATCGCATAGCGCATCTCGGCTTCCAGCAGCGGCTGGCCCTCGAAGCGTTGCCCGAGACCCGGCACGGCCTGCTTCAACGCGCCGGCCAGCGTCGGCGCGTCGGCGTTCTCGAACGGATCGGCGCGCTGGATCATCTCGACCAGGAAGGCTCGCGCCGATTCCGCCCGCGCCGCTTCGGCCCTGGCGCGTTCGCGCTGAGCGTCCACAACGAAAAGGGCGCCGGCCAGAAGCACGAAGGTCGCCACCGTGACGGCGAAACCGACCCGGTGGCGGCCGATGAACCGGGATGCTCGATAAATCCTGGAGGCGCCGCGTGCCCGAACCGGTTGCCCGGAAAGGTGCCGCTCGAGATCCTGCGCGAACCCAAGCGCCGATGCATATCGGTCCGCCGGGTCGACCCGCATGGCCGTCATCACGATACGGTCGATATCGCCGCGAAGCCGGCGCCGCAATACGCCGACTTCGCCCAGTCCGGAAGGGGGCGACGCAATGCGCCTCAACACCATTTCGCTGGGGTCGGCCGGAATGGTGTTGCAAACCGTTTTCTCCATCTCGGCCGGGCTCAGGCCGGCGATCTTGTGCGGCCGCGTGCCGGTCAGCAATTCATATAGCAGCACGCCGAGCGAATAGACATCGCTCGTGACATCGACCGGAGCGCCACGCAACTGCTCCGGGCTGGCGTACTCCGGCGTCATCAGTGCATTGCCCTGGCGCGTTTCGGGCAGGTCGACGGCAATACCGGCGGAAGCCAGCACCTTGGCAATACCGAAGTCGATGAGTCTTGGCTCGCCGTCATCGCTGACCATCACGTTGCCGGTCTTGATGTCGCGATGAACCACGCCGTGCCGATGCGCCACTTCCAGCGCAACGCAAACCTTCTGGAAAAGCGTCAGTCTTTCGGCCAGACCGAGTTCGCGGCGGTTGCAGTATCGGGTGATCGGCTGGCCCTGAACCAGTTCCATGACCACGTAGGGCGTGCCGTCTTTGCTCGTGCCTCCGTCGATGATCCGTGCGATGCCGGGATGATCCAGGGCAGCCAGGATGCGTCTTTCGGCATCGAACCGTTGGGCTGTGGACGGGTCGAGATGCGCCCCGTCGAAAAGCTTGATCGCAACATCCTGGTCGTAGACGCCGTCGGTTCGCCGAGCGCGGAATACGCGGCTCATGCCGCCGACGCCAAGCTGCTCGACCAGCGCCCAAGGGCCCAGTCGATCGCCCGATCGGCCGCGCACCGCAGTGGCTCGAAGGTCACTTTCCAGAAAGCCGGCGCTGTCGCGCTCAGCCTCGATCAGGCGTAGAACGCGCTCGAGGACTTCGGGCCGCGCCTGCAGCCGCTTCTCCAGCCATTCGTCCCGGTCTGCTTCGAGACGTTCCAGATATTCGGAAAACACGCCCAGCGCGGCCGCTTCCGGTTCGTCCGGCAGCTGGGGCGCTTCGGCGTTCGCACCTCGATCGCCTGTCTCGTTCACCCTGCTCCACCCGGACTCAATTGCAGAAACAGCCACGCCCGCGCGGCGCGCCAGTACCGATTGACGGTGGCAACGGAGATATCCATCGCCGCCGCGGTTTCCTCGATGGTGAGGCCGCCGAAATATCGCAGTTCGACGATTCGCGCCTGGTCGGGTTCCAAAGCTTCGAGGCGAGCCATGGCCTGGTCGAGCGCGAGCACGTCGACAGTGTCCTCGGCGCGTTCCCCCGACTGAAGCAACAGCGCATCGCCGGGGTCGGACCGACGCTTTGCGGCCCGTCGCCTGCGGCCGCTGTCGACAAGAATCTGGCGCATGATGCGTGCCGAGACGGCGATGAAGTGAACGCGGTCCTGCCAGGACACCTGATCGCCCTGAATCAGTTTCAGATACGTCTCGTGCACCAGGGCGGTCGGCTGCAGCGTGTGATCCGAACGTTCGCCGGCGAACCGGGCACGGGCCAGCTGCTTGAGCTCGGCGTAGACACGGTCGACCAGCTCCTGGCGCGCCCGCTCGTCGCCGCCGGACCAGCGCCGCAGGACTGTCGTGATCTCTCCCGGCTGTTCGGACACGTTCTCCGGGCCCTTGGCCCGCCGCTTTTTGTTCAGACCCCCAGTGTAGTCAGCCGCGAGTTGTGCGGCAAGTCGTCAGATATCGGGAAAATTCTGCAACGACTGATACGAAATTCGCCTGCAATGCGCTATTCGGGGCAGGAAAACCTTGCAGGAGTATTGCCCGTGCCCGAATACCGTCGGAAAAACATCGGTTGTATCGTCTGGAGCATCGGCGGACTTCTGGCCATGACCAGTTTCTCGATCAGCGCCCAGATCGAGCGCATCAGCGTTGCCAACGACGGCGCGCCAGCCAGCGCGGACAGCTACGAGGCCGCGGTCTCGGACGATGGAAACATCATCGCGTTCAGGTCGAATGCCGCCGATCTCGTGGCCGACGACACCAACGACTGGACCGACGTGTTCGTCCGCGACCTGACCGCCGGAACGACGACACGGGTCAGCCTGCAGCCCGATAGCAGCGAGACCCCGGCCTACAGCCGTCTGCCGAGCGTCTCCGACGACGGCGGTATCGTCACTTTCGAAGGGCGGGTCGCGACCTCCGGGGTAACGCTGACGGCCGTCTACGATGCCGCGACGGGCACCGTCGAGCACCTGCTGCCGCGCGAAGTGAACGGAGGTCCCGGTACACCGGTCAAGGGGCGGCTGCAACCTGCGGTCTCCGGCGACGGACGGTTAGTGGCCTTCCATTCGAAAGCCACATTCCAGGGCACCTACCCGGCCAGCGTCCGCCCGCCGGATGACGACAACAACGTCACCTTCGACGTCTTCGTGTTCGACATCGCGACCGATCCCCGGCCGCCGCTGGAACGCCTTTCGCGGGATTCCTCCGGAGACGAAGGCCGCGGCGACAGCGCGTCGGCCACGCTGTCCGACGACGGCAGCGTCGTGGTTTTCCACTCCTATGCCGACGACCTGGTCGCCGACGATTTCAACGGAAGCACGGACGTGTTCGTCCGGTTCCGCGACACCGGTGTAACGCTGCTCGGCAGCGCGACGCCCGATGGCGTACCGGCCAACGGCGACAGCCTGCGGCCGTTCGTCTCGGGAGACGGCAACTTCGTCGCCTTCCGATCGCAGGCCTC
>DATGCS010000304.1:0-3557 GCA_035311685.1 Wenzhouxiangellaceae bacterium
GTAAATGTCCAGCGATTGATTGAACAAGGATTCAGCTCGATCGAATTCGCGCTTGTTGGCACGCGTAATCGCCAGATTACGCAGCGATTCAGCATAAAGCGCCGGATGTTCCGGCTCTTCGGCCAGCATGCGCGTGGCGCGTGTAAGCGCATCTTCGGCCAACTGAAAAGCGTTTTGCTGCTGGGCCGTTCGCCCCCGCCACATCAGTACCTCGGCGATTGCGGCCGAACTCGCGTCGGACGAGCCCTCAAGCTTTATCAACGCCTGGTCGAGCAACCGGGCAGCCTGGTCAAAATCCAGCAAGTTGCGATTGGCCAGGGCCAAGGCGAGCATCATTTCCGCCTGGATCCGGGGCGTACTGTCAAGCGCTTCGATGGCCTGCGTCCCCTTTTGCAGGAGGTCGTACGCGCTGATGTCGCGACCCCCGTCGTTGAGCGGTGAGGCCTCCTCGAACAAGCTGATCAGATAATCCCGCACCTGACGAGCCTTCCCGGTTTCGGTCTGGGCACGCTGCGACTCAGCCGTTGCCCGATCGCGTTCGGCTGCGAGTTGGCTCGCCAACAGGCCGAGCGCGATAACGGATGCGAGCAACAGCGAGACAAACGCGGCGAAACCGGCCACAGCAGGCTTGTGGCGCTGAATGAATCGTGCCAGACGGTAGCGCCGGGTAGCGGCGCGCGCCTTGATAGGTAGCCGGTCGAGGTGGCGGCACAGGTCTTCAGCCAGCGCGGCCACGCTTGCATAGCGCGCTTGCGGATCGCGTGCCAGGGCGGTCAGAACGATATTGTCGAGATCGCCGCGCAGCGCCCGGCGGATCCTGTCGGGACGATCGCCGAAGGAGTCTGACGCCGCGTCGACGGATCCGGTGTTGCGCCAGCGTTCGCTGGGCCGCTGGATGCTGGCTTCGGTAATGGTGCGTGCAACTTCGTAGGCGCTGCCGGGCTCGACTTCGTAGGGAAGCTGGTCTGTCAACAGCACGTGCAGGACCAGTCCGAGCTGGTAGACCTCGGAAGCGATTCCGATCGGGTCGCCACGAGCCTGTTCAGGGCTCGCGTAGCCTGGCGTCATGCGCCCCGCGCCGATGGTGGTTTCGGCATCGGCCCGATCTTCCGGGTCGAACACGCGCCCCAGACCAAAGTCCACAACGCGGAGCACGCCGTCGTCGGAAACCAGAAGATTGGCCGGCTTGATGTCGCGGTGCAGGATCAGCTGGCGGTGCGCATGGTCCAGCGCGTCGCAGGCCTGGAGAAACAGGCGAATGCGTGCCTTGATGGACAGTTCGTGATGATTTGCGTAGTGATGCAACGGCTTGCCGTCGACGTATTCCATCGCAAACCACGGCCGGTGATGTTCGGTCGCACCCCCGTCGATTAGCCGCGCGATGTTGGAATGTTCGAGCTGCGCCAGCAGCGCGCGTTCGCGCTGGAATAGTTGAAACAGTGTGGGATCGTGGTCGGTGCCCCCGAGCAGCTTGAGTGCCACACGCTGATCGAATTCGCCATCGGCGCGCTCGGCCAGAAACACGACGCCCATGCCGCCGGAGCCGATGCGCTCGAGCAACTTGAACGCGCCGATCCGCATACCTGGGGTTACCTCGTCGCCAATGGAGAGCTGGGTGGCCAGACCCGAGGCAAAGGCTTCGTGATCACCGCACGGGCTGTCTAGCCCGGGCATATTCGCTCCTGAAGCCTCGAGGAGACGGTCGATCAGCTCACGCTCACGTTGCGAGAGGGACGAATGGTCAACGGGCTTTCCGTCGAGAACGCGATCTAGGATTGCGTCTATCTCGATCATTCGTTCCACTTTCATGTCGTGTCCCGCATGGTTCAGATCAACGCTTGGATGATGGATTTCGCCTTGTATACTCTAAACAGGGCGTCTTTTCAATGGAGCTTGTCGGCATGAACAGACAAGAAAACATTACCGAGTTGCTGCGCGGAATCAGGGCTGGCGCCGTCGACGACGGAGATGCCCTGATGGCTGCAGTCTATGGCGATCTGAAGCGGATCGCCCGCAGTCAGCTTGGGCGATGGCGGCCGGGGCAGACGCTGAATACCACCGCGCTGGTCCATGAGAGCTATGCCAAGCTTGCCGGTTCAACCGGCCTTGAATACGCAGACCGGCGGCATTTCTTCGCCGTGGCGGCGCGGGCCATGCGCCAGATTGTGGTCGATTATGCACGGAGCCTTTTTGCCGGCAAGCGCAACGGCTTGAGGATGGATATCGATCTGGCGACGCTGCCCGATGACGGTCCGCAACGTGCCGAGCAGGTCGCGCTGGTCGACCAGTTGCTCGAGCGGCTCGAGGCGCTGGATCCGGAGATGGTCCGTATCGTCGAATGCCGGTTCTTTGCCGCCTACACCCTTGACGAAACGGCCGAGGCGCTGGGCATCTCGCGCCGTACCGTGCAGCGCAAATGGGAACGTGCCCGCGCCTGGCTAGCGACTCTCGCGCAAGACCCTGACTGAGGTCGAGCTCGACCTCAGACCGAACGGATCGAGTCGAATACCGCTTCGACCGCCGGAAGCAGTTCGTCGGCCTGGTCCGGGGGTATCGTGGTGTTTGCCAGCATGCGAAAAGGCGCCCGCTCCTGGAGCCCGATTCGGCCGACCCAGTGCGCAGGTAGCGTCATTGCAAAACCGGGCAGAATCAGTGCATCGGTGCCACTCTGACTCGATTGCATCCATAACGGATACTGCCAGGGTTAGGAATCGCTGGCTGCGCCGAGGTAGGTCAGGAATCCGATTGCGCCGGCCAGGATCAGCACAGACGGCGTGGCGCGGAACAGTCCCCAGCGATCAGGGCCTCCGATCCAGAGGATACCCTCACCGGGCGAGAGTTCGTCGCGGACGACGCTCGGAACGCTGTCGGTTGCCGAGGGCGGAAACAGTTCGATGAGGCGGGCATCCGATGTCATCTGTGTTATTCCTCGTAGCCGTCGCGAAACAAGACTTCGCCTAGCGATCGCGCGGGCGCGAACTCGCTGGTGTTGCCGTCGGCGTCGGTGGCCAGCGCGGTGAAGTGGCGCTCGAGCCGATTCCGGCCGGCAGCACCAGGATGACCGTCTCGATCGCACCCGGGGCGGTGTAAGTATCCGATGTGATGAACGCGCTTCCCTGGCGAGAGCCGTAACTGCCGGCGCGGTAGAAATCGACGGTGATCGGATAGCTGGCGTTGCCCGGATTGGCATCGATCAGGTAGGCAATCGTGGTCTCGACCGGATCGGTCCCGGGGATCGGGTCGGCCTCGCCGGACTCTGGATAGTTCATGCGCCGAAGTATTCGCCGGCTATCGTGCCGTAGCCCTGCGGCGCGGAATCGTCAAGCCCGGCGACCTGCAGCACCGCGCGGAGGGTTTCGGTCGAAAAACTGGACAGCTCAGGCGTCGGGGTTCCAGACCCGGATGACACCTTCCTGCGCCGTGGATGCCACCAGCCCGCCGTCGCGCGTGAAGATCTGACCGCGCGAGTAGCCGCGCCCACCTGTGCTGACAGGGCTGTCGAACGCGTACAGCAGCCATTGGTCGACCCGCGCGTGGCGATGGAACCACATGGCGTG
>DATGCS010000305.1:0-26158 GCA_035311685.1 Wenzhouxiangellaceae bacterium
GTACGCTACGGCAAGCACGATCCAAAGATGGCCCGGTTTCTCGACGGCAACCGTGATGCGATCGCCCGGCTTCCCAACGCCTTTTTCTCGGTCAACCTGATCGCGCGTAAGCCCGAAAAGCGCGACCTCGATGGCAACAAGTACCTGCGTAAATTTCTCGATCGGCTTTCCTTCAACCCGGGGCACGTCGAAATCATTGCCGGAAAGCTCGACTACCCCAGTTATCGCTTCATCGATCGCGTCATGATCCAGATGATCATGAAGATCACCGACGGGCCCACCGACGGCACCGAGGTGATCGAATACACCGACTGGGACCAGGTCGACAGCTTCGCCGAGCGGATGGTCGAAGCCGTCGTTTCCTGCGACCCGTCGGCCCGCACAAGCGACAATCCGACCGCCAACCAGGGCATTGCCTGAAATGAACCAGGACACCGTTTCCCAACTTTTCGACCCCGAGTGCTGGACGCCCGTGGAAGGTTTCAAGGGCTCGGACGTGACTTATCATTCAATGCAGGATCGGGCCAATCGGGGCCGGGCAATTGCGCGCATTGCCTTCAATCGACCCAATTGTCGAAATGCATTCAGGCCGCAGACCGTCGACGAGCTTTTCGCCGCCCTGGAGCACGCCCGCCGGCAGACCAACGTCGGATGCGTTCTGCTGACCGGCAACGGGCCTTCGTCCAGAGACGGCGGCTGGGCGTTTTCCTCGGGCGGCGACCAGGCGGTGCGCGGACCGGACGGCTACAGGTACGACGACCCGGAAATGACCGGCCGACTGCATATCCTCGAAGTGCAGCGACTGATCCGCTTCATGCCCAAGGTCGTGATCGCGGTCGTTCCCGGCTGGGCCGTGGGCGGCGGCCACAGCCTGCACGTGGTCTGTGATCTGACCATCGCAAGCAGCGAACATGCCCGGTTCAGGCAGACCGACCCGGACGTCGCCAGTTTCGACGCCGGATTCGGCTCTGCCCTGCTGGCGCGTCAGATCGGTCAGAAGCGCGCCCGCGAGGTGTTCTTCCTGGGCAAGTCCTACAGTGCCGATGAAGCCCTGGCCATGGGCATGGTCAACGAGGTCGTGGCCCACGCAAGCCTGGAGAAACGAGCGATCGAGATGGCCGAGATCGTCAACAGCAAGAGCCCGACCGCCATGCGCATGCTCAAGTACGCATTCAACCTGCCGGATGACGGCATGGTCGGTCAGCAGCTGTTTGCCGGCGAGGCGACGCGGCTCGGGTATGCAACCGCCGAGGCGCGCGAGGGGCGCGAATCGTTCGTCGAAAAGCGTCCCCGGGACTTCTCCGATTTTCCCTGGCATTTCTGATCGAGGCGGCGCACAACGCCCAGCAAAATGCAATCGGATTCTCCACACCATCTTCGGGCCCAAGGGCTTGCATCGCCCAACGCAAACACGCTTTGGGCCGGCATTCTGGTCGATGAGCTTGCCCGCTGCGGGCTGCGCGACGCGTGCATCTCGCCCGGTTCGCGTTCGGCGCCCCTGGTGTTTCAGTTTGCCGCGCACCCGGACATCACCGATTACTCGATCATAGACGAGCGGTCTGCGGCCTTCTTTGCGCTCGGCCTGGCCCGCGCGAGCGGTCGGCCGGTCGCGCTGCTTTGCACATCGGGCACCGCAGGCGCAAATTACTTTCCTGCAATATGCGAAGCCGCGCAGGACAATATTCCGCTGCTGGTTTTGACCGGCGACAGACCGCCAGAGGACCATGACTGCGGCGCTCAACAGGTCATGCAGCAAGCCGGCATGTATGGCGACCACGTCCGCTGGCATCACCAGACGGCCCAGCCTGAAGTCACGAACCACAAGCTTGCCTACCTGAGATCGCTGGCTTGCCGCGCGCTCCATCGCACCCGTTTTCCGCAACCCGGTCCGGTGCATATCGACGTGCCGTTTCGCAAGCCGCTGGAACCCGTACAGGTTTCAGCCGAACACCCAGATCATGTTTCCGAGTCGGCCCTGGAGGCTGCGAATACGGTCATCCGCGGCCGTGTCGACGGCGCGCCCTGGGTTCGGATTCACGCGCCGCCCGGCATGCCCGACGAAGAAGCGGCCGATCGCCTCGCCGCGGCGCTCGATCGGTCCCAGCGGCCGCTGATCATCGCCGGAGCGGATCCGACCGGCGTTCGATACCGGGGCGCGCTGTCGGAACTCGCCGAGCGGGGCGCGATTCCGGTACTCGCAGAACCGGCCTCGGGGCTTCGCCACTGGACCGGCCGCGGCGCGAACGTCATAGGCGCCGGCGACCTGATCGCAGGCAGCGCCCTGCACGCGCGCCACGGCCTGCCCGACCTGGTGATTCGAACGGGCAGCGCACCTTTGACATGGGCTATTCAGGCGCTCTTGAGCAACTGTCGTGATGCGGTGCACATGGCCGTGAGCGGCGGCCAGACCCTGGTCGATCCCGAGCACGTAGTGCAAGAACAATTGATCGCAGACCCGGCCCTGCTGTTCGATTTGGCTGGCGAGCGCGTAGCCCCGCCCGGCTCCGGCAGGCACGCCTGGCTGCAGGCACATCGAGATTTCGAGAAGCGGGCGGTCGCAGAACTGCGAGCGTGTATTGATGAAAATACGGAATTCTCGGCGCCGCGGATGTGGCACACCCTGGGCGCGCTGCTGCCGGAGGGTTGTGGACTGTATTTTTCCAGCAGCATGCTGGTCAGGCACCTGGATACCTTCATGAGCGCGCACGATCGCGACCTGGATATCCACTTCAATCGCGGCCTCAACGGTATCGACGGCGTGGTATCGACGGCATCGGGCATTGCTGCCGGTCGCGGGTCGATCGAGCGCAAAGCGCCCACGGTACTGGTCATAGGCGACGTCGCACTCAGGCACGACGCTGCGGCACTGCTGCTTGCGCTTGAAATGAAACTGGACCTGACCGTCATCGTGGTGGACAACGACGGCGGCGAGATTTTCGAGTATCTGCCCAGCGCGGGTTTCGGCGAGGTTCACCGGAAGCACTTCGCCACCAGCGGCGCCACGCCGGTCTCCCGGGCCATCCCGAGAGGCATCGATATGCTTGAACCGTCCGACTGGTCCGATTTCGATGCACTTGTTACCGACAGTCTTTCTGCCGGCGGACTCCGGGTCATCCGGTTTCCCACATCCCGCCGGCTGGACCACAAGCTGAGGGGTGAACTCATTGCTCGCGTTTCCGGGCGTCTCGACCGGACTGTCCAATCGGACGAAGATACTTCAAGACCAGGCGCATGAGTCAGACCCTTCTTCAGCAGGGGTTGACGCTGGAATCCCTGAGGCTCAGCCACCACGGCCTGCGCCTGGCCAGGCCGCTTCGAACGGCTGTCGGCACATTTGAATTGCGCAGGACCATCCTGTTGCGTGCCGATATAAAAACGCCGGACGGTCGGCGACACCAGGGCTTCGGCGAAGCCGCGCCGTTGTCCGGATGGACCCGCGAAACGCTTTCCGGCATGCAGGGTCTGGCGCACGAGATCGAATTCCCGATAGACATGCGAACCGTGTCGGATCTCGATCAGCATCTGCCCCAGCTGAGCGCCTCGCCGGTGCTTCGATTCGGTATCGAACTGTCGATCCTGGACGCGCTTGCGCGGGCCGCCGGACGCCCACTCGGCACTGCTCTTTTCCAGGCGCGCTTGCGTCGGGACGCGAATCTGCAGGCCCTCGAGGCCGTTCCGGTTCAGTTCACCCTTGGCGCCGACGGCGCCGAGGCCTGCATACCGTTGCTCGAGGAGGCCGCCGATGCGGGCCACACGCATGCCAAGCTCAAGGTCGGGGTCGAGGATTGCGCCGCCGACCTGGCGCGACTGCGCCGGATTATCGAGGGCGGCCCGCAACTGACGCTGCGTCTCGACGCCAACGGCGCCTGGACACCCGAGCAGGCGCTCGGCATGCTGTCTTCGCTGCCGCGCGAACGCGTCGAACTGATCGAGCAGCCGGTGGCCGACGAAGACCTGCCGGGACTGCTCGAGCAATACGACGGCAAGGGCCCGGTCATCGCCGCCGACGAAAGCTGCGCCGGTCTCGAACGAACCCGGGCACTGATCCGTTCCGGACGGCTGGGCGCGATCGTGGTCAAGCCGTCGGTAGTCGGCGGCCTGTTGCCTGCCAGCGCACTGTTCGAGCTGGCACTTGGCCACGGCGTCCAGGTCATCATCAGCAACCTGATGGAATCCGCTGTCGGACGCCGGGCCATCGCCCACCTGGCTGCAGCCTGGCCGGAACTTCCGGGGCCGCACGGTCTTGCCACCGGCCAGTGGCTGGCCGAGGATACGGCGCCCGCCGCCGACAGGTTGGCGCGCGGGAAGTTGATTCTGGACCGGACGCCCGGCATCGGCTTCCAGCCTGCCGTGCCGGACTCGGCATGACGGCATGGCTGGCAGGCGCCGCACAGCGCCAACCCGAGGCGCTGGCACTCGTTCAGGGTTCGAAGCGCCTGGACTATGCCGAGCTCGCAGGACTGGCATCGCGACGCGCCGCGATGCTTTACGATCGTGGCCTGCGAACCGACGACCGGGTCGTGCTCGAAGCGCCGGTGACGCTGGCGTCGGCCGTCTGGGTTCACGCACTGCTATGGCTCGGCGCGACCGTCGTTCCGGTCGCACCGTCTTTGCCGCCGAACGACTGCGCGGCGCTTCTGAGGCGCCTGGCGCCGCGAGCGCTGATCACTTCGAATTCAAGCCCGGCGGCAGCGCAGGGCGGATCCCGAGGCTTGATCGTCATCGACGCCGAGAAAGCAATCGAACCGGGTACCGCGCCGCTGAACCCGGCTGCCCACGATCCCGCAAGAATGGCAACCATCCTGATGACTTCCGGCAGCAGCTCGACCCCCAAAGCCGTGCCGCTGACGCTCGGCAATCACGCCGCGAGCGCCGCCGCAGTGGCCCAACGCCTCGGCACCGCTACGACCGATCGGTGGCTGCTCTGCCTGCCGCTGGAACACATCGGCGGGCTGGCCATTCTGTTCAGGTGCGTATTGGCCGGCACCGCGGCCGTGTTGATGCCCCGGTTCGATGCGGCAGGGGTCAATGATCAATTGAAAAAACAGCGCATCACGCTGACCTCTCTGGTTCCGAGCATGCTGGATGCCGTCGTGCAAAACGGCAATGGTCTGCCGCCCCCCGGTCTGCGCGGCGTTTTCATCGGTGGCGCACCCGCGGCTCCGGAACTGCTCGAAAACGCGCGCAGTGCCGGCTGGCCGGTTCTGCCGACCTGGGGCATGACCGAAGCCGGCTCGCAGCTTGCCACGCCGGCCCCGGCGACGGTCGCCGCACTGGAATTTTCGGCCCAATCCCCGGTCGCCCTCCCGCCCCTCTCCGGGGTCGAGGTCAGGACCGCGTCTTCCGGCGCGCTGCAGGTGCGCGGACCGATGCTTTTCTCGGGCTACCTGGACGACGCCGCATCCGGGCCGGATGCAGAAGGGTGGTTCACCACCGGAGATCGGGGCACCGTCGAAGCGAACGGCTCGGTCCGGATTGCAGGACGTATCGACAACGTCATCATTTCGGGTGGCATCAACGTCAGTCTGGACAGCGTCGCCCGGCGTCTGCTGGACTGCCCGCTGATTGAAGACGCCGCGACGGTCGGTGTCGAAGACCGACGCTGGGGCCAGCGGGTTGCCGCCGCGGTGGTGGTCGCGGACGCGGAAAGCCCGAATGCACGAGCCGACGCTTTCGACGACTGGTCGCGCCGGCACCTGCCTCCGGCCGAGCGCCCGGCACGCTGGCGGTTCGTCGATCGCATTCCCAGGGGCAGTTCCGGCAAGCCTTTGGGCCCCGCGGTCAGGGCGCTTTTCGAATAAAGTAGCCCTGCTCGCTGAAAGACCGGCACAGTCAAGCGTCGGACGCGAACATCAATAACCGGCTGGAATACAAATCCCGGAAAAACTCCGGAAAGGATCGATATGTCGAAGCAAGTACATTCAATGTTTTCCCGCATCGCGGAACGCTACGACCGCGCCAACCGCTGGATGTCCTTCGGCACCGACCAGGGCGTGCGCCGGCGCGCGGTCGCCATGTCCGGCATCCAGCCCGGCGATGCGCTGCTTGATTGTGCCGCCGGCACCGGCGATCTCACGTTGCTTTTCCACGACGCGATGAACGGCCGTGGGCGGGTAGTCGGAACCGATTTCAACGCCGACATGCTTTCGCTCGCCGAACAGAAGTCGCGGCACCGCGGCGCCGCTATCGAGTGGCGTGTCGAAGACAGCCAGGACCTGGATTTCGAGGACCAGAGTTTTGACGTCGTCTCGATCGCCTACGGCATTCGCAACGTCGACGACCCGCACCGAGCGCTTCGAAGCATGTACCGCGTTCTAAAACCCGGCGGACGCCTGGTGGTGCTCGAGTTCGGCCAGCCGCCGATGCTGCTCCAGCCTTTCTACTTCATCTATAACCGGCTGATCATTCCGCTGATCGGCGGCCTGGCCGGCGGCGATCGCGATGCCTACCGCTACCTGCAGCGCACCTCCAACAGCTTCCCGTACGGCCGGGAATTCGTCGAGATGATGCATGCCAACGGTGATTTCGAGAACATCAAGGTCAAGCCTGTGGCGCTGGGCGTCAACTACATCTATGTCGGCACCAGGAAATAACAGAGCCGATACCCCTGTATCCTGAGAGGAGAAACGGCTTCGATGGAACGCCTGCCCGCATACCGTCGCCGCCAGAGAAACCGAACCGGGGCCGCCCATGCATGTACAACTGATCGATGCCCTTCGAAACCCGGACGCCTATCCTCACCCGGTCGATGAAATCGGGCTGATCGAAACCCATATTTCCTGGGTGCTCCTGGCCGGCGAGTTCGTCTACAAGCTCAAGAAACCGCTGGACCTCGGCTTTCTGGATTTCTCGACGCTGGAGAAACGGCGCTTCTACTGCGAAGAGGAAATTCGTCTGAACAGGCGCACGGCACCTGAAATCTACCTGGACGTCATCGGCATCGGCGGCACCCCGGAATCGCCCGAACTGGCCGGCGACGGCGACCCGATCGAGTACGCCGTACGGATGCGCCGGTTCGACGTCGACGCCGGATTCGATCACCTGCTGGCCAACCACAAGCTGGAACACCAACACTTAATCGACCTTGGCCGGAAACTCGCGCACCTGCACCAGGTCGCCGAGACCGCTCCGAAACACAGCCGCTTCGGACATTTCGAATCTGTGGCCGATCCGATGCGGGACAATTTCACAGTGCTCGGCGACATGCTCGACGACCGATCCACCGCCGATCGGCTGGTTGCGCTGAGCAAGTGGACCGAAACTCAGCTTGAACGATTAACACCGCTGATCGAAGCGCGGTGCCGGGACGGCCGGATTCGCGAGTGTCACGGCGATGCGCACCTCGGCAACGTGGCGTTGATCGACGGTCGCGCCACCTTGTTCGACTGCATCGAGTTCAGCGAAGACTTGCGCTGGATCGATGTGGTTTCCGACCTGGCGTTTACCGTGATGGATCTGCGCGACCGCGGCGCACCCGGCTTCGCCTGGCTGCTGCTGGACGAATATCTGGCGCGCAGCGGCGATTACCAGGGCATCCGAATGCTGCCGATCTATATGGTCTATCGCGCGCTGGTCCGGGCCAAGGTGAATGCTTTCCGGCTCGAAGACGACGCGGCCGATAGCAAAGAGATTCTGCAACAGATCGACGATTACATTTCGCTGGCCGAGAAAATTTCAGGCGAACAGCGCGCAGCCGTCGTCATCACCATGGGCGTGTCCGGAAGCGGCAAGTCCTGGCTGGCCCGACGACTCGTGGAGCATGCCGGCCTGGTTCGCATGCGCTCCGATGTCGAGCGCAAGCGGCTGCACGGCCTCGCCCCCGAAGACAGCAGCGGGTCCGACGTTGGTGCCAGGCTGTATTCGCCCAAGGCCACAGAGCGCACCTATCAGCACCTGGCCAATCTCGCCGATCCCCTGCTCCAGGCCGGCATTCCTGCGCTGGTCGACGCGGCCTGCCTCAAGCGATGGCAACGAAGCCTGTTCCGCGACCTGGCCCGCGAGCGCGACGTCCCATTCGCCATCGTGCACTGCACGGCCGACCAGACCATCCTCGAACACCGCATCGCGCGCCGCGCGGCGGCGGGCGACGACCCGTCCGAGGCCGGCCTGGACGTTCTGGCCCGGCAGGCGCAGAACATGGAGCCGCTGGACGAATTCGAGCTGGTCGATGCGCTGCACCTCGACACCGCCGAGCCGGGTTCGACCCGCCGCACCACCGACTGGATTACAGCTCGGCTATGGCCCGGCGACTCGCACTGAAAGGCCCATTCCCGAGCGTGGTCGAAATCCAGGTAAAAGCGCCCGTGAAGACATGAAGGAAAAGGACGTCAGGCGCTTATTCTTCTCGCCGATGCGCAGACTTTCGCTTACGGTTTTCCTGGCGCCTTTGCGGCTTCGCGAGAGCTGTTTCCGGTTTTTCCGAAGACTCAGCCCCAAAGGCTGGCATCGAACCAGGCCCGCGATTGATCTGGCTCAAGATCAGCCACGGATCCGTTCGGTTAGACTTGGGTCCTGAAAATCATTCTCATGGAGTTGCCGCCAATGTGTCTCGCCGTACCCGCTAGGGTTGAGGAACTGCACGATTTCGATCAGGCGACCGTGGAGGTCGGCGGCGTTCGCAGCAAGTGTTCGCTGGCGTTTCTCGATGACGTCGAGGTCGGCGACTACGTCATCGTCCACGTCGGCCATGCGATCACACGGCTTGACGTGGAAGAAGCCGAACGGTCGCTGGCACTGTTCCGCGAACTGGCCGAAAAGCTTGGAGAATCGCCGGATGCGATATATTCAGGGGTTTCGTGACGGTCGCACGGCCCACGCGCTGAGCCGGCTGATTGCCGACGAGGTACAGACCGACCGCGACTATCACCTTATGGAATTCTGCGGCGGCCACACGCACGCCGTGTTTCGGCACGGCATTCCGGATCTGCTGCCCGACAACGTCAAGCTGGTCCACGGCCCGGGCTGCCCGGTCTGCGTATTGCCGGTATCGCGACTGGACATGGCGATCGAACTGGCCGGCGACGACAACGTGATCCTCGCCAGTTACGGCGACATGTTGCGCGTGCCCGCCTCGCGCCGCAACAGCCTGCTCAACGCGCGCGCCCGGGGCAAGGACGTCCGGGTGGTCCAGTCTGCGGTGGAAGCGCTGGAACTGGCGCGCGCCAATCCCGACCGCGAAGTCGTACTTTTCGCCATTGGTTTCGAAACCACGACGCCGCCGACCGCGCTCGCGATCAAGCAGGCCGCCGCCATGGACCTTTCGAACTTCAGCGTGTTCTGCAACCACGTGCTCACGCCCTCGGCGATCCAGTCCATCCTCGATTCCCCTGAAGTTCGCCGGCTCGGCCAGGTGCGTGTCGACGGCTTTCTCGGCCCGTCTCACGTCAGCACCATCATCGGGTCGGCGCCGTACGAGTTCTTTGCCGCCGAGTACCAGCGGCCGGTCGTCATCGCCGGGTTCGAACCGCTGGACGTGCTGACGTCGATCCGCATGCTGATCCGCCAGATGAACGACGGACGGGCCGAGGTGGAAAACCAGTTCCTGCGCGGGGTCTCGCGCGACGGCAACGAAAAGGCCAAGGCCCTGGTGGCCGACGTGCTGGAACTCAGGCCGGATTTCGCCTGGCGGGGACTCGGCCACGTGCCCTACTCCGGGCTGCGCATCAAGCGCGAGTACCGGCGCTTCGATGCCGAGAAACGCTTCGAAATGGTCGAACGCGAGGTGCGGGAAAATGCCGCCTGCCAGTGCCCGGCCGTGATCCGCGGCGTCAAGAAACCGACCGACTGCGAGATCTTCGGCACCGTGTGCACGCCGCGCAACCCGATCGGCTCGTGCATGGTCTCCGATGAAGGCGCGTGCGCGGCCTACTATCGCTATCGGCGCTATGCCGAGGCCGGATGAACCTTAAAGGCATTACACGAAGAGCACGAAGAAGGCACGAAGGGCACCAAGAAAACGGTGCTTGGATAAACCGGCGGCTCGAAAAGACGTCACGAATCTTCCTCATTCCATGCTTTTCTTCTTGTCCTTCGTGTCCATCTTCGTGTTCTTCGTGTTCTTCGTGACCTGCTTTTCGCCTTTGACCATCCACTGGCGAAATCCGAACCGGCCAAACCGATGCGCATCCTGATTCTCTGCCATGCATTCAATTCCCTGAGCCAGCGCGTGTTCGCCGAACTCGAGCGCACCGGGCACGACGTCTCGGTCGAGCTCGACATCAGCGACGACGTCACACGCGAGGCGGTTTCGCTGTTTCGACCCGATGCCGTCGTCGCGCCGTTTCTCAAGCGCAGGATTCCGGACGATGTCTGGCAGGCCGTGCCCTGCCTGATCGTCCATCCGGGTCCGCCCGGCGACCGCGGACCGAATGCGCTGGACTGGGCCGTACTGGACGATGCCGCTACCTGGGGCGTGAGCATCATCCTGGCCACCGCCGAACTCGACGGCGGGCCGGTGCTGGCTTCCGGCGCGTTTACCATGCGAAATGCCCGGAAGAGCAGCCTGTACCGTCTGGAAGTCACCGAGGTCGCCGTGCGGGCATTGTTCGAGGCGCTGGAACGACTCGAAACAGACCAGCAATCAATTGCACGGAAAGGCCGGTCCGCGGCGGTCGAGGACCGCTGGCGCGACTCGGTCCCGCTCGACCTGCGGCGGATCGACTGGAACCGTGACGACACGGAGACTGTGCTGCGCAAGATCAACAGTGCAGACGGGCAACCCGGCATCGCCGATCACATGCTCGGTCGCGAACTTCGCCTGTTCGATGCGCGTCCCGAGCCGGCGCTTTCCGGACCCGCCGGCCAGCTGCTGGCACGCTCGGGCGGCGCGATCTGCCGGGCCACCGCCGACGGGGCCGTCTGGATCGGCCACCTGAAGGATCCGGCCGGCATGAATTTCAAGCGTCCGGCCGTCGACGTGCTGAATGGCGCGGCCGATGAACTGGACGAAATGCCGCCGCAATGGAATGCGGACGACGACCAGCGCGGACCGATACGATACGCCGAACACGGCGAAATCGGAATGCTCGAGTTCGATTTCTACAACGGCGCCATGGGCACGCGCGACTGCGAAGCGCTGCTGGCGGCCTGGCGCCATGCGGCCGATCGTCCCACGCGCGTGATCGTACTGACCGGGGGCCGCGATTTCTGGTCCAACGGCATGGACCTCAACAGCATCGAGGCGGCTGAAAGTCCCGCCGACGAATCCTGGCGCAACATCAACGCCATGGACGATCTGGCCGAGGCGATTATCATGACCACCGACCAGCTCACGGTCAGCGCAATGGCCGGAAATGCGGCCGCCGGCGGCATGTTCCTCGCGCTTGCGGCCGACCGGATCTGGGCGCGCGAAGGCATCGTCCTGAATCCGCATTACAAGAACATGGGCAATCTTTACGGCTCCGAGTACTGGACCTATCTGCTACCAAGGCGAGTCGGCACGGCCGGCATCGAGCAAGTCATGGGCCGGCGGCTGCCGATGCTCGCCGACCGGGCCCGGCAACTCGGACTTGTCGACGCGGTCGGACCGAATCGCCCGGACGATTTCAACGCGTTCGTGATGCAGCAGGCCCAGACACTGGCCGGCGCAGACTGGCAGCAAACTGTAGAGGCCAAGGCCGAGGCACGGGCCGCCGACGAGACGCAGCGTGCACTGGCCAGCTACCGAAAGGCGGAACTGGATCGCATGCATCTGAACTTCTTCGGTTTCGATCCGTCGTATCACGTCGCTCGTTATCGCCTGGTGCACCGAAACCCGCACGCCTGGACGCCGCTGCACCTTGCACGGCACCGCAGCATGGCCAGACCGGCCACCATCGAAAAAGCGCATCGATGAGCGTGCGGGCACGCCGCATCACGATCGGCGGGCGCGTACAGGGCGTCGGGTTTCGTCCGTTCGTCTATCGGCTCGCGCACGAATTCGGGTTGGCCGGCTGGGTATACAACGCCTCCGGCGTAGTCGAGATCGAGGCCCAGTGCACGGAAAATCGGATGGATGGCTTCGTACGTGACCTGATCGACAAAGCACCGCCGCTGGCACGCCCGGAAATCGTCGCCGACGGCTGGATCGATACCGAGCCTGCCGAGGCCTTCGAGATTCGCGCCAGCCGGGCCGGCGCCGAGCCTGAAATCCACGTGCCCCCGGACCAGTTCCTGTGCAACGACTGCCTGGCCGAGATGAGCGACCCGGAAGAACGGCGTTATCGTTATCCGTTCATCAACTGCACCCAGTGCGGTCCACGCTACACGATCATCCGCGCAATGCCCTACGACCGGCCGAACACGACACTGAAGGATTTTCCGCTGTGTTCCGAATGCCAATCGGAATACACCAACCCGCTCGATCGTCGCTTCCATGCCCAGCCGCTGGCCTGCCCGGTGTGCGGCCCGTCGCTTCGTTTCCGGACCGGCGAACAGGCGCTGGACGACAACGAGGCTTCGATGGCAGCAACCATAGAGGCCATCGACTCCGGGCAAGTCGTCGCGGTACGCGGCGTCGGCGGATACCACCTGGTCTGCGACGCCGGCAACGAGCAGGCCGTGGCATCGCTTCGCCGGCGCAAGCGGCGACCGCACAAACCGCTTGCCGTGATGGTGCCCATGAGCGGAGACGACGGACTCGACGCGGCGCGCGAAATTGCCGATCTCGAGCCTGCGGTCGCCGAACGCCTGGCCGATCCGGAGCGACCGATCGTGCTCGCACCGCTGCGCGAAGATCACAACCTCGCGCCCGGCGTGGCGCCGGGTCTCAACGAAGTCGGACTGATGCTGCCTTACAGTCCGTTGCATCATCTCCTGCTGAGCGGGCTGGGCCGGCCCGTTATCGCCACCTCCGGCAACCTGAGCGGCGAGCCGGTGCTGACCGAGCCCGATCAGGCGGAACAGCGGCTCGACGGCATTGCCGACGCCTTCCTGCATCACAACCGCCCGATTCAGCGACCCGCCGACGACCCGGTCTGGCGCTTCAACAGCGGACGCATGCGGCCAATCCGGCTGGGCCGCGGCAACGCACCGCTGGAACTGGAGCTGCCGATCGACCTGGACGTGCCCACGCTTGCCGTCGGCGCCTTTTTGAAGAATACCGTTGCACTGGGCTGGAAGAATCGAGTCGTGATCTCGCCCCACATCGGCGAACTCGACAGCCCGCGTGCCGTGAAAGTCTTTGGCCAGGTCGTCGACGACCTGCAGGCGCTCTACGATGTCAAGGCACAACGACTGGCCTGCGACGCCCACCCGGATTTCCCGAACAGCCGGTGGGCGCGCGACTTGTCCGCAAGCAAGGGCCTGCCGCTGACCCGGGTATTCCACCATGAGGCGCATGCCTCGGCGCTTGTCGGAGAATTCGGACTGGTGGAAAGAAATATTCTGGTGTTCGCCTGGGACGGTGTCGGCTACGGCCGCGACGGCACGCTTTGGGGCGGCGAGGTCCTCTACGGGCGCCCGGGCAACTGGCAGCGCGTCGCTTCGCTCAAACCGTTTCGACTGCCCGGCGGCGACAAGGTGATCCGTCAACCCTGGCGAACCGCGCTCTCGCTGTCCTGGCACGGGGGCTTCGAGTGGCCCGGCGCACCCGATGCCGACCCGCTGCTGCGGCGTGCCTGGTCGTCCGGCCTGGCCAGCCCCTGGACGAGTGCGGCCGGCCGGCTTTTCGACGGTGCCGCAGCACTTGCCGGCGTCGCCACCGAGGCCAGCTTCGAGGGCCAGGGGCCGGGCTGGCTGGAAGCGCTGGCCGCCCATGGCGATCCGGCGCGGGCCCCGACCCCGGATGTGCACGAGGACGAGGACGGGATTTTCAGGGCCGACTGGGCGTCGCTGATGGCCTGGATGGCAAATGCATCCATTCCCCGGGCCGACCGCGCGGCCGGATTCCACCACGCAATGGGAGGGCTCGTCGGTTCATTGATGGACAGTCTTGCGCCGAAGCACCCTGCCGCGCAGGTCGGGCTCACCGGCGGCGTATTCCAGAACGCGCTGCTTTCGAGGATTGCGATCGCGCAGATCGAGCGACGCGGCAGCGCGGCCTGCCTGCCTTGCAGCGTGCCGGTCAACGATGCCGGAATCAGTTACGGTCAGATCATCGAGGCGGGCGCGTCGGCGTAATGCGCTCTGCCTGAAAATGTCCGATAGCGGTGAACCATGTAATCCTTTACATCATTTTCCTGTCTTATATATATGAACATAAAGGTTTTGAATGAACAATAAACCTCAAAAACTCGACAAGCATGTCCGCCTCGCGCACGGCAACGGCGGGCGCTACATGCGCGAACTCATCGATGCCTTGTTCGCGACAAGGCTGGGCGACAAGGGTCTGGACACGAGCGTTGATGCAGCACCGGTCGACGTTCCCCAGGGCGTGCGCCTGATGATGACGACGGATGGATTCACGGTAGACCCGCTTGAATTTCCCGGCGGCAATATTGGCTCGCTTGCCATCCACGGCACCGTCAACGACCTGGCCGTGGCCGGCGCCTTGCCGATGTATCTGACGCTCAACGCCTTCATCGAGGAAGGCACCGAGATCAAGCTGCTGGAGCGCATCGTCGATGCCCTTGCCGCCGCTGCCCAGCAGGCCGGCGTCAAGGTCGTGGCCGGCGACACCAAGGTGCTGGCACGCGGCGAATGCGGCGGCGTTTACCTGGCCACCACGGGGCTCGGGGCGGTGCCCAACGAGCTCGCGCTCGGTCAGCACAGAGTGCGGCCCGGCGACCGCATCATCGTCTCGGGAAGCGTCGGCGACCACGGCACCTCGGTCTTGCTGGCCCGGGAGGAATACGGCCTGCGCGGCGATCTGAAATCCGATTCGGCGAGCGTGTTGCCGATCACCGAAATGCTGCTCAAGCGGCCGGGTCTCAGGTTCATGCGCGACCCGACGCGTGGCGGCCTGGCCACGGTCGCGCTGGAACTGGCCCGCGAGACCGAGCTGGGAATTGCGCTGATCGAAGAGGCGATTCCGCTCAGCGAACCGGTTTCGGCGGTGTGCGAACTGCTCGGCTACGACCCCCTTTACCTGGCCTGCGAGGGTCGAGTGGTGGCCGCGATCGCCGCCGAAGACGCCGACGAAGCGGTCGCCGAGCTGCGCGTCTCCGGAATCGCGCCCGACGCCGCCGTCATCGGTACGGTGGGCGATCGCCAGGGTCCGGTCATGCTGACCACCGGGCTCGGCGGCCAGCGCCTGATCGACGAACTCGAGGATGATCCCCTGCCGCGGATCTGCTGACGGCCAGTGGTCCACCAGGAAAACATTACCGTCTATTCGATCAAAGTCGAATGGCCTGCAGCCGGCGACCCATGCCAGACTCGGTTCTCTCGAATCGAAACTCGACGCTGATTGACCGGGCCTGGTTCCAGGACCGGCCGGAGAATATCCATGGGCTACAGACAGGTTCACGATCGCTCGCTTTCCAACCCCGAAGCCTTTTGGGCCGAAGCCGCTGACGCAATCGACTGGGAGCGTCGCTGGGACAGTGCCCTGTCCGATGATGGCGGACCGTTCCAGCGCTGGTTCGCCGGCGGCATGCTCAATACCTGTTACAACGCGCTGGACCGACACGTTGACAACGGTCGCGGCGACCAAATCGCGCTTATCCACGACTCGCCGGTCACCGACACGATACAACGCTTCAGCTACCGCGAATTGCGCGACCAGGTCGCCCGGCTGGCCGGCGTGCTGCGCGCGCACGGTGTGAACAAGGGCGACCGCGTCATCATCTACATGCCCATGGTGCCGGCCGCGCCCATGGCAATGCTGGCTTGCGCGCGCATCGGTGCGATTCATTCGGTGGTGTTCGGCGGCTTCTCTTCGGCCGAACTTGCAAAACGCATCGACGACGCCGAGCCGAAGATGATCCTGTCGGCGTCCTGCGGCATCGAGCCGGGACGCATCGTGGAATACAAGCCGCTGCTGGACCGGGCCATCGAACTGGCCGCGCACAAGCCGCGCGCGACGCTGATGCTGTCCCGGCCCCAGGCACCGGCCGCACTGATCGAAGGCCGCGATTTCGACTGGGACGCCGAAATGGCCGATGCCGAACCGGCCGATTGCGTGCCGGTAGCCGCGACCGACCCGCTGTATATCCTGTACACCTCCGGCACTACCGGCCAGCCCAAGGGCATCGTCCGCGATCACGGCGGGCATGCCGTGGCCCTGGCCTGGTCGATGCCCAACGTGTACAACGTCAAGCCCGGGGAAGTCTTCTGGGCCGCCTCGGACGTGGGCTGGGTGGTCGGCCACTCCTACATCGTCTACGCCCCGCTGCTTGTCGGCGCGACCACACTGCTGTTCGAAGGCAAACCGGTGGGCACGCCGGACGCCGGCACGTTCTGGCGCGTGATCGAGCAGCACAAGGTCGGCACCCTGTTCACCGCGCCCACGGCGTTCCGCGCCATCCGCAAGGAAGACCCGCACGGCGAATTCATGGACCGCTACGACCTGTCGGGCCTGCGAGCGCTGTTCCTGGCCGGCGAACGTTGCGATCCGAACACGCTCGAATGGGCGCAAAGGCATTTGAAGGTGCCGGTAATCGACCACTGGTGGCAGACCGAGACCGGCTGGCCGGTTGCGGCCGATTGCCTGGGCATCGAGGAACTGCCGGTCAAGGCCGGCTCGCCGACGTGCGCGGTACCCGGCTTCGATGTCCGTGTGCTCGACGACGACGGCCGCGAACTGCCCGACGGCGAGATCGGCGCCATCGTCATCAAGCTGCCGCTGCCGCCAGGCTGCCTGGTCACCCTGTGGCACGCCGATCAGCGCTGTCGGGATGCCTATCTGCGACGGTTTCCCGGCTACTACCTGACCGGCGATGCCGGCATCCGCGACAGCGATGGCTACCTGTGGATCATGAGCCGCATCGACGATGTGATCAACGTGGCCGGTCACCGGCTTTCGACAGGCGAAATGGAGGAAGCCCTGGCCGCCCATCCGATGGTGGCCGAATGCGCCGTTTTCGGCGTTCAGGACGCATTGAAAGGCGAATTGCCGCTTGGGCTCGTTGTACTCAAATCCGGGTCGGGCACCGACGAAGAACGACTGTGCACCGAATTGATCAAGCAGGTGCGCGAAAGCATTGGTCCCGTGGCGGCCTTCAAGCTGGTCGCCGTGGTCGAGCGACTGCCCAAGACCCGCTCGGGCAAGATCCTCAGGGGCACCATGAGGAATATCGCCGACGGCAAGGCCTGGACCCCGCCCGCGACCATCGACGATCCGGTCATCCTCGACGAAATCGAGCAGGCGTTGTTGGAAATGGGTTATCCGGGCCGCTGAATTCGGCCGCCCGGGGCTTCATCGGTCACCCGGCAAGCTCCTGCCTCTATCGATTCCGCCTCGCTGGTATCATCGATTCAAGCAAACGAGCTTCGAGGAAAAAAGACCGACATGAGTGACCCCAGTCGCCAGATCGACGTCGACGTCGCCGTGATCGGCGCCGGCAGCGCCGGGCTTGTGGCGTTCCGTCAGGCCAGCAAGCACGCCGACCGCGTGGTCCTGGTCGAAGGCGGGCCTTACGGCACCACCTGCGCCCGGGTCGGATGCATGCCCAGCAAGCTGCTGATCAGCGCCGCCGAGACCGCGCATTCGGCGCAGCACGCCGGCCGATTCGGCATCCACCCCGAGTCGGTGCGGATCGACGGCAAGGAAGTGATGGAACGGGTGCGCCGCGAGCGTGATCGCTTCGTCGGCTTTGTGCTCGATTCGGTCGACAAGATTCCATCAGAACAGAAAATCAAGGGCACGGCCCGCTTCGACGGTCCGAACAGTCTGTCCGTCGAGGGCGGCCCGCGGATCAATGCCCAGCGCATCGTGATCGCGACCGGCTCGCGCACCCACATCGTCGGATTCCTGAAAGACGCCGGCAGTCGCCTGGTCACCAACGACGAGGTATTCGACTGGACCGACCTGCCCGAGTCGGTCGCAGTGTTCGGCCCCGGCGTGATCGGCCTGGAAATCGGCCAGGCGCTTTCACGGCTGGGCGTTCGCGTGCGGATGTTCGGCGTCGGCGGCTTCGTCGGCCCCATAAAAGACCCCGAGATTCGAAAAATTGCGCTGGAAACCTTCAACAGCGAGTTTCCGCTGGATCCCGACGCCGAGACCACCGGCGTGAGCGAAACCGACAGCGGCGTCGAGATAAGCTTCCGCGACCAGGACGGCAACGAGGTCAGCGAGACATTCGAGTACCTGCTGGCGGCAACCGGACGCCGGCCGAATGTCGACGGCCTCGGGTTGGAGCACGCGGGCCTGGCGCTCGACGAGCGCGGCGTACCCGAGTTCGACCGGTATACGCTTCGCTGCGGCGACAGCCCGGTATTCATCGCCGGCGACGTCAACAACGAACTCCCGCTGCTGCACGAAGCCGCCGACGAAGGGCGGATAGCAGGCGCCAATGCCGGACGCTACCCGGATGTGCAGACCGGCAACCGGCGAGTTCCAATTTCGGTCGTATTCACCGACCCGCAGATCGCGACGGTGGGGCTGACCATCCAGCAGACCGACGAGCGCTGCCGGGGCTGTTTTGCCGTCGGCTCGGTCAATTTCGAGAACCAGGGCCGCAGCCGGGTCATCGGCAAGAATCGCGGTCTGCTGCGAGTCTACGGGGAACACGGCACCGGTCGCTTCATGGGCGCCGAAATGTTCGGTCCGGCCGCCGAGCACATTGCCCACCTGCTGGCCTGGGCGGCCCAGCAGCGGATGGACATCGACCAAATGCTCGGGATGCCCTTCTACCACCCCGTCATCGAAGAAGGCCTGCGCACCGCGCTGCGCGCCCTGCACGACCAGCTGAAACTCGGCCCGGAATCCGCCGACGAATGCATGGACTGCGGTCCCGGCACCTGAACGGGTTGACGACGCCGGTCCGACTGTGGATCTTTCTTGAACAGCCTCGTCTGCTGCGGCTTCAGCCCCAGTCCTTGTGCACATGCACGTGCCGGTGCTCGGTGCCGTCTGCGTGCCGATGCTCGTGCCTGTGGGCCAGGTTCGCCCGCCACAGCAGGTCGGTGTCGTCGAGTGCGCGGCGCAGACTGCCGTCGAACATCAGGCCGCCATCCTCGCCGAGGATCAGCGCGCGATCGCCGAGTTCCCCGGCCAGCGACAGATTCTGGGTCGAGACCAGCGTGGTCAGGTTCTTCTGGCCGAGCAGGAAGTCGACCAGCCAGCCGGTCGCTCGCGGGTCCAGGCTTGCCGTCGGCTCGTCGAGAAGCAGGACACCGGGTTCGCAGGCCAGGACGCAGGCCAGACAGAGCCGCTGTTTTTCGCCGCCGCTAAGCCTGTAGGGCGGCTTGTCCAGGTAGTCGGTCAGCCCAACGCGCTCTGCCCAATCCCGCGCATGCTCGATAGGCTCGTTCATCCCCAGACGCGCCGGTCCGTAAGCAATCTCCTCGAGCACCGTGGGATTGAACAGCATGGTCTCGGGATGCTGGAAAACCAGACCGATCTCAGCTCTGAATCTTCGGCACCAGTCGCGCTCCCTGAGCCGCGCCGCGGTCACGGGTTCGCCGCGGTAGCGAATCTGGCCGCCGGTCGGCAGCAACAAACCCGCCAGCAGCTTGAGCACAGTGCTCTTGCCGCAGCCATTCGATCCTAGCAGTAGCGCGCGATCACCGCCCGTCAGGCTGAAGCTGACATCGTTCACGCCGCGGGCCCCGTCGGGATAAGCGTGGGTGACGCGCTCAAGCGCCATTATCCGCTCAAGTCCGGTCATTCGTGCCGGCCCGCTCGTCGAAGAAGCCCCGCGCGCGCATCCCCTGATTAAGTTCCTCGGCCTGACGCTCGGCTTTTTCCATCATTGCCGCGGCCTGGCGCCCGGCGCTGCCGAAGCGCACCCGCAACGGCGGGCGCGTCGGACTTCGGCTGGCAAACGCCATTCGGTAATCGGTCAACAAGGTCGTAAAGGACCGAATCTGCCCCAGCGTCAGCACGACAAGAAACTGCAGCGCCGGCCAAGGCGCCGCCGCTCGCGCCAGGTCGACGTGCCGGATCATCCAGAAGGTCAGCAGCGCGAGCAGGAATACCCGCAGGTTGAGACGCAGCACGAACAGCATCCAGTCTTCGCCCGACAGCCACGCGGACGCGACAAAGGCGATGCTGACGGTCAGGTTGACCAGCGCTACCGCGATCAGGGCGCGCAGCGCGATCTTCGGTGCCCTTGCGCCCTGAGCCGCAAGCGCGAGCAGCAACAGTCCGGCCAGAAGCCCCGGATCGTGCACGAACGTGATCGCCACCACTGCGGCCAGCCAGCCCGCAAGTACTGCCCTGTCTTTCATGCCGCCGCCCTGCGCGAATCGAGTATCCCGAGAATCATCCAGGTCAGAACGCCCTCAAGCAGGCCGAGGAGCATGTGGGGCAACACGATTACAGGCAGCGTGACCGCCGGCCCGAACGGGAAGAACTGCGGCTGTCCGTCCGGATCGCTTGCCAGGTAGGGCTGCGCGCCCAGCACCAGCGCCAGCAGGACGGCGGCCACGACAACGCCCAGCCATACGGGGAGCACGGTAGCCCAGGCGGACGTATTGGCGCCGAACAACGAACGCACGCCGACCACCACGGCGCCCCCGGCCAGTCCCATGCACAGCGCGTTGACCGGCAGCGCCGTGATCCCGCCGGCACCCAACAGCAGCGCCTGCAGCGCCAGCACCAGGCTGAATGCAAGAAAGGCCGGCCAGAGTCCGAACGCCAGCACCAGCAGCCCCATGCCGGAGAGATGCGCCGAGGTGCCGCCGGGCAGCGGCACCATGATGGTCGACAGGACGAAAGCCAAGGCAGTGAGCACCGCGAGGCGGGGTATCGCGCGCTCATCCAGTGCGTTCGCGACGCGCCTGACTGCGTACGCCCAGCAGGGAACGGCAAGCGCGGCTGCCGCCAGATACGCCTGCGGCGCGATCAAACCGTCGGGAATATGCACGGCTCAGCGCCGCAAACGCCAGAGAGCCAGCAGGCCCGCCAGTCCGAAAAGGTAGCCGATACCGGCCGCAGTGGCCGGAATGCGGCCTGCCGTGAGGGCGGTCGAGTCCTTATCCGGGTCCAAGGCAGTAACTGCCGACCCTTGTTCGACGGAGACCTCCACCTCGGCACCGTGACCGTCTTCGGTGGCCATGAGTACGCGCCAGAGCCCCGGCTGGTTTGGCACGAAGACGGCGCGACCGAGCGAATCGGTATTGCCGGTGGCGAAGATCCTCTCGCCATCCGGGGAAAACACCCTGAAACCGGCGCCAGCCATGGCCCCGTCATGGTGCGAACTGAAATGCACCATCACGGCTTCACCGCGTTCGATGCGGTAATCCACACCGTGGGCCAGAGTGCTGCCCGCCGGTAGCATCAGTCCAGCCAGCAAAAGGAGTAATCCCAAGCATGCCGAATGCCGCCGGCGTATTTTCCGAGACATTTCGTAACCCTGAACCGCGTCCATTGGTCTTGCCCTGATTTGAAGCCGGTATGAAATATAGCAGCACTTTTCATAACGCGGAATGAGCCACGTCAATTTCTGGCGCGTTCCGACCCCGGGCCGTGGCTACGGCTACCGTCGCCCGGCCGCTTCACACGATCGTCGGCTTCTCCGGTTGAAACGCGCTCCGCGGATGTTCGTTCAGAGCTTCCTCACGAGACCTCAATCGTGCGGTGTGATGTGCTCGTGCTGCCCACCGGAAGCCTCGCGTCCGTCTTCGCTGTGCGCGTGACGACCGTGCGCCACGGTCACCGGCACCAGGTGAAGGTCGCCGTGCCGCACGCCGCGCCGGGCGATGAATCGATCGGAAAACTTCTGGACGCGGCCCAGCGGCCCGCGCAACACGCTGGTTTCCAGGCAATGATCATGATCGAGATGAACATGCAGAGTGGCCACCGAAAGATCGTGATGATCGTGTTGCGCATCGGTGAGTTGCCCGGCCAGGTCACGCTGGTGGTGATCGTAGATATAGGTCAGGATTCCGACGCAATCCCCTTCGGGATCTTCGTCGGCCCGCTCTCGCGCCAGGAATCCCCGCAGCAGGTCGCGTATGGCCTCGGATCGGCTGCCGTAGCCCAGCCGCTGCCGATAACGCTCGAAAGCGTCGGCCAGTTCCCTGTCCAGGGATACGGTGAATCTCTCGGTCACGATGTCGTCTCCGGTAAAAATCTGCTTCATTATGCACGGCATCATCGCCACGCCAGGGTCTCGCCGCCGTTTGATACAGGACAAAAATCCGGCGCGAGACCGGAGCGAAAATTGCCCACCAGGATGAATACGAGACCCACGAGGATGGACATGACGAACGAAAGCGCAATCATCGCTTCGGGCCGGGCGTTCGGCAAGGCTTCCAGCGCTTCGAGCCCAGCTGTTTCGCACCTGCGACCGGCGATGATTCCAACAATCCTCGCGACAACTGCAAAAACAATGGAGACGGCCATTCTGACGTTTGTGCTCATCCTGTTTTCGCTAACGCTAAACGACGTCGTCGCGCAGTCCGGCCCGGAAACGGTCACCGCCGACGACGCTTCGCCGGTCACCCTCTACGTATTCAAGAGCAACACATGCCCCCACTGCAACGCGCAACGCGCATTCACCGACGCGCTGGCCCAGGAGAATCCGGATGTCGAAGTGCGTTATTTCGAAATCATGGCCACGCGCGAGCACCATGATCTCCTGCGTGCGATGTCCAACGCTCACGACATCAAGCCCGGTTCCGTCCCGATGGTGTTCCTGGGTGGTTCGGTGTGGGTCGGCGATACACCCCAGATCCGCGAAGAAATCGAGCAGCGACTGGAAGTCTGCCTCGAGACCGGCTGTCCCGATTCCAGGCAGCTTTCGTTCGCGCCTCAGCCAGCCGCCGGGCAATCGCAGGACGCCGTCGATGCCGCCATCGATATCCCGCTTCTCGGCACCATCGACCTGAGCTACCAGCCGCTATTGCTGAGCACCGCCATCATCGCGTTCGTCGACGGCTTCAATCCGTGCTCGCTCTGGCTGCTCACGATCCTGATCGCTCTGGTGCTTCACTCCGGTTCGCGCAAGCGCGTGCTCATCGTCGGATCGGTGTTCCTGTTCACCACCGCCCTGATCTACGGATTGTTCATCGTCGGCGTGTTCAGCGTTCTGGCCTACGCCACCTACCTGCCGTGGATGTACTGGATCGTGGCGTTGTTCGCGCTGACGTTCGGCGTGGTCAACATCAAGGACTATTTCTGGTTCAAGCGTGGTTTTTCCTTCACCATAGACGACAAGTACAAGCCGGGCATTTATCAAAAATTCCGTGGCCTGATGACCAACGGCCGGTCGCCGCTGGCGCTGGGTGCCGCAACCGCGGCCATGGCCACCGGCATTGCTCTGATCGAACTGCCGTGCACGGCCGGTTTTCCGGTGATCTGGAGCGGCCTGGTCAGCGCTCATGCCGTTGGCGCCTCGGCATTTTTCGGGCTGCTGGTCGCATACCTCTTGATCTACCTGCTCGACGAGCTGGTGATATTTTTCATTGCCGTGGCCAAGCTGAGGATCGAAAAATTCCAGGAAGGTCAGGCCCGTATCCTCAAACTGATCGGCGGCGTGGTAATGATCGCGCTGGCCATCGTGCTGGTCACCGAACCCGATATCATGAGTCAGGCGGGGCCGGCAATCGGCGTGTTCCTGCTCGCGTTCGCGATCGCCGGCTTGATCGTGCTGGTGCACCGCAAGCTGCTGCCGAGACTGGGAGACACCGCCGGCGACGACCGGGCCGCCTGATTTCATGCCAGTCGGCCAGGCGTCTCTTCCAGGGCCACGGAGTGTTACCGAATGAGCCGCGCGCTCCACTCGTGCCCGATTGCACAGTCGGCCGAGCCCGTTTTCAGCTCGTGGTTTTCATGCACCCTTGATGCGCTTTTGCCGCTCTTCGTGTTCCGCTTCTTTCGGATCCGTCGGTGAACGCCATTCGATCAGGCGGTCTGGGTCGCGGCCACCTGTTCTTTCCCCCGCGGTACGGAGTGCTCTGCTCGCCTGGCTTCAAGCCATTCGATCCAGGCTCCGACATCGGGCTGCCGGCCAGCCGCGGTCTGAATGACCGGCGTCTGCCTGCCCAGGCCTTCGAGTGACGATCTGGCGCGATCGACGCTGAAATCATCGAGCAAGGGCAGCAGATCACACTTGCTGAGCATGACCAGGTCGGCGGCACGAAACATGACCGGGTACTTCGCCGGCTTGTCGTCGCCTTCCGTGGTCGACAGCAGCACGACGTTCAGGTGCTGCCCGAGGTCGAATGCCGCCGGGCACACCAGGTTGCCGACATTTTCAATGAACAGGACATCCACCGGCTTGCCCTGGTCGGCGAGCGGAAATTCATGCAATGCCTGGTGAATCAGGTGCGCATCGAGGTGGCAGGCGCTGCCGGTAGTGATCTGGTGAGCCCTGATTCCGCCGCGGCGCAGTCGCTCCGCATCGTTTTCCGTTTCAAGATCGCCCTCGATGACTGCGATATTCAGGCGGTCACCAAGCGCCGCGGCGGTCTGCTCAAGCAAACGTGTCTTTCCCGCACCCGGGGAAGACATCAGATTGACGACCAGCACGCCCGAACGGTCGAAATGCTCCCGGTTGTGGGCCGCGGCGTGATCGTTCGAACTCATGAGCCCCTTCAGAACTTCGACGGTATGCGTATCGGCCGGCTCGGGATGCTCGTGACCGGGAATGGAACAACCGCATGTCTCACACATAACTGTCTTCTCCTTCAGAAATCTGGCCTTTCGCATTCTGGTGGCGGGCCGGTGGCTCGGAATCAGGAATGCCGTGCAGTTCTATACTGGCAAGCAGCAATTCGTCCCCGCCGACCAGATCGACGGCATATCCGCCGCAGGCTTCGCACAGCAGGCGATTCGCGGCCGCGTCGTTTTCGTTGCCGCAGGTGCGACAGCGAACCCGCACCGCAACCGGCTCGATCACCAGACTGGCATTGTCAGTGTAATCGCCGGCGCGGGCAATGGTAAAGGCACGTTCCAGCAGATCGGGCTCAACGCCCGACAGTGCGCCGATACGCACGGTAATGGCGCCGACGCTTCGAGCGCCGTGCTGCATCGCGTTGGCGCGAACCTGGTCAAGCAATTCATTGCAAACGGCCATTTCATGCATTTGTGGCATCCGGCTTGCGTCAGAGTCCGCAGCCTATCAGCGGGCCTGGGACCCAAACATGATTCAAATCAATCGCCAGCAGGCGGGTCCGGAATTCTGCTGGCGCTTGCGGCGGAATTGAACATCGTTCGCACTTTGACCTGAGTCAAATGACATTGTACGGACCGGTATTAGTATCGTTTTTGTCGCATCACGGAGGAGCCGATGCAATCGACCGCAGCACATGAAACCGCCGGGACCCCGGCCTCGATCGAAAATGAGTCATTACCTTCCGGCACGCTGGTCATCGGCATCGGCAACAACCTGCTCGGCGACGACGGCGCGGGCATTCATGCCATCGAAAGACTGCGTTCGAAGAACCTGCCCGACCATATCGAACTGGTCGACGGCGGCACCCTTTCCTTCACTCTTCTCGAACAGGTCGAGAACGCCGAGTTCCTGATCATCGTCGATGCCGCCGAGCTCGATTCCGAGCCCGGCACCGTCAGGCTGTTCGAAAACGCCGAAATGGATGAGTTTCTGGCTACCAGCCGTCGACCCAGCGTGCACGAAGTAAATCTGCTCGATGTCCTGACTGCCGCCCGCCTGCGCCGCCGCATGCCGGCGCGTTACGCGATGGTCGGCATCCAGCCTCTCGACGTGGAATGGAGTTCGACGCCGAGCACTCCGGTCGACAAGGCGGTCGACGAAGCCGTCGATCTCATCGCCGAGCTGGTCGGGGAAAGCGCATGACCCAGGCCATTCCGCTCGCGATCAAATCCGCGCCTGGAAAATCCACCACCATCGGTGGCGGGGTCCAGGCAATGGCGCACGAGATTCTTTCCCATCTCCAGCGCCTTCATGAAACGGGGGAGACCGCCGCCATCGACCTCAAGAGCCTGCCGATGGCACCGGACGAGTTTCACGGCATCAAGAAGATGCTGGGCCAGGGCGAGATCGACCTCACCCTGGAACTGGATGGACCGACCCGGATTCGCGAAACTGCGTATGCCGGTATCTGGTGGATCCAGCACACAGGCAAGGACGGCCGAATCCTCGCCGAGTTCATCGAGATCACCCGCTTTCCCGACTTTCTCGGTGCGCAACCCGACCAGATAGCGGACGCA
>DATGCS010000306.1:0-5021 GCA_035311685.1 Wenzhouxiangellaceae bacterium
GATGCCGGCGGCAATCTCGACTGGACGCCCGAGGCATTCGGCCTCTCCGACCAGATGGGCCGGCTGTGAGCGGTCGCCGGCGTCGGCGCTTGCCTTTGGCGACATTTGACCTGAAGATCGATTCCTTCATCTCGAAAGGCAAGGGTCGCCGGACCCGGACGGCATGAGCAAAGCCAGCGATTCCGACAAGCGCGGCCGGTCACGCGACCGCTCGCCCGACAAGCCGGACTTCGATCAGCTCTGGAAGGCGCTGGCGCCCCACGTGCGTGCCGCCGTCTCGCGCCATCGCTCCCGGGATGTTGCGCTGGCCGCCGACGACCTGATGCAGGAGGTGCGCATCCGGGTCTGGACGGTGTACTCGGGTGACAGAAATTCGCAATTGAAAACGTCTTATTACTACAAGGTGATCAACAGCGCCATTATCGACAGCCTCAGAAGCCACCGGGGTACGCTGGCGCATTCGGTGCGCAGCGAGTCCGATGGCGAGGAAGACGAACCAGCGTTGATCGAGCGACTCGGCGGAGAAGAACAGGGCCCCGACAGTGTTTTCGATGAGCAACAGCGAAGGGCCAGGCTGCTCGAGGCGATTCGGCAATTGCCGGCCGACAAAAGGCGCGCTGTAACCCTTTTCCTGCAGGGGTTCACGGTACCGGAGATCGCCGATCTGCTCGGTTGCGACCAGAATCGTGCGCACAACCTCGCATATCGTGGCGTGCGGATGCTGAAAGAATTGATGGTTGACGCCAACGGAAATGATGGGTAACGGCTGAAAAGAATTGATGGGTACAGATAAATGAAGGATTTCCAGGATCGATACAGTTCGATGTTTCGCGGTACCACGCGCGACGCCGAAAATTGCCCGCCGGCCGAATGGCTTGCCGCGCTCGCCGCCGGCCGCGCTTGGCCGTGGCGACGCCGGCATCTGGCAGAGCATCTTTCGCACTGCAGCCACTGCGCAGATGACTATCGCGTGCTCACCACAGCTCGCGGCGGCCTGGTGTCGGCGCTGGAAGGCCAGGGTAATGCCGGGCAAGACGTTGCGGCCGGCTGGCTGCGGCCGGGGCTGGTTGCAGCGGCCGCGCTGGTCGTCGTGGCGCTGAGCGTTTCGGTGCTGGTACAGACTGGTGGACCGAGCGCGGCATCCGACCCGGGGGTGCTGTTTGCAACCCAGTTCGAGCCGGGCCAGCGTAAGGCCGATCAGGACCGTCTTTTCACCAGCGATTTCGGCGAGTCCGAAGGCGAAGGGGCTCAGCTGTTTCGGGACAATTTCGGCGGTTAGCCTGGCCGGTCGAACGCATCAAGCAGAAGCCCAAGACAGCCCTCACGAAGTCTCCAACTCTGTAGCCAGTTCCGCTGTCGCGCAGCGAACAGATGGTGCCTTTCCCTTTGCTCAGTTTTGCTCAGTGCACGAACGCGTCTGGTGCAGGCCGTCTGAACTGAAAACATGATTGCCGACAAAACGATCGGGTACAGAGCTGTTCGATCAAAGTCACATACTAACCTTGCATTCGTGACTCGCTTCCAGACTCTGTACTTGACTCGGACTCGCGCCTTCGGTAGCATTTTTGTTGGTAGGGAAGTGTGGGCATGTCACCGCTTGCAGCAGTGACCAGACGCGAGGCGATGGCATTTCCGAAGGACGGGTTTGTCTGGAGGGCGTTGGCATGACGAAACATCTTTATACTGGTCGAAGCGTATCGGCGAACGGATCCGATGATCCATCAGAACGGTCACCGCGGCCGTCCGTGACCGGCGCGCGCCTCGCCGCCGGGCGTGGCAAGCACGATACGCTCTGGTTTTGGTTGCTCGCAACCATCTTCCCCATTGGCTTTGTCTTTGCGGCGGCTGTCGAATCGGCATCGATTGGCCCTGTTGATTCAAAGGCAATCGAGGCGAGAAGGGTGTTTGCACAAAATGCGGTTGAATATGAATCGGCGAGGAGCGCTCCAAACGAACCCTCATCTGTTCTGACCGAATTGTCCGGCGGAAATCTGGTTCGAGGCGCTACGGTTCGCTATGTCGATTCCTCGGGCAATCCCCTGATGTTTCGGCAATTGAGTCGTCCCGCGCGAGCGTCGCGATTGTCGCCTTAATCGATGCTGATGATCAGCACTGGAGATGCCCATGCCGATCAACCGGCACCGGGTGCGTCATTTTCCAACAGCGAGGCCGACTTCGACCGGGCCTGGCTTGAAATGGAGATTGTGCCCGAACCGCACGCGTCGATTCTATATTTGAGCTACAACTTCCTGACCGCCGAATCTCCCGAATTCGCAGCCGCTGGGTTCACTGACAGCCTTGTGATAGACGTTCGGGATCGGCAGACCCGCCGCAATCTGGTCGATCTGGATGCGCGTGACCCGAGGCTCAAACCCGTGTCGCATGCAGATTCAATGGATACGGGTTTTGCACTGTTTGCCGACGACCCGAGTGAGTTCCCGGCCAGCGTTGGCGTCGGCCAGCCGGTCGCCGCCATGTCCGGTTGGAAAACGGTTGCGGTCGCGATTGACGCAGGCGGGCCCGTCACGCTCCGCATCGAACTGCGCGACGAAGGCGACAGTCTGATGGATTCGGCCGTTGTGATCGGTCAGATCGTGACTACGTCCATCCTTCATCCATCATTCCTTGAGGCCACACGCGGACCGGATTGCCTTACTGTTGAACAATGGTGCGACACGCTGTTTCCACCGGGCGAGTTGTCCGGTCCGCTACAGGAATTCCCGCCGCGAGTCTGCTCTGCGTTCTTCGATGATGTTCGTGCCTCCAGCACCAGCTTGCGGGAGCCGCGGACCGTTCGTGGCATCACCCAGCCTGGCGCCGTCGCCGATGGCGCAACGCGCTGGCCGTTAGGTTTCGGGTTGTTCAACGATGATGGGCCCCTGGCACGAGGCGGAACTCAGCCTGCCCGCGATGCAGGTACCGGAAGATGGCGGCCTGGGCCAGTTCGGCAGTTTCGATCGGCTGCCCAGCGTCACGGTGCCGGTGGTGCAACTGGGCCCGCGCGACTGGGCAGCATCGGCGCAATACTTCGTTCCCGAAAAGTACTGGCATCCAGGGCTCACCGAAGCCGAATTCGGTCAGTCGCGCCCGCTCATCGCTCAGGCCTGCTTCCGAAATACCACGACCGGCCAGGAGCGTTGTTTCAACAATGTCGGATTTCCATTTGCTATCGTTCGGCCGGAGGCGGTGCTGATGCATGGGTTGTGGAGCGACCCGGACATCTGGCGGCAAAACGCATTTGCCGGTACCTTACCCTTGATCAATGAGCAAAATCTAGCTACACGAGTCGGCAACTATAGCGCTAACCATAACAACGCTCGCTCCTTCGAAGAAAATCGAAGGCGGCCGCAGCAGCCGTTGCGCTCGGCCTGCCTGTCGCTGCTTAATCAGTCGTCTGTATTTGGTGCACGCCACGATTACATCGGCCACAGCATGGGCGGTCTGCTCGGACGGCTGTATCTGGAAGACGCTCCGTTTCGCACCATTAACCGGCTGGTCACTATGAATACCCCGCATCTGGGCTCGCCGCTGGCGAATCTCCTCATCCAGATGCGCGACGATACGAATTTTCTTATCGGCCAGCTGGTGACCTGGGGCATGGAGAAGCTTGACCGACCGATCGATCTCGGCGCAATCGACGACCTTGCGGTCGGAAGTGACGCGATTCTTGCAATGCAGGCCACGCCGGTGCCCGCCCATGCCCTGATCGGCGTGGGCGGCACCCAATGGGCCGATGAGAACCTGCAGGATGCGCCCGGCGAAGAGGGCGCGATCTACCGGCTGATCCGGTTCCTGTTCGACCCGTTGCAGGTGTTCGGTTCCGATCAGCACGACCTGGTCGTAAGCCGGCCCAGCCAGGCCGGGGGTATAGACGCGACCGCGCAGACCATCTTCGACGGTTTGCTGAGCATCCATTCGCTCGCGGCACTCAACCCGGAGTATTCTAACCGCCTATTCTGTCCGGCCGGAGTAACGTCGGTTCAGTGCAGTGGCGCGCTCGGCGAGGGCTTGCTCAATCTCGACTCGAGCGTTGCGGATTTCTCGCAATTCCCCGCCCCGGCCAGCGCCGGGATGAGGATCCCCGACACGCGCGGTGCTTTACCCGTCACCGCCAGCCGTGGATCTGCCAGCTTGACTGAGGATGGCGTTCAGTTTACGGCGCCGGCCGATGGCTCGATTTTCGCATCGGGCGATACCGTGCAGGTGTCCCTGGCCGGTGCGAACGGCTTTAACCCCACTCGGGTGTTGCTGCTGGGCCAGGATCAGGTGTTGCTGGATGAGGAGACGCCGTTCGATCTCCAGTTCGAGATCCCGCTGGGCGTGGCAGGAGCATTACCACTGGCCGCGATAGCCGAGGATGCCGACGGCAGCTTCGCCCGCACCGACGGCATCGTCATCGTCGCCGAACCGGCCGCGATGCTAGAACAGGTCGGCATCGTCAACGACGCAATGTTTCTGAACGGGTTGTTCGATCAACAGAGCCTGGCCGTAGTCGGAGAATTCAGCGATGGCATATCGCGCGATTTGTCGGACCCGTCGACCGGCACGGTCTACACGAGCGCCGATGCCGGGATCGCCTCGATCGACGAGTTGGGAAACGTCACGCCGTACCGTGACGGCGCAACCATCGTAATGTCGACGAATGGCGGCCTGCAGGACAGCATTCCGGTCGAGGTCGACAATATCGGCGATCTGCTCTTTATCGATGGGTTCGAGTAAATGGATAATCATCAAGCCATCATGCAGTCTACTCGCACGATTATCCGCACAATGGTGTTCCTGCTGGCGGCCTGCGCACTGTTGTTCAGCGGTTGTGGTCAGGCGGCAGAAGACTATCGGGTGATCGAGCGTGAGTATGTTCCGGCCAGCGAGCTTCCAGGCATCGACCACATCGACCTCGAACAGGTCTCTTACCCCGTGCTGGTCGGCAGCGTGGCGATCGCCGAGCAGTTTCCCGATCTGGTATGGCCCGACATGGTCAACGAGGAGCGCTGGCGTTTACGCTTGCCGCCGGAGCTCAA
>DATGCS010000307.1:0-2281 GCA_035311685.1 Wenzhouxiangellaceae bacterium
ATTTTTGCCTAGATCTTTAAATAGTGGTCTACCAGCAGGATCGCGAACAGCGCCATCAGGTAGAGAACCGAGTAATTGAACATGTCCATCGCCAGACGTTCATTGCGGTTGTTCAACAAAGCGATGGCATAGCCGAGAAATCCCGCGTTCAGCACGCAGGCGCCGGCCAGGTAGATCAGCCCGCTCATACCGGTCAGATAGGGGAGCAGCGTGACCAGAATCAGTACGATGGTATAGAAAAGGATTTGCCAGCGCGTGAATCTCACACCGTGGGTCACCGGCAACATCGGCAGGCCGACGCCGGCGTACTCTTCGCGCCTGTATATTGCAAGCGCCCAGAAATGCGGCGGCGTCCAGGCGAAGATGATCAGGAACAGGATCAGTGCATAGGCGTGCACTTCCCCGGTGATGGCGGCCCAGCCCAGCACCGGCGGCGCCGCGCCGGCGGCACCGCCGATCACGATGTTCTGAGACGTCGCGCGCTTGAGCCAGATGGTGTAGACCACGGCGTAGCCGATGAGGCTGAAAAAGGTCAGAACCGCGGTCAGTGGATTGACCAGCAACGTCAGAATCAGCATCGAGACGAGCGCCAGGATCAGCGCAAAAACTATAGCCTGGCGTTCGTTCAATACGCCGCTGGGCAGGGGCCGATGACGGGTGCGCGTCATGCGGGCATCGACCCTGCGGTCGATCACATGGTTGAGCGCCGCCGCGCTGGCCGCTGCCATGCCGATACCGACGCTGCCCCAGACGAACGACCACATCGGCAGCAGGCCCGGGGTGGACAGCGCCATGCCGACCATGGCGGTGAATACGATAAGCGCGACTACGCGCGGCTTGCACAGATTCAGGAACGCATTGGCGCGCTGCTTGAGCGACGTTTTCGTCATTCCGGGCGACGTTGCCGGGTCTTGTCGAGCACCAGCACAAGCACGCCCAGCAAAACGGCTGCCATACCGTTGTGGGCCACTGCATTGGCCAGCGGCAATCCGCCTGTGACGTTATAGATGCCAATCGTGATCTGCGCCAGCAGGACGACGCCGGCGACCACGGCCAGTCTACGGAGGTCTTCGGCACGCCATAAACGCATGATCAGCCAGGTCATGACGCCGAGCACGACGACCGCCCATATACGATGGGCCATCTGGATCGCAACGCGAGCCGGTTCATCGAGAACGCCCCCTTCGTAGTCCACGCCGATGCCGCGCCAGATGCGGAAGCCTTCGGAGAAATTCATGTCTGGCCACCATTCGCCGTGGCAGGTCGGAAATCCGGTGCAGGCCAGCGCGGCATAATTGGTGCTGACCCAGCCGCCTAGCGCGATCTGAATGCAGACCACGACCAGCGCCAGGATTACCGCGGTGCGCTGCGCCCGTGCCGGCAAGGTGGGCGAGTTCGCTCGCGGACGGCTCGAAAGCGAAAGCCACAACAATAATCCAAAGGTGGCCATGCCGCCGAGCAGGTGGGCCGTGACGATGGCGGGCTTGAGCAGAAGCGTGACCGTCCACATGCCCAGTGCCGCCTGGAATATCACCAGCCCCAGGATCAGCATCGGCAGGACGACGGGCTGGCCGGGCCGCGAACGATTGTGCCAGCCCAGGAACGCCAGCGCCAGGATAACCAGACCGAGGAAACCGGCAAGGTAACGATGAAACATCTCGCGGAACGCCTTGCCCGATTCGACCACGCGCACGTGGCCCCATTCGGCATTGGCGCGCTCGACGTGTTCGGTCGAGCTGGGCCAGGTCACCATGCCGTAGCAGCCTGGCCAGTCCGGACAGCCCAGGCCCGCGTGCGTGAGCCGCACCCAGGCGCCGGCGACGATGACGACCAGCGTCAGTCCCGTGGCCGTCCATGCAAGGCGTTGAAATAATTTGGATTTATTCACTGTGGTTCGCGCACTGTCCAGGTCAGAAGTCGGTCGAGATCCTTGCGCACCCCGTTCAGGTCGACGCCAGGAGCGAAACGCTCGATTATATTTGCTTCGGGATCAACGATGTATAAAGTCCGCGGCGCGGGGTCCGGCATCCGCTCGATCAGGTCGCTGGCCGCCTTACCGTCGAATATCAGCCAGGACGGGTCGAGCGCTGCGATCCGTTCGCGTGTGGCATCGTCGAGGGCTGTCGCGCTGAGCAGGACCAGCCCCACCTCTGAAGCACGGCGATCCTGAGCCAGGCGAATGTTGTGCATCAGTCCTGCTGTTTCCAGGCACTCGGCGAGACACTCGTCGGGCGCGATGTATGCCAGTTGCCAGCGGCCGAGTAAATCGTCCAGACTTCTC
>DATGCS010000308.1:0-3769 GCA_035311685.1 Wenzhouxiangellaceae bacterium
CGATGCTGTTGCGCGGCTTCACGGCTGTTCGCGACCTGGGCGGACCGATCTGGGGCCTCAAGGCCGGGATCGATGCCGGGCGCTACACCGGTCCGCGTGTCTGGCCGTCCGGCGCCACGGTCAGCCAGACCGCCGGGCACGGCGACTTCCGGATGCCGCAGGAACGGTCGCGCCGTTTCTTCGGCCAACCGTCGCGCGCCGAATTGCTCGGTGCGACCTTTATCGCCGATGGACGCGCCGAAGTCCTGACCGCGGTACGCGAAAACCTGCGTTTCGGCGCCAGCCAGATCAAGCTGATGGCCGGCGGCGGCACGGCATCGGCATACGATCCGATCGATGTCACCCAGTACACGTTCGACGAGATGCGCGCCGCGGTCGAAGCCGCCGAGGACTGGGGCACTTACGTGACCGTGCATGCCTATACGCCGCGCGCGGTCCGTCGCGCCATCGAAGCCGGCGTCCGAGTGGTCGATCACGGCCAATTGCTGGACCGGGACACCCTTCAACTGATGGCCGAGCGCGATGTGTGGCTGTCCCTGCAGGTATTGCGCGCAAGCACCCCCGACATGGACCCGCAGCGCCGCGCCAAGCGCCAGCCCATCATCGAAAATCAGCCGGCAGTGTGGGCCTCGGCCCGCGATCTCGGGGTCAAACTGGCCTGGGGCACGGACTTCCTGTTCGAGCCGGACATAAATGCCGAGCAGAACCAATACATCCTGTTGCTCGAAGAGTGGTTCAGCCCGGCCGAAATCCTCAGGCTGGTCACCCACGACAACGCGCAGCTGCTGGCCCTGTCCGGCCTGCGCAGCCCCTACCAGGGCAAGCTGGGCGTCGTCGAGGAAGACGCCCTGGCCGATCTGCTGCTGGTACGCGGCAACCCTCTGGAGAACCTGGACCTGATCGGCGATCCGGAACGCAACTTCGTCGTCATCATGAAGGACGGGCGTCTGGTGAAAGACCGGATGTCGAATTCCGAGGCCGACTGACTCGAGAAACAACCAAACTGGAAACCCGACGATGCGATCACCCGTCAAGCCCGCTGCGCTCCTGATCGGCACTGTCATGATCATGTCGGCCACGCCGATGCACGCGCAGGGTTCGGACTGGAACCAGCGCATCACGCTCTATGGGTGGGGCAGCAGCCTCGACGGCGACATCGGCGTCGCCCCGCTGCCGGACATTTCAGTCAGCCGCGGGTTTTCCGACACGCTATCGTCGCTGGACTTTGCCGCGATGGCCGTCTACGAAGCTCGCAAGGACCGCTGGGGCCTGCTGATCGACGTGCAGGCCGTGAACCTGTCGGAGCGCGGCCGAATACCCGCGCTTGGCACACCCGGACGCATCTCGACCGAACTGCAGGGCGCATTGCTGGCCGGCACCTATCGTCTGAGCGATTCGGACCGCGGCTACCTCGACCTGATTGCCGGCCTGCGCTACTGGTCGATCGACACCAACGCCAGCCTGGAACTGCCGCCCGGCACCCCGTTCCCGTTTCCAACGCGCGCACGCGACTCGCGCTCGACCACAGTTTTCCAGGTCGGCGTCAAGGGCACCTGGTCGTTCGACGGCCCGATGTTCCTGACCGCCTGGGCCATGGGCGGTGCAGGCGGAAGCACTGATCTGAGCAGTGATGCCATGGTTGCCCTGGGCTACACGATCTCGCCGCGTATGGCACTGATGATCGGCTTCCGCCGTGTCGATCTGAAGCACTCGGCACGACGGCTCGATCTCGACATGAGCCTGCAGGGTCCGGGCCTGGCGCTCGACGTTCGTTTCGATTGACTCTAGGGAAAACAAGAAAGCTAAGACACCCACCTCGTAGGAAATTTCCTACAGGAATTAGGGCCGTTTTCCGATTGTTCTGGGTGTCTCCTCCGCTTAGCCTCTCTTCAGGCTATTCAGGTGTTTCGGGATGCCACAGGCTCGGCATAACCAGATTTCGCTCGATGCGACACTTAAGGAACCTCTGAACAACCCTGCACGGGCGCGACAGTGGCGCAGAGTCGGAGGCAGAGTCGGGACAGGCTTAGACCAGGAAATTTACCTACCCAAATTCGGGAAGTTTTCCTATTTTCCTACTCGGGAATGCCGGCTACGCTGGTCGCTCATCGATCACCGGAATCTAAGCACATGCCACAAGCGCGCAAACGCCTGGTGTCCCTCGAGGTCACGCCGTTCTATCACGTGATCGCCCGGTGCGTCCGCCGGCACTTCCTGTGCGGAAAAGACCCGTTGACCGGCAAGGACTATTCGGCCCGCAAGCAGGACATTCAGGACCGACTCTGCTTGCTGGCCGAAGTCTTCGCCGTAGACGTCTGCGCCTACGCGATTCTGTCCAACCACTATCACCTGGTACTCCACATCGACGAACAGAGTGCGCTGGAGTGGGACGAGATGGAGGTTGCCAGGCGCTGGACGCGTCTGTTTACCGGGCCGGCCGTTGTTCGGGCATTCATCGCCGGCCAGGAACTGAGTCAGGCCCAGCAGCAGGTTGCGCGAAACCATATCCAGGATTACCGGAAGCGGCTTTGCGATTTATCATGGTTCATGAAGTGTCTCAACGAGCCTATTGCCCGCCAGGCCAATGCCGAAGACAACGTCAGCGGGCACTTCTGGCAATCACGATTCACCAGCCAGGCACTGCTGGACGAGGCTGCGGTACTCACAGCCATGGCTTATGTTGACCTGAATCCAATCCGCGCCGGCATCGCCGAAACGCCGGAGGCTTCAGACTTCACCTCCATTCAGCAAAGAATCGCGGCCTGGCGGACCAAGTCAACATCAGCGTCGGCACCGGGCCGAAAGACTTGTGAGAAGCCGACCGACAAGGCGAATTTGGGCGAAGAAATCGTCAGATTGCTTGAATTCGTCGACGACAACGACCAAAGCGCCGAGAAGACCATCCCCTATTCCGCAACCGACTACCTGGAACTGGTCGACTGGTCCGGACGTGCCATCATCGAGGGCAAGAAGGGCTCGATTCCCGACCACCTGCCGCCCATCCTGAAGCGGCTGAACATGCGCCCGGAACAGTACCTCACCTACATCAAAAAGCCGAAATTCGGCTTCGCCCATGCGCTCGGCGCGCTGGACAAGCTCAAGGCATACGCCGAGCACTTTGAAAAAGCGTTCATGAAAGGTCAAACCGCAGCCGCCGCGCTGTTCTCGCCCGGCCGATAAATCATAAAGTCAGCCGCAAGCACCGAAATGGCCTCGATGCCAGATTTCGCGTGCGTGGAATCCGGATCACGACCCGCAAATCCTACTGAAGCACCCAGAAACCGGTAGATAATCGTGAAAGACGCGATCGGCTGCCAGCTCGCGGGTCAAATTTGCCCTGGGCGACCTCTTCAAGACGTGCCTGTCCAATTTATTCGCCGGTCACGCGCACGACGTCGCCGGGCTGGACCGGCACGCGGGTGGAACTTTCGAGTGAGTGACGCACCTGAACGGTGACCCCCTCGGTCGGCCGGATCGTGAATCGCTGGCGCTTGCCGCCGATGTTCTCGTCGCCCAGCGATCTTTAAGGCGTGCCTGTCCAATTTGATTCTCCGGAACAAGGAACGGTTCAAGGCCACCATCTACTTTCACCTGGGCGGCCTCGACCTATGCCCGGCGGCGGTTGGGCAATGAAGCATACCCACAGGTTTCAGTGAAGAGTTCTTCTTATGACTTGCCATATGGCAGTCCGGGAATTGTCTTATGGCGCAGTTTGTGCAGCTGTCGGTTTGGGCCATGTCCAGGCGTACCAGACGATAAACAGCAAAGT
>DATGCS010000309.1:0-2290 GCA_035311685.1 Wenzhouxiangellaceae bacterium
ACCGGCATCGCCGCCGAACACAAGCGCATTGCGAATGCCGTGCGCGTCCCAGTCTTCAACGGCCACACCCGCCTCGGGCGAGTCCGACCAGGTACCGAAACGGCATTCACGGCTGCCGAGCGCGGCGCGAATATCTTCGATTAACGCCGCATGGCGGGCACGATCGCCGTCATCGACGACCAGCAGCCAGCGGCCGCTGCCGGCCTCCAGCCGAATACGCGCGGCCCGCGGCTCGCTGGCGGATGCGTCGATCGAATGCGCCTCGGTCGGCACGGATTCGGCCGCAGCCATAGCGGCCGAATCGGAACCGGCATATTTGGGCGCGCGAGAACACCACACCGGAATATCCATGGCCTCCAGCCTGCGAATTGCGCCCGAATCAATCGCCATCATCGAACTCCCGCCCGGCGTTGGGCTTGCGCTCGTCGTCCGGCCGGCGCTTGCGACGACGCTGGTAACGGCCACGCAGGGTGACAATCAAGCCGGAGGAGACGTAAAGCACGCCGATGGTGAACAGGACTGCCGGCAGATCGATCGCCAGCAGCACGATCACGACCAGCAGTACGAAGATCCAGGCAATGGGTACGCGCTCGCGCTCGCGGCTGGCGCCGCCCTTGAAGCTGGAATAACGCAGCCTCGACACCATCAGCGCACCGAGCATGACGGTCAGCACCAGCATGGGCCAGGCTACGGCTTCCGGGCCGATGCCGCGGCTTTCGCAAAACCAGATCGTGGAGACCAGCGTTCCGGCTGCGGCCGGGCTGGCAAGCCCCTGGAAATACCGCTTGTCGGCCACCCCCGCCTGGGTGTTGAAGCGGGCGAGCCTGAGCGCACCGCAAGCCGAATAGAAGAACGCGCTCAACCAGCCGATCTTTTCGCCGATCGGTCCGGCGAGTTCGACCGAGGACAGCGACCAGCTCCAGACCAGAATCGCCGGCGCGATGCCGAACGAGACCATGTCCGACAGGCTGTCGTACTGGGTGCCGAATTCGGACTGGGTGCCGGTCATGCGCGCCACCCGGCCATCGATGCCGTCGAGCAGGCCGGCCACCACGACTGCAATGCACGCGGCCACGTGCTCGCCCTGCACCGCCGCGATGATGGCATAGAAGCCGGCCAGCAGCGCCGCGGTCGTCAGCGCGTTGGGCAGCAGATAGGCGCCGCGCGCCGGCAGCGGCTTGTTGGTGCTTTCCTCGTCGGCCAAGTCGGTGCTATCCTCTTTGTGTGTGATGGCGAGTGCCCGCGTTCGAATTATTTTTCGAATTATCGGAGACCGGATCATCGCAATTCGAGCACCATATCGTAAACCGAGTCCCGGTTGCGTGCAGCCGGCTGCAGCGATCCGACCGGAACCGACCCCAGGCAGGTGATTATCGTGAACATTCGATCCAAGAAACCTACGCTTATTCTGATTTTGTGCGCACTGCTTTTCGCGGCCCCTGCAGCGGCGAAAACATACTACAAGTGGACCGACGACAACGGCACCGTGCATTTCACCGCCGAGCCCCCGAATGACCGCGATTACGAAACCATCAACACCGCCGGCCAGGTGACTGGTTCGTCGCGGACGCAGGCCCAACCGGCACCGCCGCAAGCGCAAGAAGCGGCCGAGGACATACAGATGCCGAGGCAGGCTGCACCCGACCCGGAAGCCGTCGCTGCACGCTGCGAACAGGCCCGCGAGAATCTGTTCTGGCTGCAGAGCAATCGCCGCATCACCATCAAGAACGACGACGGCAGCGAAACCTTCATCGACGCCGACGAACAGCAGCGCATGATCGAGGAAAACCAGGCTCTGATCGACGAATGGTGCCAGGACGACGGCTGACCCGTCGCGCGTCGACAAAAAATCCCGGGGCCCCGTGTTTCAGGACGCTCCAGATCCGGAAAACCGTGCATTACTCGGGTAGACTTCCCGGCTTGACTATCCAGTTTCCGGGCATCCGATGAAAACCAGTGCATTCCACCTCGCCACGCTGCGCGAGGTCCCCGCCGACGCCGAAATCGCCAGCCATCAATTGATGCTGCGCTGCGGCATGATCCGCAAGCTGACCTCGGGCATTTATTCCTGGACGCCGCTGGGGCTGAAAGTGCTCAGGCGCGTCGAGCGCGTGGTCCGCGAGGAAATGGACGCCGCCGGCTGTCTGGAAATGCTCATGCCCTCGGTGCAGCCGGCCGAGCTCTGGCGTGAAACGGATCGCTGGGACAACTTCGGGCCGCTGCTGCTCAAGATGACCGACCGCGCCGGGCGCGAATTCGCCTTCGGCCCGACCCACGAAGAAGTCATTAC
>DATGCS010000310.1:0-6785 GCA_035311685.1 Wenzhouxiangellaceae bacterium
GAGCCTTGCACGCGAACTCGAGACGCTCGACAAAGACGAGCGCACGCTGAACGGGATTCTCATCCATACCGAGGATTTCCCCGGCTACAAGAGTTTTTCGGACATGCTGGCGCACGGCGAATTCATCGCCGAATTCCGAGACCGGATTCCGAAGGTTGCCGTGTGCACCGACTCCACGGTCGCGGGATTGATGCAGGTCATCGGCAAGGTGTTCACGGAAGCCGAGGTCGAGAAGTTCGACTACGAGAACAAGGATGAAGCGGAGAAATGGCTGCTGGCCTGATGCCGGTACCGTCGCCTGACTTTCGGGGGCATTGATGCTGCGCACTCTGAAATGGATCACGGCCGCATTGCTTGCGCTTCTGGTACTCGCGGCAATCACCGTGGAACTGGTGTCCTGGAACTTTCTGAAGCCGGTCATTACCGATCGCGTCGAACAGGCGACCGGGCGCGAAGCTGCCATCGCCGGCGATCTCTCGGTCAGTCTGTTGCCCCGGCCGCGGCTTTCGCTCGAAGATCTCTCGCTGGCAAACCCCGACTGGGCCCGGGATTCGCAGTTCATCGAGATCGACAGGCTGCGGATTGCGCCAGGCCTGTTCGAACTGCTCATGGGCCGGGTGGAACTGGCGCAAGTCGACATCGATGCGCCGGTGATCCGGTTGATAGGGCGTGCGAACGGGCCGCCCAACTGGGTTCTGGAAGCTATGGAAAGCAACGGCTCCGATGGCGCGGCCGCTGATTCGGTCGTGATCGGCGGCGTTGCGGTGTCCAATGCCGTCATCCAGTATCGACCGGTCGGTGCCGAGACTGTGCGGGTTCTCGAAATCCCGTCGGTCCGGCTCAGCGACAATGGCGATTCGCTGAGCGCAAGCGCGATTGTTTCGGCCAACGACCACGAGATCGAACTGGAGGCCGATACCGATTCCCTGATCGGCTGGCTCGCTGCCAGGGAATCGTTTGAAGGTGAACTCCGCGTCGGCGTCGGCGACAGCCGGCTCCGCGCAGAATTTTTCGCGGCGGGTTCATCCCCGCTGGAGGATTGGGAGAGCCGTATCGAGGCCGACCTGCAGTCCGGCCTGCAATCCCGAGTGCAACCGGTCATCGGATGGGCCGGTTTCGGGCCGGGAACGCCGGCCCCCGATATTGGCCCGCTGAAGCTGGCCGCGTCGCTGCAGCGCTCCGGTGCGGTCTGGAAAGCCGAACGGATCGAGCTGACGGTGATGGAAAACAGCCTCGAAGGCCGGCTCTCTCTGGATACCGGCGAAGAAGTGCCCGTTCTCGAAGGCGCACTCGAATCGCGCTCGTTCAACGTCGCGGCGCTGCAGGCCGGTCTGGGCAGCAGGGATGAATCCCGCATCACGATCGACTCCCTGCCTGTTTTCCCCGCTTTGACAGCAATCGTCGAACTCGAAATCGCGCAGATTGCCGGCATGGCAATGGTGTTGACGGACTTCAGTACACGACTCGAACTGATTGACCGTCGCCTGGCGGTCGAACAGCTGTCGTTCGTCATCGGCGGGGGCAGGATGGAAGGATCGATCGCGGCCACGAGCGCGCCGGGCTCGCTGCAGGCCGAACTCGACCTCTCGACAGCCGACATTCGGTTCGGTGAAGAGCCCCCCGGGCTTGATGTGGTTGGCCGCATGCCGGAAGGCATGCCAAAAGGACTGCTGCAGGGAAGCCTGGGAGGAAGGCTGGCCGCGTCGCTCGGACCGATCGACCGGGCAAGCCTGGCGCAGGCCGGCTCGCCGACAGCGATGCTCGCCACGCATCTGCGCCTGCCGCACGCCGAATTCTCGTTTGAAGCTGATGGGGTTGAAGACCAAGGCGAAGAGACGACCCGTCTTTCGATCAACGCCGATGTGTCCCCTGAATCAACGGTTCCGTCGCTGTCGGTTTCCGGCACGCTGGCCTCGAGACCGCTGGACGTGAGTGTCGAAGGCGACCCACTGGCAGACTTCGAATCGGCATCCGCCTACGCCCTGATGGCGCGCGCTTCGTCGGGCGGCCTGGCGCTGGCTGTCGACACGACGCTCGAGGCCATTCTCCAGCCCGCCGGTTTCGCCGGCCATGTCTCCGTCCATGTCGAGCACAGCCGGGAGCTGGAGCGGTGGGCGGATCGGCCGGTGATGGCGTTGCCGACCGTCGATATGAATGCAAGGCTGCAGCGCGAAGGCGATCTGTGGTCGGCCGAACCGTTTCGGATCGAGATGGGGGAAACGGATCTGCGGGGGCAGGTGCGATTCAGTGCCGGGGAACGGCCGCGCGTGGATGCCGACCTGACTACCGAAACGCTGGACCTGACGCGGTTGGCACGCCTGTCATCACCCTCGTCAACACAAGCGGAAACTTCGGCAGATGGCAATGCCGAATCCACTGCCGGTCAGGGCGTCGCCGATCTCACGGTGCTTCAGTCCTTCGACGGCGGTCTGGATCTGAGTGCAACCAAGGTGACTCTTCCGGGGGTACCGGCCCTTGGGCAGTTGGAATTTGCCGGCACGCTGGATGCAGGCGAGCTCAGCGTGGATTCGCTGCAGTTCGAGCTGGCCGGCGGTACGGTTTCGCTGCGCAGCTCGATGGACGCCAACAGCCTGCCGGCATCGGCACGGCTGGAGGCCCGGTTCTCCGACGTTGCCCTCAGCCGGGTAGTCGACACGTTCACTCCGCTGGAGGACCGGTTGGGGTTGCTGTCCGGAAAAGTGCGCGCGATCGTGACGCAAAACCTGGACGAGGCGGCGCGCGACGACGTGTTCGCGCCCATGATCGGGCGCCTGCAGATCGAGCCGTCGACCCTGCAGTTCGCCGACGCCGAAGCCGGAACCGAACTGAGCATTACCGCGCAGACTCGCGGCCTCGAGGACGGCCAGCAACGCTTCGAAATGGACGGTTCGGGCACCTACGACGGCGACCCGCTTTCCATCCAGTTTCGCGGTGACGCGCTGCTCGACGCGCGCGTGCCCGGGCGTCCTTATTCGGTAGACCTCGATGCCGGCGTGGTGCAGAGCCGGATCAAGCTGGGCGGCACATTGCTGCGCCCGCTGTTGCTGGCGGGGATGGATCTCGAATTATCTTTGCAGGGGCCGAGCCCGGAGCGGCTGAGCCGACTGCTGGGCGTCCCGTTGCCGGAACTGCCGCCGTACACGGTGACCGGCCGGTTCGGACTGGAGGATGGCCGCTGGTCGCTGTCGGACCTGGACGGCACGGTCGGCGACAGCGATCTCAAGGGCCGTCTGGCTTTCGACCCGGAACAATCCCCGCCGCTGCTGACCGGCCGATTGCGCTCCGATTCGGTGGATATTGCTGATTTCGCGCAGATTTTCGGTGCCGGGCCCGAACCGGCCGAGACCGAGGATAAGACCGGGGACGAACCGCAAGACCGTTTCGTATTGCCGGAAGCGCCGTTCGCCGGCGACGCCTGGCAGCAGGTGAACGCCGACGTGCAGTATCGCGGTGCTTCCGTGCGCGCCGGGGACGTGCCGCTGAGCGAAGTGGCTCTGAACTTTCTGCTCAAAGACGGGGTGGGCAAATTCGAACCGGTAGGGTTCGGCGTAGGCGACGGCAGGGTCGATTTCACACTCACGCTCGATGCCAACCAGAATCCGCCCGACGGAACACTGGGCGTGCGGGTGCAGGCACTGGATCTTCGTGATCTGATGCGGGGCTGGGACCTTGCCGAAGACAGCGTCGGCGTCGTCGCTGCGCAGGGCAAGCTCTGGGTCCAGGGGCGCTCGGTAGCGGCGCTTCTGGGATCGGCCGACGGCGGACTGGTCATGCTGATGACCGAAGGAAGACTGGATGCGTTGCTGGTGCAATTGGCCGGCCTGGATGCCGGTCAGGCGTTTCTCGCCTGGCTCGGCGATCCCGACGCGGTTCCGATCAATTGCGCATACGCCGATCTTCAGGCCAGACAGGGCAAGGTCGAACTGGATACCTTTGTGGTCGATACGCCCGAGACGGTCTTCACGGCCGGCGGGAACGTGGACATGAACGAAGAACGCGCCGATGTCTCCATCGTCGTGTATCCGCGGGACCCGAGCGTACTGGTCGGGCGCACGCCGCTCCGGATCAGCGGCAGCTTCGATTCGATCGAGGTCGGCATCCACGGCGGGCAACTGGGAATGCGCGCCGGCGCAGCCGTCGCGCTGGGTACGATCGCAGGCCCGCTCGGCGCATTGGTACCCTTGCTGGACGTCGGCGGCAACGAGGGCAAGGGCTACTGCGAGGGCCTGGTCTCCCGCACCCTCGAGGCGATCGAGGGCACGGAGTCGTCACAGGACACGGAGTCATCGCAATGAGGTCCGCGCAATGAAAACGACCAGAACGATTTTTTTGAGACTGTCCAGAACGGTTTTATTAACAACAGTTGTTGCAGTACTGGCAGCTGGTTGCGCGAATCCCTGGGCCAGGGATTCGGCGAAGCTCGAGAATCAGGATTCCGATACCGCGTTGCAAATCAAGGCGGCACTGATGGCCGAACCGGATCTGGCCGGCTCGGCCATCGATGTCCAGATCGAGGACGACGAGGCCGTATTGACCGGATTCGTCGGCACCGAGGCACAGTCGCGCGAGGCCGTGAGGATTGCCCGTGGCCAGCAGGGCGTCTCGAATGTGGTCAACAGGCTCGTGGTCAAGTAGCGTCAGCCTGCGAGGAAAAAATTTCCCCTTCATAATTCGGATTCGCGAGGGTGAGTGATGTCGTCAGCTGCAATCGTATTTCTGGTACTGATCGTGTCATTCGCGCTTCTGGTCAGCGGAAAGCTGAAGCCGGATATCGTCGCGGTGCTGGTGCTGCTTTCGCTGGTCCTGACCCGTGTGATCGAGCCGGTTCAGGCGTTTGCCGGGTTCAGCAGTTTCGCGGTGGTGACCATCGCGGCGCTGATGATCATCGGCGATGGGCTGCAAAAGACAGGCGTGGTCGACTGGGTGGCCAAGAAGCTCGAGAAGGTGATACGCAAGCACTACGGCCGGCTGCTTTTCGTGAACACCTCGGTGCCTGGTCTGCTGTCGGGCTTCATCAACATCGTGGCGGCGGCCTCGTTCTTCATTCCCGTCATCCTGAGGTTGTGCAAGGAGATGCGCGTGGCTCAGTCGCGCATCCTGCTGCCGATGGCCTGTGCGGCGCTGGCGGGGGCCAATCTGACGCTGATCGGGGCATCGCACAATCTCGTGGTCCATAGCCTGCTTCAGGAAACCCAGGGGGCCGGTTTCGCGTTCTTCGAATTCACCGCCATCGGCGCCGTTCTGCTGGCTGCGGTCATCGCTTACAGCTTCATCTTCGGCGGATATCTGCTTCCCGGGCGCCGCGAGGTGCCGGATCCCGAGAAGGTGCCTGTCACAGTCCGCCTGATCGAGGTCTACGGGCTGGAAGACCGGCTGTTCGAAATCTACGCGACCGAGGAAATCGAGGATGACACCGTCGCCATCGACGACCTTCGCCTGGAGGCCGATCATCGGCTTGAACTGGTCACCGTGGTGCGCGAGGGCAACCATCTCGAGGTCGAGGCCCGCGACACCGTCTTGAAGGCCAGCGACATGCTGCTGGTCCAGGGACGGCAGACCGACGCCGAAGCGCTTGCCGAACGGCACGAGTCGCTGACCTACATGGGTCCGCCGGAAATGCAGAGGAAATACCCGTTGAGTACCGCCGAATTGGCCGAGGCCGTGGTGCCGCCCCGATCGCCGGCGATCGGCCGGACGCCGCGCGAACTCGGCCTGTCCGACCAATTCGGGCTGCGCGCGATCGCCTACTACCGTGACGGCAGCGCGCACCGGATGGGAAGCCGCGATACGCCGTTGCGCGCAGGCGACAGCATCCTGTTCTACGGTCCGAGGGCCAAGATGCGCGAATTCGAGCCGGAGAAGGACCTGCTGGTCTATTTCAAGCCCGGCAATGCGGAGGTCGCTTCCACCAAGCGGCACCTGGCACCGTGGGCGGCCGCGATCCTGGTCGCGGTCATTCTGGTCGCGGCACTCGGCTGGTTTCCAATCGCGATCAGCGCGCTTGCCGGTGCGGCGCTGATGGTGCTGTCCGGCATTGTCGACTGGCGACGGCTCTATGACGCGGTCGACTGGAAAACGCTGGTTCTGATCGCCGGGATGTACCCGCTGGGTGCGGCCCTGCAGCAATCCGGCGGCGCCGATATGATCGGCGAGCTGCTGGTGAACCATCTCGGCGGCTTTGGGCCGCTGGCGGTGCTTGGAGGCATATCAGTGCTGTGCATGTTGCTGACCCAGCCGATGCACAACGCCGCGGTGGCCATCATCATGACGCCGATCGCGATCACGGCCGCCGATGCAATGGGTTCCAGTCTCACCGGATTCTGCGTGGCGGTGGTCGTTTCCTCGTCGGCCGCCTTTCTCCTGCCCTACGGTCATCCGGCGCCGTTTCTGGTGCAGGAGCCCGGTGACTACAAAATCGGCGATTATTTCAGGTTCGGTGCCGGATTGAACCTGCTCACTTTGGCCGTCGTGCTGCTGCTGGTCCCGGTTTTCTGGCCGATCTGAAATGGCCGCTGACGCCACGCGCAAGGCATGTCTGGCGAGGGCGAGGCGGGCGGCTCGAAGCCCAAATCGAGGATGCCGATTGATCGTCGATGGTCGAACCTTGCGCTGGCCGGACGGTTAGAGTAGGCGGTCGCAACCGGAAGCCAGGCATGGCCCAGATCGAGATTCTCGCAATATTGACCGCCTCCATTGCCGCGGCGCATTGGCTTGGCAACAAACCGGGCGGGCGCATGGTCGGCGGGGCGCTGCTGGTGATCATCCTGGTCGCGGTGCTGGCCAAT
>DATGCS010000311.1:0-8418 GCA_035311685.1 Wenzhouxiangellaceae bacterium
ACACCGGTGTAACGCTGCTCGGCAGCGCGACGCCCGATGGCGTACCGGCCAACGGCGACAGCCTGCGGCCGTTCGTCTCGGGAGACGGCAACTTCGTCGCCTTCCGATCGCAGGCCTCGGATCTGGTCGCCGGCGATACCAGCGGGCACTGGGACATCTTCGTCCGCGATCTCGCGGCCGGCACCACCCAGCGGGTCAGCGTATCGAGTGCCAACGCCGAAGCCGACCATGACAGCTTCGAGCCCAGCGTTTCCGACGACGGCCGGTTCGTCGCGTTCCGGTCGATGGCCTCGAACCTCGTTGCCGGCGACGACAACAATCGCGGCGACATTTTCGTCCATGACCGCGATACCGGCGAAACCGCACTGGTCAGCGCGCCGCCGGGCGGCTCGGCCGACGGGCACAGCTTCCAGCCGGGGATCTCGGGCAGCGGCGAATGGGTGGTGTTCGAGTCCGACGCGACGAATCTCGTGTCGGGCGACGCCAACGACGCGCGAGACGTATTCCGCGCACCCAACCCGCTGTTCACGGCGGCCGGAGCATTGCCATGAGATTCCTGATGCTACGACACCAGGTCCGGTTCGGCATGATGGCGGCACTGATCGCGGCGAGCACGCCCGACTGGGCTGTCGCCGGTGCCGGGGAAATTCTTTTCGTCAATTCGTTCGAAGGCACCGGCAACGTGCCGCAGTTCGTCCCCGTAGACGAACAGGCGACCGCCGCCGGGCGTTCGTTGGTCATCGACGTCGACACCGCCGACCCGGCGAACCAGGCCGGATTGAGCTTCTCGCTGGTCGATGCGCCGGCCGGCATGACAATCCGCGAACGGGACGGGACAATCGCATGGACGCCGACGCAGGCCCAGGTGGGGGCCGATTCGGTCACGGTGCGGGTCGAGGACCTCGCCAGACTGGCCAACACGCTGACGTTCGGCGTCCAGGTCGTCGATCCGTCCGGAGCGCCGCTGAACGATCCCATAGCCGGACTCACGATCCGCGTGGCCGACCCGTTCGCGCTGACCGTCACCGCACCCGATCCAGACCCGGGCGATGCGGTCACGTTTTCATTCGACGAAGCCCCGCCGCAAATGACCATCGACCCGGCCTCGGGGCTGATCGAATGGATGCCGGCCACGGCCGATATCGGCAACAATCCGGTTGTCGTGCGTGCAAGCGACCTGTCGGGGCAGTTCGACACCGAAGCGTTCGGTGTCAGCGTCGTCGCCGACAACCAGGCGCCCGAACTGGGCTCGTTGCCCGACCGCGGCGGCCGGCCCGGCGTCGCGCTGACGGTCCAGGTGCAGGCCTCCGATCCCGATCCCGGCGACACGTTGCGCTTCGCGTTGACCGAGCGGCCCGGCGGCATGGTCGTTGACCCGGTGACCGGCCTCATTGGCTGGACGCCTACGCTGCAGCAGCTGGGACCGCATCCCGTCACCGTCACGGTATCCGATGTGGCCGGGTTCACCGCAGCGGCCGCGTTCGAAATCTTCGTCGATCTCAACAGACCGCCGGTGGCCATCGACGACGACGGCTACCGCGTCGAGCGCGGCGACACGCTTGTGGTGACCGCGCCCGGCGTGCTGGCCAACGATACCGATCCCAACGGCGATACGCTGTCGGCGCTGCCCGTCGCCGGCCCGGTCCGCGGCACACTGTCGCTGGACGCCGACGGTGGTTTCGAATACACCCCGGACAACCCGGCCGGCACGATAGCCCTGAGCCAGAAATGGTCGCTGGTCAATCCGAACGGCGGAGCGACCTGGCAGCCGCTGATCGCGAACCTCGACGACGACCCGGCGTCCGAGATTCTCGTTAGGGACGGTAGCGGCTGCTGCACATCCGTCCTGATCGCCGTCGACGGCCAAAGCGGTGCCGTCGACTGGCAGCGCGTTTTCGCCGGTCGCCAGATCGGCAGTTTCTCGAAGCCGGCAATCGGCGACATCGACCTCGACGGCAAGCCCGAGATCATTGTCGCCGGCGGCGAGACGGATGGAGGTGTCCCGCCGGTCACCAGGCTCTACGCGTTCGAGCACGACGGTCATATCAAGTGGATCAGCGAACCGCTGGCCGAGCGATTTTTTCCCGCTGGATCCAACTCGCAGGCCAGCGAAGGAACGATGGGAGAGGCCGCGATCAGCCTTGCCGATCTCGACGGCGACGGCACGCCCGAGATCCTGGTCGCACCCGGCTCGAGCGCCAGTACCGAAGCCCGCCTCCAGGTCTGGGATCACCAGGGGCGCAAGCTCGATCGCTTTTCGGCGCCGGGGACCGCCATGGGCGGACCGACCCGCGTGACCGTCGTCGACCTGGACCTCGACGGCGACCCCGAGGTCGTCGTCGGCAACGCCGCATGGTCGAACGACGGCCAGTTGCTCTGGACGCGGACCGACAATGTTTCCAATTTTTCGTCGCAGAACTTTCCGATCGTTGCAAACCTGGACGACGATCCTTACCCCGAACTCGTGCGCACGCGAGGGGGCGGCTCGCTTCCCGACAATCGCGGCAACGTCGTGGCCTGGAACCACGACGGCACTGACCTGTTGACGCCCGCAGGGGATCCCTGGGAGGTCGCTCGGCCATTCGGGTTCAATACTGCCCCTATTTCGATCGCCGACGTCGACGCCGACGGATACGCCGACATACTCTTCCCGAACATACTGGGATCGGATCTTTTCGAAGTGCTCGACGGACGCGACGGCACGGTCAAATGGAGCAAGAACGTGACTACCCGGTCAAGCGGCGCGACGGTGCTGGACCTCGACCGCGATGGTTTTGTCGAGGTCGTGTTCGTCGACAACGACAGTACGTTGCATGTCTGGGACGGTCGCGACGGCACGGAAAAGCATGCGTTCCCCCTCGACACCCCCCGGCCCACCGACCATACGCTGCCGATGTTCGCCGACGTCGACGCCGACGGCACTGCCGAACTGGTTATTCCGGGGGGGTTCAGCTTCGGTTTCGACGAGGTGGTCAGCGTCTGGGAAAGCCCGGCCGACGACTGGCCGCCGATGCGATCGATCTGGAACGAGCAGCGCTACCACGTCACCAACGTCAACGACGACCTGACCATCCCGGCGCAAGAACGACCTCACTGGCTGCTGCCCGGACTCAACCAGGCCATGATCAACGAGCGCCTGCCCGAGGACCGCATCGAGGACGGCGACGCGTTCACGTATCGTGCAAGCGATGGCGAGTTCCAGTCCAACCTCGCGACCGTCGACATCACGATTCTGCCGCCCAACAGTCCGCCGCGCATCGTTTCGACGCCCCGAACCGTGGCCTCGCCCGGCTTCGAATACGTCTATCGTGCGCTGGCCGTGGACGCCGACCCCGGCGAGATCCTGGCCTGGGACATCGCCGAAGGGCCGCCCGGGATGAGCATCGACGCGCTCGGCACGCTGCGCTGGGAGCCGGTCGGCGGCGATCTCGGCGAACACGTTGTGGCCGTCGAGGTCGCCGACAGCATCGGCGTCTCGGCGTTCCAGTCGTTCGTGATCGATGTCGTGCCGGCCGGGACAACGCCCGACCTGGCCGGATTGACCGAAGCTCAGGCGATTGCCACCGTCGAGGCCGCAGGGCTGGTCGTCGATCCGCTGCGCGAGGTGTTCAGCGATCTGGTGCCCCCCGGCGAGGTTGCCGCCCAGCAGCCCCCGCCCGGCACGCCCATCGCCGCCGGCGGGGCCGTGCAAGTCGAGATCTCGCGCGGGCCGGTGCCGGTGGAGGTGCCCGGCGTGCAGGGTCTCACGCTCGACAACGCGCTGGCCAGGCTAACCGGGGCGGGTCTGGTCGGCAGCGTCGTCTTCGTCAACGATGCGTCCGTACCGCGCGACACCGTGCGCCTGCAGAACCCGCCCCGCGCCGCCCGTGTGCCGCCCGGTTCCTCCGTCGGGATCGAAGTCTCCGGCGGACCGCGTGCGGTGATTTCGATTACGCCCGGCGTGATCCCGGCCGGTGGCACGGGGACAGTGAACGTCAGCATCCGCGACATCGACGGCACGCCGCTGGAACCGCAGCCGGGCGTGACGCTGGCGCTGGATACCACAACCGTGAACGGGACGCCGCCGACGCTTTCGGGCGCCACGATCACGACGTTCGCCGACAGCCAGGGCCCGATTCTTGTCGAGGCCTCGTTCGATGCCGAGACGGTTGCCGAACAGGCCGTGGTCGCGCAGCCGATCAGCGACGGGCCCGGCGCGGACGCCTACAGCGAGTTCGCCGGCCAACTGGCCGAGTACCGCGCGATCCTCGACGCGCTGATCGTCGCGGTCGAGGTCAACGATGTCCCGACCATCGAGACCCTCGACCAGGCGCTGGGCGAGCTGCTGGCCGAACTCGACACGCGCCGGCTGCGCACGCTGAGCCCGATCGCGCCCGACGGCGGCGTACCGCCCGAACCGGGGCTGGCGCAGGCCGAAGGATTCCCGCCGGGGCCCGACGATGAAGCCTACCGGGAAGTCTCGCTGGATCTGCTGGTGCTGATCGAAACGCTAGAGCAAGTCATTGCCGAAGGCTCCGCGCCCGACGCAGTGATCGACGCCCTGAACCAGGACCTGATCGAGACCGCCTCGGTGCTGGCCGCGCTGGCGCCGGACGTCTACGGGGTGCTCGATGCCTCGGGCGTCATCATCTCGCTGCTGGGCACCCGGGTGCCGCGGCTGCTGCGCGCCGACATCGAGGCCGTACGCGCAGAGCTCCGCAATGCCGGTCTGGTCGGGGGCCGTCAGGCCTCGCGCGCCGCGCGCTTCACGCTGCCCGGGATCATGACTGCAAGCCAGATCCGTCAGAACATCGTCACCGACTTCTACGTGCCCTACCTCGGCCAGGTCGCACGCGCGATGGGCATCATCATCGCCGCGGACCTGCTGCAGCCCTACGTCAACGGCGGGAATATCGTTGGCATCGTCACCGGCGGCAGCCTCGCGCTGCACGTGTTCGAGATTCCGAACTCGGTCATCGAGGGCTTCGGGTTCGACCCGACGCTGAGCCCCAACAACGCCGTGACGATGGTCGGCCCCGGTCTTATCGACGCGATCGAGAACGCCATCACGGGACTGCCGGGCGCCGGCAGCTTCAAGGACCTCAATACGATCATGGACGAAGTCCAGACCCAGCTCGACAACGCCAACGACCTCGAGAACGCCTGGAAGGAGGCCAACTCCTCGCCGATGGGCGTGCGGCGCGGCTGCATCCTCGACGGCGCGCCGGGCTGCCGGCAACTGGTCTACCCAGACGGCTTCACCTCGGTCTACAGCGTCGACTCCGGGCTCAGCCTGCCGGCCCCGGTTCTGATGATCGTGCGCAATCTCGAAAGCGGCGGCATCGCCGTGTTCGTCGCCAACTTCGTGCCGACGAGTGAAGACTGAGAGGATAGAAACTGAGAGGATCGAGAGAACACAGGTTTTGTCGGGCCGACCGTAAAAAAGGCGGCACAAGAGCAGAGAGAGTCTCGAGTGCCGCCTTAAAGCCCGGGAGCGCGATGCTCCCGAGTCACCCCACCAGTGTTGAGCTAAAGGGTATAGGCGAATTGCGCGGACGCAAATCAGAAAAACGGACAAAATCGGGTAGGAAAAACGGAAACTTCAGCTAGGATTTTTCCTAGAAGGCGTAGGAAAATTCCTACAAACGACTTTCAAGACCGTCAGGCTCAGATCAGCCCGCGCAGGTGCTCGGAATCGAAACCCCGCCGATATAGCGCCTGGGAACGCTTTGCACGCTCTCGAAAATCCAGGGTATCGCCCTGACTCCCGTATTTTTTCTGATAAAAATCCGCCGCAAGTTCGGCAAAATCGATCTCCAGCGATTCGATGGCCTTGAGCGCCAGCCCCGCATCGATTCCACGCTGCGCAAGTTCGGCATGAATCCGGCGCGGCCCGTAGCAGCGCCCCGCCCGCTGCCGCGCGAAGGCTTCGGCGAACCTGTGATCGGATTGGAGACCGGCCTCGCCAAGAGCCGGGATCACCTGGTCGATGAGGTCTTCAGGCCAGCCCTTGCCGACCAATTTGGTTTTCAACTCGACGGCAGAGTGCTCGCGCCGGGCAAGCAGCCGAAGCGCGGCTTCGCGCGCCTCGGCGATTGTCGGGCCAGTCGATGAATCGTCGCCCCGGGACGACACCGATTACTCCTCCGTTGCTTCCTCGGCAGCCGTCGGTGCAGGCGCGTCTTCCGGTTTCTTGTCCTCCGCCTTCTTCTCTTCCGGCTTCGGCATGAGTTTGGCCCGAATCTTCTTTTCGATTTCGTCGGCCATTTCCGGGTTGTCTTTCAGGAACTGGCGTACGTTGTCGCGACCCTGTCCAATTCTGTCGTCGCCGTAGCTGTACCAGGCACCGGACTTCTTTATGATCTTGTGCTCCACACCGAGCTCGATCAGTTCGCCCTCGCGTGAAATACCCTCGCCGTAGAGGATCTCGAAGACAGCCTGCCTGAAAGGCGGCGCCATCTTGTTCTTGACCACCTTTACGCGCGTTTCGTTGCCGATCACCTCGTCACCGCGTTTGAGCGCACCGATCCGGCGGATGTCCAGGCGAACCGAGCAGTAGAACTTCAGCGCGTTGCCGCCGCTGGTGGTCTCGGGTGAGCCAAACATGACGCCGATCTTCATCCGGATCTGGTTGATGAAGATCACCAGGCAGTTGGTGCGCTTGATGTTGCCCGACAGCTTGCGCAGGGCCTGGCTCATCAGGCGCGCCTGCAGGCCGACGTGCGAATCGCCCATCTCGCCCTCGATTTCGGCCTTGGGCGTGAGTGCCGCGACGGAGTCGACGACAATGATGTCGACCGAGCCGGAGCGCACCAGCATGTCGGTGATTTCCAGCGCTTGCTCGCCGGTATCAGGTTGCGAGACCAGCAGGTCGTCGACGTTGACACCCAGATTCTGGGCATAGGTCGGATCCAGCGCGTGCTCGGCATCTACGAATGCGGCCGTACCGCCGGCCTTTTGTGCCTCGGCCACGGCGTGCAGGGTCAACGTGGTCTTGCCCGAAGACTCCGGCCCGTAGATCTCCACGACCCGGCCACGCGGCAGACCGCCAATGCCCAGCGCCGCATCCAGCGCCATAGAGCCCGTGGATACAACCGGTACGTCCCGGTTTCTCGCCTCGTCGCCCATGCGCATGATGGCGCCCTTGCCGTACTGCTTCTCGATCTGGCTCAGCGCCGCCGAAAGTGCTCGTTTTCTGTTGTCATCCATGCTGTTACCCACGATAGTCTTCTCTCCGCCCGGAAGGCATTCTGGTCATGTTTGGATTATCTCACAGGGCCGTTCGCTGCCAACCGGTCAACCGACATTCGGGCGATTTTCCTACCCTCATTCGTCCGGTTTTCCTACTCGACCCCTGCAAAACTGCTGTGTGCGCCTGGCGCGTTCCCAAGCGCTTCCGGATATGTTCCTCATGCATTGTAGCGGTCGCTTTCTCAAAAGCTGATAAACGCCGCCGATCAACCAAGTTTCAAGCTGACCAGGGGCGAATACGGCTGTCCGGGCAGCGATTCGACAAGCTCGAACCGATCGGCAGGCCAGGCCAGCGGCTCGACCTGCGGAAACGCCGGGCTCGACTGCACCTGGCGAAACAGCGTGACGTGCGGCGCCCAGGGCCGAGCGTCGAACTGAAGGCCCAGCCCCCTCATGCTTGCCGCCAGTTGCGCCGTCAGCGTTCGGCCTGCACAAGGCGCACAACCGCCCAGCCAGGCCACGCGAGCCCGCGCAAACCAGCCGAAACGATCGAGTAACAGGCTGAAACCCGAAGTCTGCAGGCGCTCGGTGGCAGCGACAATCTCATCAAGCCGATCGGCCGGCTGGTCGCCCAGGAACAGCAGCGTCAAATGCAGGTTGTGATCCGGCACGCGCCGTCTCGACAGGCCGTCGATGCGTTTCCGACGTTCGATGATGCCCGACCGAATCGCCGGCGAGGGCCAGAGGGCGAAAAACAGCCTGCGATGCGGGCGCTCGTCGCTCACACCCGCGACAGCAGACCATCGAGAGCGTGCGCTACTGTCTTGCGCCGGACCTCATCGCGGTCGCCGGAAAACAGGCAGGTTTCGGTCTCCGGCTCATCGTCCGGGCTCACCCAGCCGAAACACACCGTGCCCACCGGCTTGTCCGGCGAGCCGCCGTCGGGCCCCGCAATGCCGGTCACCGCGATCGCGAAGTCCGCATGCGCGACGTTACGCGCACCGCGCGCCATTTCGGCGGCCACAATCTCGCTTACGGCACCAAAGCGCTGGATACTGGAGGCACTCACGCCCAGCGCCTCGGACTTCGCTCGGTTCGAGTAGGTGACCAGACCGCGCTCGAACCAGGCCGATGAGCCGGAAAGATCGGTACAGACCTTGGCGATCCAGCCACCGGTGCAGGATTCCGCCAGCGCCAGCACCCGGCCGTGCGCCTTCAGTTCAGCCGCCACGGCCGCCGCGCGCAGGG
>DATGCS010000312.1:0-3838 GCA_035311685.1 Wenzhouxiangellaceae bacterium
ACCGAAAATCAGCAGCACGATCAGGAAAATGATCAACAGCTGCATGGGACCGATATTGCCCAACATGGCGTTTCTCTCCGTTGGATCCGAGGATTCGGAGCGCTATTCTACCGCTGCCGAAGGTGAAGCGTCCACCAGGACGTCACCAGCATCAGCAGCGCCATCATCGCGAGGCCATGCGGGTTGCTTGCTGGGATCATTGCCGGGCCAGCCAGCGTTCCATCGGGTGTGTCACAGCCCCCGGGCGGCGCAATCGCGAGTGACTCGAAACCCACCAGTGCCGCGTCAGCGGCTTTCTGCGCCAGGCCGGTTTCCAGATCGATTCTCAGAATTTCGGAGCGGATATCCGGTACGCCATTTGCCCGCCGATCAGTAATCGCCCACAAATTGCCCTCGGTGTCGAAGGCCAGGCCCGCATTGGCGTACGGCAGCACCGCCAGGCCCAGAGAGCCGATAAATTCCGCAGTTGCCGTGCCGCGATCGATACGGTAGAGGTTGGGCGCGTCGGAGGTGAACATGCCGTCTTCACCGGCCAGGCCCTGCCCGATGCCGTAGAGCTCCCCGCCCCAGCTAGCCAGATCCGTGATTGGTGCCCCGAGGCTGCCGACCTGACCGATGCGCTGCAGACGCCCCGTTTCAAGCGATGCACTGAACAGGCTGCGCTCGGTATCGGAACTGACAAGCAATTCGCCGGCGCATGTGAAGGTCATGCCGAAGTCCATCGGTTGCGCCAGCGGCAGGCCCATGTTGAACCTGAGGTCGCCCACCGGGCTCGAAAACCCGCTGTTCACATTTATCGTGACCAAAGTCTTGTCTTGGTCATCGGCCCCGTAGAGCGTGCCGTCGGGGGCCAGCGCCAGACCTTCCATATCGATGAAGCCGGTTTGGCCGATGCGCTCGACCTGGCCGGTAGACAGGTTGACTTCCCACAAGACATGGATGTCCTCTGTCGGGCCGAATCCCCGCGAATTTACCGCAAGCCCGGTCGGCTGCGCCCACGCGATTACGTGCGCAATCAAGAGCGCAAGCGCGAAGATGGTTTTTGCGGGGCCTGCAATTGTCATTGTATTCTTTTTTATATTTACACTTCTCCGACTGTCCGGATACTAGCAGATTTCAGCCCATGAGCACAATCCACGCCTCTACCGGTAAACTCAGCGTCACTTCAGCTGGAATATTCAAGAATGAATGATCCGATAAAGTCTGCGCGGGAAGCGCGCGAACTGGCCGCGCACAGCCAGCCTCCGCGCGCGGGAATCCTGCTTGCCAACCTCGGCACGCCGGACCGTCCCGATGCTTCGGCATTGCGCAAGTACCTGCGCGAATTCCTCTGGGATCGTCGCGTTGTCGAAGTGCCGCGGCCCATCTGGTGGATGATCCTCAACCTGATCATCGTGCCGTTCCGGTCGCCGCGCTCGGCAGAGGCCTACCGTCGGGTCTGGACCGAGCGTGGCTCGCCGTTGCTTTTTTACACCCTCGATCTGGCCCGCGCGATGGCCCACGAGTTCGAGCGCAGCCAGCCGCAGGTGCGGGTCTATCCGGCCATGCGCTACGGTAGTCCGGGCATCACCGAGGCGCTCGAGCGGGCACGGGCCGACAACGTTCAGCGCCTGATCGTCCTGCCCATGTATCCGCAGTATTCGGCGACCACCACCGCCAGCGTGTTCGACGGCCTGGCGAATGCGCTCAAGAAGGTGCGCTGGCTTCCCGAGCTGCGGTTCATCACGCATTACCACTACGACGAAGCCTGGGTCGAAGCGATTGCCGACCGGATTCGAGCTCACCAAGAAACGCACGGAAGACCTGAGAAGCTGCTGTTCTCGTTTCACGGCATTCCGAAGAAATACCTGCTCAAGGGCGATCCCTACTACTGCGAGTGTCAGTCGTCGGCGCGTCGAATTGCCGCAAGGCTCAAGCTTGACCCCGAGACCTGGCAGGTCACTTTCCAATCGAGACTGGGGCGCGAGGAGTGGCTCAAGCCTTATACCGATGAAACACTGAAGGACATGGCGGGCGCCGGCCTCAAGCATGTTCAGGTGGTTTGCCCGGGTTTCGCCGTCGACTGCCTGGAAACCATCGATGAAATCGGCCTGGAGAATCGAGAGGAGTTCGAGCATGCAGGCGGCGAAAAACTCGAGTACATTCCCGCCCTGAATGCCGAGCCCGATCACGCACGCGTGCTGGCCGAGCTGTGTTGGCGCCATGGTCAGGGCTGGCCGGAATTCGGCAAGCAGGGTGCGGTGAGCAGCGAAACGCTGGCCGAGCGCGCGGAGCGGGCCGAGGCCGCAGCGCGGTCGCTGGGCCTGGAGAGTTGACCGAATCTGTCTCCCGATTCGCGCAAGTGCCAGCCGGCGCAATGCAGCAGGCACGCGAGGTGCTGCAAGACGTGTTCGGCTTCAGCGGTTTTCGGGGCTGCCAGGAAGCGATCGTTCGCGCGATCACCGACGGCAAAAATGCGCTTGTCCTGATGCCCACGGGCGGTGGCAAGTCGCTGTGCTACCAGATTCCCGCCCTGGTAAGAACCGGGACCTGCGTTGTGGTCTCGCCGCTGATCGCGCTGATGCGCGACCAGGTCGAAGCGCTCAAGGCCTTCGGTGTGCGCGCCGAGGTGCTCAATTCCAGCCTGCCGCCGGCCGAACAGCAGCGGGTGGAGCAGGCACTGAACGCAGGCGAACTGGATCTGCTCTACGTGGCCCCGGAACGCCTGATGCAGGGACGCATGCTGGGCCGCCTCAAGCAGGTGGATATTGCGCTGCTGGCCATCGACGAGGCGCACTGCGTGTCGCAGTGGGGACACGACTTTCGCCCCGAGTACCTGCAGCTGGGCGCGCTGGCCGAGCATTTCCCCGGCGTGCCGAGGATTGCACTTACCGCCACGGCAGACATTCGTACCCGGAATGAAATCGCCGCCTCGCTGTTTGCCGACGGCTGCGAAAAGTTCATCGACAGCTTCGACCGGCCTAATATCCGATACAAGGTGCAGCCGCGCCACAACGCGAGAAGCCAGCTGGTCGATTTCATCCGTCGCGAACACCCTGGAGAATCCGGCATCGTCTACTGTCTTTCGCGCAAGCGCTCAGAGCAGGTTGCCGGATGGCTCAATGCAGAAGGATTCACGGCCCTGCCTTACCACGCCGGTCTGGAGGGCGACGAACGGCGCTCGCACCAGGATCGATTCATCCGTGAGGAGGGACTGATCGTGGTCGCTACCGTGGCCTTCGGCATGGGCATAGACAAGCCCGACGTGCGCTTCGTGGCGCACATGGACCTGCCGCGCTCGATCGAGGCCTACTACCAGGAAACCGGGCGTGCAGGGCGCGATGGCCTCCCGGCCGATGCCTGGATGGTCTACGGGATGGAGGACGTTTACCGCCTGAGGCAGATGCTGGCCGAATCAGGTCTATCCGACGAGCGCCAGCGCATCGAGCGGCAGCGGCTGGAGGCCCTGCTGGGTTATTGCGAGCAGTCGGCGTGTCGCCGTCCTTCACTGCTGGGCTATTTTGGAGAAACGCATTCGGGCGATTGCGGCAACTGCGATAACTGCATCGACCCGCCGAAACGGGTGGACGCCACCGAACCGGCGCGCATGGCGCTTTCGTGTGTATACCGCACCGGTCAGCGTTTCGGCGCCGGCCACCTTGTGGACGTGCTCCGGGGCAAGGCGAGCGAACGGGTGAGCGGGCTCGGGCACGACCGGATCTCGACGTTCGGACTCGGTGCCGAGCAGCCGCCGGCCTATTGGCACTCGCTGATTCGTCAGCTGCTCGCCGCCGGCCTGCTGGCCGCCGATCCGGACGGGCACGGCGGTCTGCGTCTGGATCCCTCGGCCCGCGAGTTG
>DATGCS010000313.1:0-6041 GCA_035311685.1 Wenzhouxiangellaceae bacterium
ACGCCGAAGCGCACCCACAACGCCGACACTTACGCCTACTTCGGCGAGCCGGTCTACATCTATTCGCTCAAGGAAGGCATCAACGACGGCTACCTCACGCCGTTCAAGGTCCGCCAGATCGCGACCACGCTGGACGACTACGTCTACACCAGCGACGATGAGGTGGTCGAGGGCGAGATCGAGCAGGGCCGGCGCTATACCGAGGACGACTTCAACCGGGTGATCGAAATCCGCGAGCGCGAGGCGTATCGGGTGAAGGTGTTCATGGACAGCATCGATCCGCGTGAGAAGACGCTGGTGTTCTGCGCCACCCAGGAACACGCGCTGGCCGTGCGCGACCTCGTCAACCAGTTAAAGACAAGCACGAATCCGAACTACTGCGAGCGGGTGACCGCCAACGACGGGGCCGAGGGCGAGCGCTGGCTGAAAGCGTTTCAGGACAATGAAAAGACCATCCCGACCATCCTGACGACCTCGCAGAAACTTTCCACCGGCGTCGATGCGCGCAACGTGCGCCATATCGTGCTGATGCGGCCGGTGAATTCGATGATCGAGTTCAAGCAGATCATCGGGCGCGGAACGCGCCTGTTCGAAGGCAAGGACCACTTCACGATCCATGATTTTGTCCGTGCCTACGAGCACTTCAGCGATCCGGAGTGGGACGGTGAGCCGCTGGAGCCCGAGCCCTGCCCGCGTTGCGGCAAGAAGCCGTGCGTCTGCGCCATCGACCCGCCCCGCCCGTGCGAAGACTGCGGACAACTGCCGTGCGTGTGCGAAAAGGAGCGGCCCGACGAATGCCCGGTGTGCGGTGAAGATCCCTGCGTCTGCGAGAAGCGTCGCAAGGTGAAGGTGAAGCTGGCCGACGGCAAGGAGCGGACCCTGCAGCACATGAGCGCGACCACGTTCTGGAGCCCGGACGGCAAGCCGATTTCCGCGGCCGAATTCATCAAGCGGCTGTACGGCGAACTGCCCGAACTGTTCCGCGACGAGGACCAGCTCCGAGAACTCTGGGGCAACCCGGACACGCGCAAGGCGCTGCTGGCCGGGCTGGAGGAAAAGGGCTTTGGAGCAGAGCAGCTGCGCGACATCGGTCGCATGGTCGATGCCGAAAACAGCGATCTGTACGACGTGCTCGCCTATATCGCGTTTGCGCTGGCCCCGGTCACGCGTGCCGAGCGCGTCGAATCACACCGCGAGCGCGTGATGCAGGGGCTCGATTACACCCAGCGCGAGTTCCTCGGTTTCGTGCTCGACCACTACGTGCAACGCGGCATCGGCGAACTGGATACAGACAAGCTGCCGCACTTGATCGAGCTGAAGTACAACACCGTCAGCGACGCGATTGCCGAACTCGGGCCGGTCAAGAACATCCGCGAAGTGTTCGTCGGCTTTCAGCGGCATTTGTATTGAGCCGATCGACTACGTCGTCTTGCTCCGGCACGGGAAATTGCGTTCGCCTGTTGGGGCGGATCGAGGCTGTCGAATTTTCGCCGGCTTTCTCAAATTCCTTGGCCAACAGAACCAGGCCTCATCTTCAGCTTATCGCTGCATGTTTGCAAGCACGCGTTGCGCGAGCTCGGCCACGTGCGAATCCTCTTCGCCGATCTCGCGCAATGCTTCGTCGAGTTGCAACAGATAGTCGCGGTTGCTGCCGCTGGGGCCGTGGGCGCCGAGGATATGGCGGGCAATTTCGTCAGGGTCGGCATGGCCGAGGAAGGCTGGATTATCGGTGCCGGCCACGTAAAGCGTGCCTTCGACCGTGCCGCCGGCGTCGACCAGCTCGATATCGACCCGGTGGCGCTGGTAGCCGTTCTTTTCCCGGTGGTCCAGATGCTCGTACACCGCGTGATCGACCTCGTAGGCCATGCCGCGGCAAGTCGTTCCCGGTGAGGGCAACAGCGTCACGACGCGACCCGGCGCCGCGGGCGTGCCGCGATGGTCGTGCGAGCCCTGCCAGAACCGGCGCTTCCAGCCGGTAATGCTCGCCACCTCGCGACGGCGGTACGGGAAATCCACTTTGTAGATCAGCGAGCCATAGCCGAATACCCAGTCGGTGTCGGGGGTATCGGCGGGCGTGTCGGAGTCATCGACCATGGGCTCGAATGTGGTGCATCAGCCGATCAATGTCAACGGCGGCTGGAGGCGGCGAATCCGCTTGACCTGAATCATCCCGCGCGCCAGGCTGGTTGTCCAGAATGTGGAGACGGCCCCGGGTCGGCAGGGCCCGAGCGGCAAGTGAACGGTATCACCGCGGTCAAGAACGCGCAGCTCGCGCAGTCGCCTGTCCTGATTCTTGGCGGCGCCACCGCCACCGCGCTGAAGAACCGCGGCGCGCTTCAGGACATCGAGCAGATGCCGCTGATGGAACCGCACGTAAAATATGCAAAAGCCGTGCGCCGGCTGAAGGACCTCGCCCCGGCCGTGGCCGACGCGCTGAAAGCGGCCGAAGCGGGGGTGCCCGGGCCGGCCTTCGTCGAATGCCCGGTGGACCTGCTCTACGACGAGAAAACCGTAAGAGGCTGGTACGCCGACAGCACCCCCAGGGGCTGGAGCGCGGGTGCGCTGGCGATCCGCGGCTACATGAAACATCAAAGGCCGGTATTCTGAATCATGGTGCGACCTGCTACCGGCGATTTCACTCAATGATTGCGACCAGATCTTTCGTGTTGACCCTGCTGCCAACATTGGCTATGACATACTGGCCCGCGAACCCGCGCTCTTGTAATTCATAACAGAATCCGAGGATCCAGGCGATGCTGAAGGCAGAATATCGAACGCGCGGCCCGGTGCCGCAGGACGTCATCGAAGCGGTGCCTTTCGAAAAGCCCGAGCTGGAAGAAGGCCAGGTCCTGCTGGAACTGTTGGCCGCGCCGATCAATCCGTCCGACGTGCTTACGCTGACCGGCCAGTACGGCATGTTGCCGCCGCTGCCCGCGATTGGCGGCAACGAGGGCGTGGCCCGGGTGGTCGAGCTCGGGCCGGGCGTGGAAGCCCCGGCGACCGGCACGACGGTGCTTTTGCCCATAGGCATCGGTTCGTGGGCGACGCACATGGTCGCCCAGGCCGACTCGCTGGTGCCGCTGCCCGACGGGGTCGATCCGGTCCAGCTGTCGATGATTACGGTCAACCCGCCCACCGCGTTGTTGATGCTGAGCGAATTCGTCGAGCTTGAGGAAGGCGACTGGGTGATCCAGAACGCCGCGAATTCCGGTGTCGGCTCGTACCTGATCGCACTGGCGAAAATGCGCGGCCTGAAGACGGTCAACGTGGTCCGTCGCGAATCGCTGGTCCAACCCTTGCTGGCCGCCGGTGCCGATGTGGTGCTGGTCGACGGCGTTGTCGACGGCAAGAGCCTGGCCGAACGTGTCAAGGCTGCAACCGACGGCGCGGCGATCCGGCTGGGCATCGACGCGGTCGGCGGGGCTGCGACCGCGCGCCTGGGCGAAGCACTGGCCGAAGGGGCGACCCTGGTCAACTACGGCGCCATGAGCGGCGAGCCCTGCATGCTCAGCCCTGCGGTCATCATTTTCAAGAATGTCACCGTGCGCGGTTTCTGGTTGGCCAGGTGGTTCCGCTCCGCCACGCCGGAGCAAAAGAAAGATGTATTCGGAGAGATCATCGGCCTGGTGGCATCCGGCAAGCTGTCCGCACCGATTCATGCGACATACCCGGTCAAGGACATCAAGGAAGCGGTCACGGTGGCGGCTGGCGGCGAGCGTAACGGCAAGGTCGTCATCGTCAACGATGCGGAAACCGGGTAAGCCAACAGCTTTTGACCAAAGGAGGCGACCGTGATAGCGCTTTGGCCCGGCCTGCGCGTACGCCCGGTGTTGACGTCGATCGCGGTATTCTTTGCATATGACGACTAAAACTGTACTCATCATCGGCGCCAGCAAAGGCATCGGCCGGAAGGCGGTCGATTACGCGCTGGAACACGACTGCTCGGTGCGCGCGATGGCGCGCGGCGCCGACGGGATCGATCTAGAGCATGAACGGCTTGAGAAGTTCTCCGGCGACGCGACCGACGCCGAAGACGTGCGGCGTGCGCTGGACGGCGTCGACGCGGTGATTCTCGCGATCGGCATGCCGGCCGGCCTCACGCGGCTTTTGCGCCCGGTCACGGTGTTCTCGCGTTCGACCGAGGTGCTGGTCGACGAGATGGAGGCGAACGGGCCGAAGCGCCTGGTGGCCGTGACCGGGTTCGGCGCCGGCGAGACCCGCAGCGCGATGAATCCGGTCGAGGAACTGGGGCACAACATGGTACTCGGCCGCGCCTACGCCGACAAGAGCGTGCAGGAAAAGATCGTGGAACGCAGCGGCCTGGACTGGACAATCGCCCGCCCGGCGATCCTGACCAACGGTCGGGCGGCGGGTCGTTACAAGGTTCTGACCACGCCGGAATCCTGGCACAACGGCTTTATTTCCCGGGCCGACGTGGCCGAATTTCTGGTTGAACGCGCGCTGGACCGGAAGTACCTGCACGAGGCGCCGGTGCTGGTCAATGGCTGTTCGCCGGCGTCCTGATTTCTGCGCGTCAAAGGGCGGGCGGAAGGAAGCCCGCTGTGCAGGGTTGGATTGACGCGGTGAATGACGGCGCCTGTTCGATCAGGCCGGCAGCGTTTTTCTGCCCGGCGGCTGGAGAGCCGACTCGGGAACCGGCGGTGACAGCCGGGGAGTAAGCGACGGCCGCAAACCGAATGTCCGGCTGCTCCGTCGGATGCGCCGGGACCATCGGCACTGGCGGGGGTGACCGAGAGGTGTCAAGATCCGGCTATGAAGAGATTCATTCGCACGTCTGTGAGATTGCCGGGTCTTCGCCGGGCCGGCCCATGACTGCAGTCGCGAAAAATCCGGCCACCGTGCTGCTGCTCGGCGCAACCGGCGCCACCGGACGTCTGCTGCTCCGGGAACTGCTGGTGAAGGGACATCGCGTCCGGGCGATTGTCCGCTCGCCGGATTCGCTTCCGCCGGACTTGAAAACACATCCTGGCCTCGAGCTGACACGTGGTACCGCGCTGGCGCTGGATGAGGACGCGCTGCGCCGGCAGGTCCAGGGCTGCGATGCGGTCGCGTCGTGTCTTGGCCACAACCTGAGCTTCAAGGGTATGTTCGGTGCGCCGCGGAAACTCGTGACCGACTCTCTTCGAAGCGTATGCGAACAGATCGCCGAAACACGCCCGCGCCGGCGCGTTCGCGTCGTGTTGATGGGCTCCAGCGGCGTGCGGAATCTAGATGCGGCCGAGCGGATCTCGCCGGCCCAGTCGATCGTGATCTTTCTTCTTCGCTGGCTGCTGCCGCCCCACCGCGACAACGAACAGGCCGCGGAATATCAGCGCATGCAGATCGGTCGGAATGATCCGTTCATCGAGTGGACCGTCGTGCGACCGGACGGTCTGATCGACGCCGACGAGGTGAGCGAATACGCTCTGCACGCATCGCCCACCCGCAGCGCAATCTTCGACGCCGGCAGCGTCAGTCGCGCCAATGTCGCCCACTTCATGAACCGCCTGGTTACAGACGACGATACCTGGGACGAATGGCATGGCCGAATGCCGGTGATCTACAGTCGCTAGCAGGCCACTGATGTATCGAGTCCGTCGGTCGCTTATCCTTTCGGCTGATTCCTGATCCGGCGCGCCCATGCCTTCGCTACAGATCATCGTCCTGATCGTCTACTTTTTCGGCCTGTTCGGGGTCGGCGTGTACGCCACGCGTTTCATCGGCAGCAATACCGACTTCCTGCTGGCCGGGCGGCGACTGGGTCCGGTGCTGGCCACGGCTACGCTCTGCGCGACGCATTTCGGCGGCGGCTTCGTGTTGGGCAGCGGCGAGTGGGGATTCACGCACGGCATGACCGGTATTGCCTATGCCATCGGCGTGGGCCTGTCGCTGGTGCTGCTGGGTTTTGTTGCGGCCAGGAAGATGCGCCGGCTGGCGATGTTCACGGTGCCCGACTACCTGGAACTGCGCTACAACAGCAAGCTCGCCCGGCTGCTGGGTACGCTGCTGTCGCTGGTCGCGATCATCGGCATCATCGGCGC
>DATGCS010000314.1:0-4513 GCA_035311685.1 Wenzhouxiangellaceae bacterium
GTGACACGAACGGTGCTGACGTCGAATCCCGACGAGTTCGTCCTGCATGCCACACTGGATGCCTACGAGTACTCCAGCGCCGGCGAAAGGCGCGTGTATTCGAACAACTGGGACGAAAGGATCCCGCGCGAACTTGTCTGAACGCGAGACATCGTCGCCGGACCCGGAAGAAATTGACGAAACGCCATGGCACGCCCTGTCGCGCGAAGACGTGGCATCGAAACTGGCGTCCAGCGACGAAGGTCTGGATGCCGACGAGGCGCAATCCCGCCTGGAGCGCTTCGGCGCCAACCGCCTACCGGAGGAAGACCGCCCCGGCCTGTTCACCATATTCCTGCGCCAGTTCAAGGATCCGCTGATCTATGTACTGCTGATCGCCGGCCTGGTATCGCTGGCCATCGGCAACATGAACAACGCGGCGTTCATCTTCGCCGTGCTCGCCATCAACTCGATCATCGGCGCCTTGCAGGAAGGCCGCGCCGAGCGCAGCGCCGCGGCGCTACAGGAGATGATCCGCACGAAGACGCGCGTGGTGCGCGGCGGAGAACGCAAGACGGTGGATTCAGCCGAACTCGTGCCGGGCGACTTCGCCCTGATCGAGGCCGGCACCGCAATCCCTGCCGATATTCGATTGGTTTCGGCCAGGGGTCTGCAGGTCGACGAATCGCCGCTGACCGGCGAATCGACGCCGGTAGGCAAGGATGCCGATGAAACCCCGGACGAAGACGCGGTCGTCAGCGAGCGCAGCAGCATGGTATTTGCCGGAAGCACCGTGCTGGACGGCGAAGCCCGCGGCTATGTCTGCGCAACCGGCGAGCATACCGAGGTCGGAAAGATTGCCGAATCGCTGGCCGAGAGCGCCGCGCAGGCGCCGCCACTGGTCCTGAAGCTGCGGCGCTTCACGCGCCAGATCGCGCTGCTGGTGCTGGCCGCCATCGTCATCCTGTCGGTGACCCAGTTTCTACAGGGCGTGGACCCGACCCGGCTGTTCTTTCTCGGCGTGGCGCTGGCGGTATCGGCCATTCCCGCGGGTCTGCCGATTGCCATCACGGTCGCCATGGCCGTGGCCACGCGGCGCATGGCCGAACGCAATGTGATCGTCCGGCAGCTTCCCGCGGTCGAGGGCCTGGGTTCATGCACGCTGATCGCCAGCGACAAGACCGGCACGCTCACGGCCAACACGCTCACCGTGCGACGGCTGCAGCTTCCCGCCGAAGACGAGCTTGGTGTATCCGGCGACGGTTACGAGACCGACGGCGAAATTACGGTAAGTGACGACCAGGATGACTCCGCACCCGGCGATTCTCAGCAAAAGCAGGCGCATGCGTTGGCTGTCGCCGGCGCGCTGTGCAACGAGGGCGAGATCCGCAACGGCAGCGAAGGCGGCCTCGAGACCGACGGCGACAGCATCGATATCGCGTTCCTGGTGCTCGCCGCAAAGCTGGATCTCGAGCGCGACGAACTGCTGGACAAGTACCCGGAGATCGACCGGATTCCGTTCAATGCCGATCGCCGATTTGCCGCGACCTTCAATGACGTGGACGGGACGCCCACCGCGCACGTCAAGGGCGCGGCCGAGGTCGTGCTCGGCATGTGCAGTGATTTCGGCGACGGTAGCGACGCCGACGCCCTGGCCGAACGCGAAAATGCGCTGGCCGAGCGCGGCTACCGGGTGCTGGCGCTGGCCCGCGGCGGGGTCGAAGAGAAGGACGGCGATTACGAATCCGACGATCTGGACGGACTGGAATTCCTCGGTTTCGCCGCACTGATCGATCCGATTCGCGCCGAAGTGCCCGATGCCATCAAGCGCTGTCGGCGCGCCGGCGTGGAAGTGCGCATGATTACCGGCGACCATCCGGCGACCGGGATGAGCATCGCGCGCGATCTCGGCATGGCCGACGAAGGCGACGAGGCGGTCACCGGCGCGGAATTGCGCGAACTGGAAGACAATCCCGACGCCCTGCGCGAGAAGATCCGCAAGGCCAGGGTTTTCGCCCGGGTGGAGCCGGCCCAGAAGAACGTGATCGTGGATTGCCTGCAGAAGGCCGGCGAACTGGTCGCGGTCACCGGCGACGGCGTCAACGATGCGCCCGCGCTCAAGGCGGCACATATCGGCGTGGCCATGGGCGAGAGCGGCACCGACGTGGCGCGCCGCGCATCCTCGCTGATTCTCACCGACGACAATTTCGCATCTCTGGTCAAGGGCATCGAGCAGGGCCGCGGGGCCTACGACAACGTGCGCAAGGTGACCTGGCTGCTGCTGGCCACCGGCGCGGCCGAGGTCATGCTGTTCTTTCTCGCGCTTTTCGCCGGCCTGCCGCTGCCGCTGACGGCCGTCCAGCTGCTCTGGCTCAACCTGGTGACCAACGGCATCCAGGACGTCGCGCTGGCCATGGAAAAAGTCGAAGACGACGTGCTGGAACGAAAGCCGCGGCCGCCGGACGAGCCGATCTTCAACCGCCTGATGATCCAGGAGACGCTGGTGTCCGGCGGCTATATCGGGCTTGTTGCTTTCAGCCTGTACTTCGTGATGATCAACACGTTCGGCATGGACGAGAACGACGCACGCAACCTGCTGCTGCTGCAGATGGTGCTGTTCGAGAACGTGCATGCATTCAGCTGCAGGTCGGAGACGCGTTCGCTGCTCAATATCCCGCTTCGCGCCAACCCGCTGCTGATTCTCGCGGTCGTCGCCGCCCAGGGCGTGCACATCGCGGCCATGTACGTGCCCGGCCTGAACGATGTCCTGGGCGTCCAGCCGGTGTCGCTGGAAAGCTGGGGCATTCTTTTGTCGATCGCCGTCTCGCTGCTGCTGGTCGATGAAATTGCAAAGTTCCTGCACCGTCGCTCGGGCGACCCGACCTGATCCGCGCGCGGAAGTCACTCGATGATACTGCCCGGCTGCGTTAGTATCAATTTCGAACTCGTCGCGTCCATGGCCTCAGGACAGGCTTCGTCATGAATCATCCGTATCTCGGCGGCGCCAGCGCCGCTTTGTTCACAGACATGTATCAGCTGACCATGGCCCAGGCCTACGTCGCCGAAGACATGTTGGAACCGGCAACCTTCAGCCTGTTCTATCGCAACCTGCCCGACGACCGCAATTACATCCTGTCGTGCGGCATCGAAGACGTGGTGGATTTCCTTTGCGAACTCGGCTTCGGCGACGACGACCTCGCCTACCTCCGCGGCACCGGCAAGTTCTCCGATGCGTTCCTGGACTATCTCGCCGATTTCAGGTTCACCGGGGATGTGCACGCCCTGCCCGACGGCACGCCTGTCTTCCCCCAAGAGCCGCTGCTGGAAGTCACCGCACCGGCACCCGAAGCCCAGATCGTCGAGACCTGGGTCATGAACCAGATGCATGTGCAGTCGGTATTGGCGACCAAGGCCGCGCGTATCGTGCACTCGGCCAACGGACGCCCGGTGCTGGATTTCGGCCTGCGCCGGATTCACGGCGCCGACAACGGTTTGAAGGCCGCCAGGGCATTCCACGTCGCCGGTGTTGCGGCAACGTCCAACGTGCTGGCGGGCCGGGTCTACGACATCCCGATTTCGGGCACCATGGCCCACAGCTACGTGCAGGCGCACGACAGCGAAATGGACGCATTTCGCAAATTCGTCAGCGAATTTCCGGACACGGTGTTGCTGGTCGACACCTACGACACGAAACAAGGCGTAAAGAATGTGGTCCGGCTGGCCGAAGAACTGGGCGACGACTTTCGCGTCAGCGGCATTCGGCTCGATTCCGGGGACCTGGCCGAGCTGGCGGAAATGGCCCGGCGAATACTCGACGAGGCGGGGCTGGACGACGTGGACATCTTCGCCAGCGGCGGACTGAACGAGTTCGAGATCAGGGACATGCTGGACCAGGATGCGCCTATCGACGGGTTCGGCGTCGGCACCGCCATGGGCGTGTCGTCCGACGCGCCGGACCTGGACATTGCCTACAAGCTGGTCGAATACGCCGGCCGCGGCCGCATGAAGCTCTCGACCGGAAAGCCGACCCTGCCCGGCGCCAAGCAGATCTTTCGGCGCTACCGGGCCGGAAAGGCAATCGGCGATACGCTGGCCCGGCGCGACCAGGCTTTGGATGGGACACCTTTGCTGGAGCCTTTCGTGCGCGACGGCCGCCGCGTGCGCCGGGCCGATACGCCCGACCAGGCCCGCGAACGCACCGGCGAACGACTCGATGCCCTGCCGGAAGAGATTCTGGCCGTCGACCGGGCAAGGCAAGACTATCCGGTAGCGCTCAGCAAAGCCCTGCGCGACCATCGCGACCAGGTGCAGGCCGACGTCCAGCGCGCGGCCGGCAAACGCTGAAGGTCTCCGGAATCATCCAGGAAAAATCAAAGTGACCCAAGCCGATAGCAACGACAAAAGCGAACTGCAGATCATCGATGCCGGCGGGGTCGAAACGCTGCTCGACCGACTGGCCGATGCCATCGGGCCGCACATCTCGTCTTCGACCGCACTCGTCGGCATCCTCCGGCGCGGCAAACCGCTGGCCGGG
>DATGCS010000315.1:0-3010 GCA_035311685.1 Wenzhouxiangellaceae bacterium
GCGCCGATAGCCTGCTCCAGATGTCGCAGCATGCCCTGCCGGTTGGGCAGCCCGGTCAGAGAGTCGTGGGTGATCAGGAACTGGAGCTCGCGCTCGGCGAGCTCGCGATCCCGAATCTCGTTCTTGAGACTCCGGTTCGCACCCGACAGAACGCGCGCCTGGCGCGCGGCGGCCATGGCCAGCAAGGCGGCGATCACCAGCAGTACCGCCATCAGGCTGCCGAAAACCAGTATGAACTGCGGCAGAACGCTATGCATCTGATTGGCTGTTTCGGGCCGAAGCGCCACATCGATTCTGAGCTCGCTGCTTCCGTTGCCGAGCTGGAATGCCAGGGTTCGCCGAAATGCCGAATCGGTCGTTTCCGCGGCCTCGAGGCCCGGGATGGCAAACCTGACGCCACCAAAATCACCCGACAACATGACATCCCGCAAGTAGAAGCCGGTGAGCATGGCACGGATGGAATCCGGCACCAGCATGACCGCTGCCAACCAGTTGACGATCTCGTCATCGACCACCACCGGCGTCATGAACAGCAGTGCCGGCTCTGGCGTGACCGCGCCCAGCGGCTCCAGCGCAACGGTGTTGGCTGGCGTAGGCTGTCGCGCCAATCGCGCACGGGCCCGGGCACTTAGCGGAAACACTTCGCCGACGGCGATGCTCTCTCCGGCGCCGCCCTGGATCCAGCGCACGGAGAAGTCGCCATCGAGTACGGCGAGCAGTTCGTAATAGGGATGATCGGCGATCAGCGCAGCCGCATCGGACTGCCATGCCGCCTGATCGAAGGGACCGTCGAAGGCCAGCCGCGTGGCCATGCGGCTCTGGATCGCGCCGTGCTGCCCCGCGCTATCGAGCAGATCCGTCTCGATGTGGGTCGCGATCGAATCGAAGTATCGCGCGATATCGCGCTCTTCGGCCTGCCTGAAAGTTCGGCTGAGCATGATGGTGGCCACCAGCAGCAATACCAGCAGAACAGCGGCGATCAGCCATGGCACTCTGCCGGACGCGCTGTAGAGAATGTGACGTCGGGAACGGTTCATGGGTCATTCGCTTGCACGGCCGCGAATTTCACGCGGGCGCGTCTGCCTGAGCGCCTGGAGTGTGGAGCAACCTCTGTCGAGTATAGCTCAACCCGCCCACGGTGCCATAATGCGCAGCATGATCAAGAGGCCAGCACAGGCGCTTGCGGCAGGTATCTGTATCGCGGTGATTGTTCAGGAGAGCACCTGGCTCGCCTTCAATGTGCTCGATCCGAGACAATCCCTGAACCATGCTTTGGCCGATGCGCCATTATCCGACGGCTGGTTGCTGCCCCTGCTGCTCGCCTGGACGGCAGGCGGTATGTTCGGCGGACTGATGGCGACACTAGTCGGGCGCAGCCGCTTGAGCGGGCACGCGACCGGGCTGTTTCTTTCGCTCTCGGCTGCGCTGCTGACATGGATTTCGCTGCCGGGCGCCGGCGCTTTTCTTGTCATTGCCGCGACACCCAGCATTGGAAGCGCGCTGGGCACATGGCTGGGGCTGGGACTCGCCGCCGACAACAGCGAACGGTACCTGCCCACCAGCGTTGTTACACTCCGCTCCGGTTTTTGACTGACCTGGCAACCGACAAAACAAATGCAATGGATCGATATCGGCTGCAATCTGGGCCACGAAAGTTTTGACCGAGACCGGCGCGAAGTTCTCGAACGCGCCGGGGACGCCGGCGTTGCGCAACTGGTGTTGACCGGCGCATCGGTGGCCGGCAGCGAGCGCGCGCTGGAATTGGCGCGACAGAACACGGACCGCCTGCGCGCCACCGCCGGGGTACACCCGCACCTGGCCGCCGAGGTGGACGACGACGCCATTGCACGCCTGGAGCAATTGCACGCCGACGCATTGATCGCGGCGGTAGGCGAATGCGGACTCGACTACTTCCGGGACATCTCGCCACGCCCTGTTCAACAACGTGCTTTCGAGCGGCAACTGGCGCTGGCCGAGGCATCCGGCAAGCCGGTGTTCCTGCACCAGCGTGATGCACACGATGATTTCCGCGCAATGCTCGCCGAGTTTCGGGACCGCCTGGGTCCGGTCGTGGTGCACTGCTTCACCGATACCCGCCGCGCGATGTTCGACTACCTTGACCTTGACTGCCACATCGGCGTCACCGGCTGGATCTGCGACGAACGCCGCGGCGGGCCACTGAAGGAAATCGTGACCGAGATTCCGGCTGATCGCCTGATGCTGGAAACGGATGCACCCTATCTGAAACCGCGCAACCTCAGACCAAAGGCACGCACGCATCGCAACGAGCCGTGCTGGCTGCCTTGGATCGGGGGGACGGTGGCGGCGCTGAGAGGCATATCGCCGGAGACGCTGGCCACGCAGACCAGCGCCAATGCAAGAAAATTCTTCGATTTGCCCGACGCCCCGACAACGGCCTCGTGATAACGGCCTATCCGGCGGCGCGGGCCGCCGCAATTGTCGAGACTGTCAGGCCGTTTCGGGCGTGATGATGGTGGTCAGCGCACGCAGCCGCTTGTGCTGCATCTTGAGCCGGAATTCCAGTTCCTTGAGCGAGGTACGCAGTTCGGTCTGGTGCCAGCGATCGCGCAGCACCTCCGCCCCGTTTTCAACCTTGCGCATCTGGATCGCCTGCCACTCGCCGATGGTGTCGCGGAACTGCTGGTACTCGCGCTCGAACAGCTCGCGCCAGCTTTCCTGCACGCCTTCACCTTCGGCGCGCTGCCTGAGCTTCGCGAATTCCAGCATCAGCCGGGCCCGCTGGATGCGGAACCAGGGCGTGCGCTTGCGCTCGGTGACCATGCCGGTCCACGCCAGCGTGTTGATGAGCCACTTCGAAGGATCATACTGCCACCAGCGAATGCCGTTGCGGTAGTCGGCCTGGAACGCGTGATGATAGTTGTGATAACCCTCGCCCCAGGTCACCAGCGCAACCAGGCCGTTGTCGACAGCGGTGTTTTCTTCGCTGTAAGGGCGCTTGCCCCAGGTATGGGCCAGCGAGTTGATGAAG
>DATGCS010000316.1:0-3300 GCA_035311685.1 Wenzhouxiangellaceae bacterium
TCGCTGCACCCGGCACAAAATCGCAAGATGCTGTTGACATAAGCCGCCAAACCATCTAACATTCTCGTTCTTCGGCAGACCGGAATTCATCGGTCTGTCGTTTGTTTTCTAAAGGTTTGGAAAAATGTCGACGATCAATCAACTGGTCCGCAAGCCGCGGCGCCCGAAACAATACAAGTCGAACGTACCCGCGCTCGAGGCTTCGCCGCAGAAACGTGGTGTCTGCACGCGCGTGTACACCACGACGCCGAAGAAGCCGAACTCGGCGCTGCGCAAGGTCGCGCGAGTGCGTCTGACGAATGGCTTTGAGGTGTCCAGCTACATCGGTGGCGAGGGGCACAACCTCCAGGAGCACTCGGTCGTCCTGATTCGCGGTGGTCGTGTCAAGGATCTTCCCGGCGTTCGCTACCACACGGTGCGGGGCAGCCTGGATACCGCAGGCGTCAGCGATCGGCGTCAGGGCCGTTCCAAATACGGCGCCAAGAAGCCCAAGAGCTGACGCTCGGGTTTGAACTGAATTCATAACGGAAAAATTTATGTCCCGCAAGCATTCCAATTTCAAGCGCGACATCCTGCCGGATCCGAAGTTCGGCAGCGAGCTGCTGACCCGCTTCATCAACATGGTGATGATGGATGGCAAGAAGTCGGTTGCAGAGCGCATCGTCTACGGCGCCATTGATGAAATCGAGGCGCGCGGCCATGCCGAGCCCATCGAGCTGGTCGAAAAGGCGCTGGATGCGGTGGCTCCGTCGGTCGAGGTCAAGTCTCGCCGGGTCGGTGGCGCGACCTACCAGGTGCCGGTCGAAGTTCGCCGCGCCGTCGTCAGACGCTGGCAATGCGCTGGATCATCGACTTCGCCCGCAAGCGCGGTGAGAAGTCCATGCCCAAGCGTCTGGCCGGAGAATTGCTGGATGCTGCCGAAGAACGTGGCAACGCCGTCAAGAAGCGGGAAGACATACATCGCATGGCAGAAGCCAACAAGGCTTTTGCCCACTATCGTTGGTAATTTTCAGAAATTGGGGCTGGTAAAGCCTGGAGTCTATAGTGCCTCGCAAGACATCAATCGAACGCTACCGTAACATCGGGATCATGGCCCACATCGACGCGGGCAAGACCACGACGACGGAGCGCATTCTGTTCTACACCGGCATTTCGCACAAACTGGGCGAAGTGCATGACGGCAATGCCGTCATGGACTGGATGGAGCAGGAGCAGGAACGCGGCATCACGATCACGTCCGCCGCCACAACCTGTTTCTGGAACGGAATGGACAAGGATTGGCCGGAATACCGGATCAACATCATCGACACCCCCGGGCACGTCGACTTCACGATCGAAGTCGAGCGTTCGCTGCGTGTGCTGGACGGCGCGGTTGCAGTTTTCTGCGCGGTCGGTGGCGTCGAGCCGCAATCCGAGACGGTATGGCGTCAGGCGACCAAGTATGCCGTGCCGCGCATGGCGTTCGTCAACAAGATGGACCGCACCGGCGCCAATTTCGAGCGCGTTGTCGGCCAGATCAAGGATCGCCTGGGTGCTCGTCCGGTGCCCATCCAGCTTCCGATCGGTGCCGAGGAAGGCTTCGAGGGTGTCATCGATCTGGTCAAGATGCGCGCCGTCTACTGGGATACCGAAAAAATGGGGACCTCCTACGAGGCCCGTGACATTCCGGCCGAGTTGGCTGACGAGGCACAGGCTGCCCACGAATTCATGATTGAAGCGGCAGCCGAGGCTTCCGAAGAGTTGATGGAGAAGTATCTCGAAGGCGGCGAACTCACCGAAGAGGAAGTCATCGCAGGATTGCGCACCAGTACCTTGGCCAACGAAATCGTGCCGGTGCTGTGCGGGACCGCGTTCAAGAATAAGGGCGTGCAGGCGCTGCTGGACGCGATCGTTCAGTACATGCCGAATCCGACCGAGGTCAAGGCGATCCGCGGCATTCTCGAAAACGAGGAAGAAGGCATTCGCAAATCTGACGATGCGGAACCATTTGCGGCGCTGGCATTCAAGATCGCGACCGATCCGTACGTCGGCTCGCTGACCTTTTTCCGCGTATATTCAGGCGTGTTGAAGTCCGGTGATACGGTCCTCAACCCGATCAAGAGCAAGAAAGAGCGCATCGGCCGTCTGTTGCAGATGCATTCCAACTCGCGTGAAGAACTCAAGGAAGTCTACGCCGGCGACATCGCCGCGGCGGTGGGCCTGAAGGATGTGACGACCGGCGATACGCTGTGCGATCCGTCCAACGTCATCACGCTGGAGCGCATGGAGTTTCCCGAGCCGGTCATTGCTGTGGCGGTCGAGCCCAAGACCAAGAGCGATCAGGAAAAGATGGGCGTTGCGCTGTCGAAGCTGGCGCAGGAAGATCCGTCGTTCCGAGTGCACACCGACGAAGAATCCGGCCAGACGATTATCGCCGGCATGGGGGAGCTTCATCTGGACATTATCGTCGATCGCATGAAGCGCGAATTCAAGGTCGAGGCCAATGTCGGCAAGCCCCAGGTGGCTTATCGCGAGACGATCCGCAAGGCTGTCGAGGCCGAGGGCAAATTCGTTCGTCAGTCCGGCGGTCGTGGTCAGTACGGTCATGTCAAGATTCGGCTGGAGCCGATGGAGCAGGGCGGCGGGTTTGAATTCGCCAATGAGATCGTTGGCGGTGCAGTGCCGAAGGATTACATTTCGTCGGTCGGCAAGGGTATCGAGGAGCAGATGCAGAATGGTGTTCTCGCCGGATACCCCCTGGTTGACTGCAAAGCCACCCTGTACGACGGCAGCTACCACGAAGTCGACTCGTCGGAAATGGCTTTCAAGATCGCCGGCTCGATGGCGATGAGGGACGGCGCGCTGAAGGCGTCGCCGGTATTGCTGGAGCCGATGATGAAGGTCGAAGTCGCAACGCCCGAAGATTATATGGGTGACGTCATGGGCGACCTGAACCGCCGTCGCGGACTGGTCCAGGGCATGGAAGACGCCCCGGCCGGCAAGATTATTCGCGCCCATGTGCCGCTGGCCGAAATGTTTGGTTACGCGACCGACCTGCGCTCGATGAGCCAGGGCCGGGCCAACTATTCGATGGAATTCCTGCACTACGCCGAAGCACCTAACAGCGTTGCAGAAGAAGTCATCAAGAAAACCGCATAAGAACGCGAGAGGAAAGCGCAAATGTCCAAGGCAAAATTCGAACGCAACAAGCCGCACGTCAACGTCGGCACGATTGGTCACGTGGACCATGGCAAGACGACGCTGACGGCGGCCCTGACCAAGGTCAGCGCCGAAGCGCGCGGCGGCGAGTTCCGTGCGTAC
>DATGCS010000317.1:0-5153 GCA_035311685.1 Wenzhouxiangellaceae bacterium
CTTAAAATCCCTCGGCCGAAAGGTCATGCCGGTTCGAGTCCGGCCCCGGGCACCAAACACTTTTACAAGAAACCTCAGCGCACACCCAATGCCATGAGCTTGGCCTGATAACGCTCCCGATCACTGTCGGCCCAGGCGTTGTCACGCGCCTTGCGCAAGACGCGTTCGGCACGTTTCAGATCACCTCTTCGGATATGGACACGGGCGATCTTCAGATACACCTCATGCAGATAAGGCGCGACCTCGCTCGCCCGTCGGTAATAGGCGAGCGCGACATCCGTCTTGCCCTGTTCGGCGGCCTCGTCGCCGAGGCCAAGCAATGGGTACGGATCGGGATCGGGCAACACCATCATCCGGCGCTCGATCCGATCGGCGTCTTCAGTGCGATTCTCGGTCAGCAGCAGCTTGCGGTAATTGCGCAGGACGATCAGCCGGTCGCCGAACTCATCGAGAGCAAAACGATAAAGCTGCTCCGCCGTGCGCGCATCGCCGGCGCGTCGGTGCACTACCGCCATCGCGTTGTAGAGATTGAAATTGTCCGCATCGTATTCCAGGCTTGCAAGCAAAAGCCAGAAGCTTTCTTCCAGCTGCCCGTCGGCCAGGGCTTCGACCCCGAGGTTCTGGTAGACCAGGGCGATCATCTCGGCTTCGCTCAACCTCGTCCCCGCGCTGGGCGCATTGTCGGTGAAGTAATCGACCAGGAGATAGGGCCGGCGGAATACAAAAGAGTGCGAATCCAGACTGAATTCGTTGCGGTACAGGAGGGTCTGGATATGCTCGGCGCTATAGATTACCGAACCTTCGGACGAATACACCGGCTTGGCGTCGGCAAGCTGCCAGCCCATTTCGATCCCGGCGAGGCGCGCGTAGGCCGTGGTGACGAGCGCGAGCGACATGCAGTTGCCGATACGCGTATCGATCGTCGTGGCGGCCGAAAGCGTGCGGTACTGAAAATCGGTGTTGCCCAGGCGACGCGTCAGATACTCGAACACTCGCCGGTGAGGTTGATGTTGCGAGTTGAGGCCGGAATTGAAGAACTGCATGAATTCCGCCTGCTGCTCCGGCGTCAATGCGATCATATCCGCGAAATCCGGAACCGCTCGGGGCGGACCGAACAGCTGTTCGTTGAAGGCGGGCGCCCGTTCGAGAAGCGCTTTGCGCTCAACGAGCCGCGCTGAAGGGCTGGCGCATCCGGCGACCAGCATCACGGCAGCCGCAAGCAGTACGATCATGACGTTGCTCTGCGAAAACGCTCGAGTACGGCCACGATTGGATGGGCGGGCATTGTGCGTGGTGTGCGAGCACGCATTTTCCATTGCGACCTCCATGCTGCCGACAACGGGTTTATCGGCCGGATAACCTGATTCGTTGGATTCCGTTATATCATGAGGGTTCAATACGGCTTTTTATGGTCTTCTAATGGCCTGCAGATGAGCAATGCCCGGCGTTTGTCATTTTCTGAACATCCGGGCGGCTGCCTGAACGACCAAGCGCCGTCGGAAATCACACGAAACCAGCAACCGCTCAAAGGTCACCGTGAATGTCGATCGAAATCAGCCTGAATTCGGAAATAGGCGCATTGCAGACTGTCGTGGTGCATACCCCGGGCCAGGAGATGGAGAATATGACCCCGGCCACGGCGGCCGAGGTCCTCTACGACGACATTCTCAATCTGCCGCTGGCGCTGGCCGAACACAAACAGCTCAAGGGGGTGCTTGACCAGGTTGCAACGGTCGTCGAGTTTCACGATCTGCTGACCGACGTGCTGGGGCGAGAGCGCGTTCGCCGGACCTTGATCGAAGAACTCACAAAGCTTTTCCGATGCCCGGAAGTGTTTACCGATCTGGTTGAAATGGAATCCGAAACGCTGGCCATGCAGTTGGTGCACGGCACCCCGAAAAAACCGGACAGCCTTGAAAAGTACCTGGACCCGTCCCGCTATGCCATTCCGCCTCTGCCGAACACCTTTTTTACGCGCGACGCCACCATGTGTGTCAACGACCGGGTTGTCATCGGCTCGATGGCGTATCGGGCCCGTGCTGCCGAGGCGCTGCTTTTGAAAGCCGTTTTCAAGTATCACCCGCGCGTCCAGAGCAGCGGCTTCTACTTCGATGGTACGGCCAATCCGGATTCGGAAGTGACGATCGAAGGCGGCGACCTGCTGGTCATTCGCGAAAACCTGGTCGTAATAGGCTACAGCGAGCGCACATCCGTCGCCGGCATTGATCGGTTGATGCGCGCGATTGCCAGTCAGGGCCCGGTAACGGATTTTATCGTGGTCGAGATCCCCAAGACCCGCGCCACGATTCACCTCGACATGATCTTTACCATGGTGGATCGTGACAAATGCGTTGTATTTCCGCCGCTGATCACCGGCAACCAGCGTTGCCGGGCCTACCACTGCCGGTTTGGGGCAGGCGAGGGCGCCCGTATCGAAGAATACCCGGATGTGCTCGCGGCGTTGGCGGCACAGGGGGTCGAATTGTCACCCATCGCCTGCGGCGGCGCGGACTCGTTCCACCAGGAACGCGAGCAGTGGGGCAGCGGCGCGAATTTTTTTGCTTTTGGCCCAGGCCGCATTCTCGGCTACAAGCACAACATGTATACCCTGGAAGCACTGTCGTCGGCGGGTTTCGAAGTGCTTGACGCTGGCGATTTGCTGGATGGACAATGTCAATTGCCGAGCGAGGGGCGTGTGGTCGTCAGCATCGACGGCGCCGAGCTCAGCCGCGGCGGCGGCGGGTGCCGGTGCATGACCATGCCGATTGCACGATCGACAGTCTAGTTTCACGCTTTCAATGCAAATGCAAATCATTCATAACTAGATGTTTTTTTGGTTTAAATTGATTTTCATCAATTGAAACTACTCGGGTTCTATGTGAACATGAGGTGAAATCGAAATTTCGCATTGCTATGCCTATTGCGGGTATCGGCGTGTCGAGCAACAAGGTAGAACATGGCGCATCCTGAAGACCGCGGAACGAAGAGCCCCAAGCGCGGCATATTCGCTCGCATCGGTGCGTTCTTCACCCGGCCCAGTACGCGCTTCGGAATGGGATTTCTGCTCTTGACCGGCGTCGTTGCCGGAGCATTGGCCTGGCAGAGTTTTCTGACGGTGGTCGAGGTTTCCAGCAGCAACGAGTTCTGTTCGTCCTGCCACGAGATGGAGGCATTCATCTTTCCCTACTACGAGAACGAAAGCATCCATCACAACAGCCGTTCCGGCGTGGTGGCCAAGTGCAAGGATTGCCACGTACCCAAGGCGTTCTTCCCGAAGATGCAGGTGAAGATGAAGGCGATGATGGTCGAAGTCCCCGGGCATCTGACCGGACGGATTTCCACGGAAGAAAAATTCGAGGCGCACAAACTCGAAATGGCCGAAAAGGTCTGGGCACGCATGAAGGCGAATGACTCCAAGCAGTGCCGCAACTGTCACAAGTACGAAGCCATGTCGGCGGAGTTGCAGGATCGCTATGCGCAGCGACGACATTCGGCCGAGTACCGGGAAAAGACCGGACGAACTTGCATCGACTGCCACAAGGGCGTCGCGCATGAACTTCCGGCGGACATGTAGACGCGATGCGCATCACAAGCAATATCGACAAGTTTGCAACACGACCCGGCCTGGGAACGTCCGGGTCATTCGAGTAGACCGCCCGGCCGGCAACAGTAAGCCGGGCATCGGGTAAACAGATAGTTAACCAAGCGGGAGAAGGAGAACCACTATGCATGACTGTAAAAGCTCAAGGACCGCAAGACTTTGCGGCGTCATATTTACGGGGCTGATGCTCGTCGGTCTCCTGGTGCCGCATGCTTTTGCATCGCCGGGCGACGATCCCCTTGCGGATCGTATCGAGGCACGCGAAGCTGGAGGCCAAGCAACCGTCGAAGGACGCTCCAACGATCGCTTCGGCGATCTCTCACGACGAGATGCCCGGGACCGCAGTTCGTTGCGCGGCGGGCAGGAAGGGGATTCGATCCTCGACGATCCTGAAATGATGCGCTTCTTCGACAAGATGCCGCCGGAAATATTCGCTATATACGGCTCACCCGAATTCGCCGGCGCAGTCTCGGACAGCGTTGAATCGATTGGCAGGCCGCGGCCAGCGCCCGAATACCTGTTCTCGGAAATCACCAGCGCCGAACTCAACGGCATGCCGGTCGTCGAATTCCAGATCACCGATGAATTCGGCCTCCCCATCGAAGGGCTTACCCAGGGACAGAACGTCGAGTTCAGTTTCACGGTGAACAAGCTGGTTCCCGGCAGCGGCGGTGAATTGACCAGTTGGAGCACCTACATGGTGGCCGACGACGAAGGGATGGAAAATATCTCGGCCGGCACATACTCCGACGGCACGCTCGAAGAGTTGGGCGGCGGCAGCTACCGCTTTACCTTCAATGATCCGCTCGACGTGATTTCCGGCATTGCATTCGAACCCGAACTGACCCACCGGGTCGGCATGGAAGTTCGCGACGCCGAAGTATTCGGCGGAGAGCCGGAAACTTTCGACACGGCATTCAATATTGTTCCCGCCACCGGTGAGACGGAGGGAATCCCCACCAAGTCGATCGTCGAGCAGCAAAACTGCACCAGCTGCCATGGTGACGAGGAATTCGCGTTCCACGGCGGCGCACGCAGAAGCGTCGAGCAGTGCGTTTCATGCCATCAGCCCGGCAAGATCGACGGCGGCGGCATCAACGCCTCGTTGGACTTCGCCACCATGGTTCACAAGATCCATGCAGGCGAAAACCTGACGCAGAACTACGAGTTCTGCGGCTTCGGTTGCGAACGTTTTGGTGCACCACCCGACAATTTCAACCACGTGGTCTATCCGCAGAGCACCAAGAACTGCACCACCTGCCACAATCCGGAAAACCCGGCAACGCCGCAGGCATCGAACATCGACAGCAAGGCAACCGCCCAGGTTTGTGCCTCTTGCCATGACGATCTGGCATTTGACGAAACCGGTCTGACCAACGCCAATCGCAACCACATTGGCCTGGCGCAGCCGAACGAGACCTGCGAAGCCTGCCATGCGCCTAACGGCCTGCTGCAGGGCAACCTGGCGTATCACGTCATCGATTCCCAGGAAGCAGCCAAGCGTTTCTCGTACAACATCCTGGATGTCAGCAATACGGGTGAAGGCCAATCT
>DATGCS010000318.1:0-2450 GCA_035311685.1 Wenzhouxiangellaceae bacterium
GCGTAACTGAGGAGACTTGAGTCTTCGGGAATGCCGGCCAGCTCGAGCTGGCGCTGAATTTCAACGGGCATGGTGATCCGGTGATTCGTTTTCGGAAGCCCGATCATACGCCTCGACGATGCGCCGGACAATCGGATGGCGAACGACGTCGCGCGCGTCGAAGAAGGTCAGGCCCACGCCTTCGACCTCCCTGAGTAACCCGATCGCCTGCTTGAGACCGGACAGAGACTTCGGCGGCAGATCGATCTGGGTCAGGTCGCCTGTGATGACGGCCTTGGAACCGAAACCGATCCGGGTCAGGAACATCTTCATCTGTTCCGGCGTGGTGTTCTGTGCCTCGTCGAGGATCACATAGGCGTCGCTGAGCGTGCGTCCACGCATGTAGGCCAGCGGCGCGACCTCGATGACGTTGCGCTCGATCAGTCGGCCGACCTTCTCGAAGCCCATCATTTCGTACAGCGCATCGTACAGCGGGCGCAGGTACGGGTCGACCTTCTGCGCCAGGTCGCCGGGCAGAAAGCCGAGCCGTTCGCCCGCTTCCACCGCAGGACGCACCAGCACGATGCGCTGGACACGATCGGTTTCCAGCGCGTCGACGGCGCAGGCCACCGCCAGGAAGGTCTTGCCGGTGCCGGCCGGCCCGACGCCGAAATTGACGTCGTCTCTGGAGATGCGCTCGAGATACCGACGCTGGTTGGGACCTCGCGCTCGAATCAGGCCTCGGCGGGTCCGTATGCCCACGTCGGCCTGGTCGTCGTCGGGCTCGTCGAGACCAGAGGCCTGGAGACTCAGGTTGACCAGCGCCGAGGTCAGCACTTCGCGCTCGGTCTGGCGGAAAAGTTTTCTAATGACCCGCCGGGCCGCGCTGGTGGCTTCGGGATCGCCTTCGATGGCGAAGATGTTGCCGCGCGAGTTGATGTCCACACCCAGGCGCTTCTCGATCAGCCGCAGGTGCTCGTCGAATGGACCGCACAGGTTGGCCAGCCGCTGATTGTCGGCCGGCTCGAGTTCGATGGTCACGGGGGAAGTTGTCTGGCTCATGAAATCAGGCCACCTCGCGTGCGGGGATCCGGCCGCGCAGCGAATTGGCCATGGCCGCGGTGATCTGAATATCGGCGAAGTTTCCGATCAGCGATTCCGGTCCGGGGAAGTTGACCACCCGATTGTTCTCAGTGCGTCCGGCCAGTTCGCTCGCGTCCTTGCGGCTGGTGCCTTCGACCAGCACACGCTCGGTGGTCCCGACCATGGCCTCGGAGATCGCAGCCGCCTGGGTGTTGAGCTGGGCCTGAAGCGCCTTGAGCCGGGACTTCTTCTCTTCCTTCGGCACGTCATCGGGCAGGCTGGCGGCCGGCGTGCCGGGGCGCGCCGAGTAGATGAAGCTGAAGCTCTGGTCGAAATTCAGGTCGCGGATCAGTTTCATGGTCTGATCGAAATCGGCCTGGGTCTCGCCGGGAAAGCCGATGATGAAATCCGAGGAAAGCGAGATGTCCGGTCGCGCCTCGCGCAGCCGGCGGATGCGGTCCTTGTATTCCAGCACCGTGTGCCCGCGCTTCATCAGTGCCAGCACCCGGTCGGAGCCGGACTGTACCGGCAAGTGCAGATAGTTGGCCAGCTTGGGCGTGTCGGCGTAGGCCTCGATCAGCCGGTCGGAGAATTCCATTGGGTGCGAGGTCGTGAAGCGGATGCGCTCGATGCCGTCGAACGCAGCCACGTAGCGGATCAGCATCGCCAGATCCGCCGTGCCGCCGTCATGCATGGGTCCCCGGTAGGCGTTGACGTTCTGGCCCAATAGATTGATCTCGCGCACGCCCTGGGCTTCCAGCCCCGCGATCTCGGCGATCACGTCGTCCAGCGGCCGGCTGACTTCCTCGCCGCGGGTATACGGCACCACGCAGAAGCTGCAGTACTTCGAGCAGCCTTCCATGATCGAGACGAATGCGCTGGGCCCGCGTGCGCCGGGCGCCGGCAGGTGGTCGAACTTTTCGATTTCCGGGAAGCTGGTGTCGACTGAAGGCGTGCCGGAATCTCGCACGCTGTCGAGCATCTTCGGCAGCCGGTGAATGGTCTGCGGGCCGAACACCAGGTCAACATAAGGCGCGCGCTTCAAAATGCCCGCGCCTTCCTGGCTGGCCACACAGCCGGCCACGCCGATGACCACGTCCGGCCGCGCCTGCTTCAGCGGCCGCCACTGGCCGAGCTGCGAAAACACCTTTTCCTGCGCCTTTTCACGAATGGAGCAGGTATTGACCAGGATCACGTCGGCGTCCGACGCGTCTTCGGTCAGCTCGAGGCCGTGCGAGACGGCCAGCACTTCGGCCATCCGGTCGGAGTCGTACTCGTTCATCTGACAGCCGTGGGTCTTGATGTAAAGCTTGCCGGGCATTGGTAACCGCGATTGGAATAAACCATTGATTTTATCAGAATACCGCTCGGCCGCATGCGACGTACCT
>DATGCS010000319.1:0-3850 GCA_035311685.1 Wenzhouxiangellaceae bacterium
GCCGAGGGCCAGACCATGGTCAAGCCGGCGGTGACCGAGCGCCTGTTGGCCGGACTGGGCAAATCAAGGCTCGACTTTTCCAGCCTGGACCGTCCGGATCCGCTGACCGAACGAGAAACCGAAATCCTGCGCCTGATGGCCGGCGGCTATTCCAACAAGGAAATCGCCAACGCGCTGAACGTCGCCGAGGGCACGGTCAAGAACCACGTCTCTTCGATTCTCTCCAAGCTCGGCGTGCGCGACCGCACCCGCGCGGTGCTCAAGGCGTTCGAGCTTGGGGCCCTCTGAATGGCCGGGCCCCGGTCGCCGATGCGCGGCGCGGTTTTACGGTTTACGGCAAAAGCATCGCTTGCAAAGCAAGCTCCCACACCTGTAGTCGAGGGTGAAGGCGGCCGCGAGCTACTGAAGGCGCTACGGGTGTGGGAGCCGGCCTCGCCGGCGAAGGGTTTATCTCCGACTACCGACCTGGTCTTTCCGGAAACCTGAAACCCGAACCCGGAAACCGGCGCGCACAAGCGCCTGCGCGTTATCTGTCGGCCCGCCGCCGGAGGAAGTTCAACAGGTCGACGCGGGTGATCAGGCCGAGGAACCTTTCGCCGTCCAGCACAATGGCGACCAGGTCGCGGTTGAAGATCGGCAGCAGCGTGTCGATGGAATCGGTGACCTGCACCGATTCAAGCTCGGTCACCATGGCAGAACTGATCGGCTCCTCGAAACGGTCTTCCTGATTGTAGATGGCCAGCAGCAGATCCGATTCGTCGATGATGCCGACGATTCGGCCTTCTTCCAGCACCGGCAGCTGGGAGACATCGTAGAGCTTCATCCGCTTGTAGGCGTTGGACAGCGGTTCATCCGGACGTACCACGATCGCATCGTGTTTCTCGACCGGGCGCGCAATCAGATCGCGCAGGTCGCCGTGGGATTCGATATCCAGGAAGCCCTGCTCGCGCATCCAGTAATCGTTGTAGACCTTGGACAGGTACTTGTTGCCGGTATCGCAGACCAGCGTCAGCACCCGCTTGGGCTCGGTCTGTTCGCGGCAGTACTTGAGCGCCGCGGCCATCAGCGTGCCGGTGGAAGAGCCGCCCAGCAGGCCTTCGCGCTTGAGCAGTTCGCGCGCGGTGATGAAGCTTTCCCTGTCGCTGATCGTATAGGCTTTTTTCACCCGCGAGAAATCGCTGATCGACGGCAGGAAGTCCTCGCCGATGCCTTCCACAAGCCAGCCGCCGCCGTCTTCGCGCACGTTGCCGGTGGCGATGTACTCGGCCAGAATCGAGCCTTCCGGATCGGCCAGGATGAGGTCAAGATCGGGCGCGGCCTCGGCAAAGTAACGCGAAAGTCCGGTGATCGTGCCGCTTGAACCCACGCCGATCACCAGCGCGTCGAGATCGTGGTTCATCTGCTGCCACATTTCGGGGCCGGTCAGCGTCTGGTGCGCCAGCGGATTGTCGGGGTTGCCGAACTGGTTGATGAAATAGGAATCGGGCGTATCGTCGGCGATCTTCTTCGCCAGGTCCTGGTAGTACTCGGGATGCCCCTTGCCGACGTCGGACCGGGTGATCACGACTTCGGCGCCCATGGCCTTGAGGTTGGAGATCTTCTCCCGGCTCATCTTGTCGGGAATGACCAGGATCAGCCGGTAGCCCTTCTGCTGAGCGACCAGCGCCAGCGCCAGACCCGTATTGCCCGCGGTGCCTTCGACCAGCACCGCACCGGGTTTCAGATCGCCGCGCTTTTCGGCCTGCTCGATCATGACCAGCCCGATCCTGTCCTTGATCGATCCGCCCGGGTTCTGGCACTCGAGCTTGGCATAGAGCTCGCAGGGCCCGGTATCGATCTGGTTGATTCGCACGATCGGCGTGTTGCCGATCAGGTCCAGCACGTTGTCGTAAGTGGCCATTGCCGGTCTACCCAGGATTAAATTATCGGGCTAGGGTAGCTCACGCGGGCTGTGTTGTCTGGGGTTGCACGATGAAGCCGGCGCGCGGCCCTATCCGCGGATGATCTTGCGCCGGATCTCGCCGGAAATCGTGTCGATTGCCAGGACCACCAGGATGGTCAGGATGAGCACCGCCGCCGCCTTGTCGAAGTGGCGGTATCTCAGCGTGTTGAGCAACACCCCGCCGACCCCGCCGGCACCGACCACGCCGAGCACCGCCGAAGCGCGGATGTTGAGCTCGAACCGGAACAGCCAGTGGGCGATGATTTCCGGCAGCACCGCCGGCAGTACCGCCCAGCGCAGCGCCTGGATGCGCGACCCGCCGGCAGCCTCGACCGCCTCGACCGAGCCGAAGTCCAGCGAATCGACCACCTCGGCACCCAGTTTGGTCAACATGCCGACCGACGAGATACCGATCGCCAGCGCGCCGGCGAACGCGCCCAGGCCGACGATGGGCACGAAATAGATCGCCAGCAGAATCTCGGGAAACGCACGCGCCGTGGCCGAAATCAGCTTGACCACGCGCGCCATCCGCGGAAACAGCGTGCGCGCCCCGAACAGCGCCAGGGGCAATGAAAGAATGGCAGCAATAATAGTGCCGATCCACGCGATCTGGATCGACTCGACGATTGCCGGCAGCACGCGGTCCCAGCCGTAGGCCATGTCGGCCGGCCAGAAGAACGAAAGCACCTCGGCCACGCCGCCGGGCACTTCCAGCATCGTTTTCGGCGTGAACCCGATCGCGTAAAGTGAAACCACAAACAGGATCGCTATGGTGAGCGCGACCGTGAACTTGAAGCCGATCGGCGGTCCGGGATGCTTGAGCAGCGATTCGTGAGGGGTGGTATTCATCAGGCCAGCCGCTTGCGGATGGATTCGGAGACCTGCTCGATGATCAGCACCGCCACCAGCACCGCCAGGATGATCATGGTCACGCGCTCGTACTCGAAATTGGCGCGCTGGGTCTCGAGGATCATGCCGATGCCGCCGGCGCCGACCAGACCGAGAACGACGGAGGCCCGGATATTGAGCTCGAAAGCGTAAAGCGCATAGCTGACGTATTGCTGCAGCGCCTGCGGAATGGCGCCGAACTGGATCATCTGGAACCAGTTGCCACCGACCGCGCGTATCGCTTCGGGCAGCCCCATGTCGATGGATTCGAGCGATTCCGAATACAGCTTGGAAATCACCGCCACGGTGAACACGCTCAGCGCCAGCGCGCCCGCCACCGGGCCGAAGCCGACCGCGGTGGCGAACAGCATGGCCCAGAACAGATCGGGCAATGTCCTGAGGGTGTTCATGAAATTGCGGTCGACGAACCAGGTGACCTTGTCCGGCGAAAGGTTGCGCGCGGCCAGCACGGCCACCGGAATGGCCAGGATGCCGCCGACGACTGTGCCGATGATGGCGATGAAAACGGTCTCGAGCATCGGCTCGGCCAGTCGCGGCAGGAAGCCGAAATCCGGCGGCCAGGATTCGCTGATCAGGCGCGTGCCGCCCGCGATGTTGCACAGGATTTCAGTCAGCGAGAATCCGATCCCGTAGGCCGACCAGACGGTCATCGCGACCAGCAGCCCGGTAACCCCGGCCACGAGCACCCAGTTGCGCGGTGGGCGGGCGGGCATGGTCATCGAGCCGTCCCCGGTTCTGTGGGAGGCGCATCCTGCGCCGAATGACTTCGATCATTCAACCTCGGTTCGGAGACCGATCCTACGGGCGTCAGCCCCTTTTCTGTCGTCCCGGGCTTGACCCGGGACCCAGCGCCTTTGACGCTGACGGAAAAGCCGCTGGGCCCCGGATCAAGTCCGGGCCGACAAGAGCAAGCATTGCCAGGTTTCACGCGTCTTCCTCCAGCAGGTCGTCCTCGGTGAAATCGCGCCCGTAGATGTTGCGGAAGTCCTCGTCGGTGAC
>DATGCS010000320.1:0-4397 GCA_035311685.1 Wenzhouxiangellaceae bacterium
AAGTTGGTACATGAGGATTTTGAGCACCTCCGGGCGCCTTCAGGCAGTCGCGCAGTAGCTGCGAAAGCTGTTTCGCCGGGGGCGTTCTGGCTTCGACGTGAATCGGACGTACCCTGGGGCATGCCGAGGAGGCAGCAACCCTCGTAAAACCTGGCTGCAAATTGTTAGTTGCCAACGACGACAACTACGCACTGGCTGCTTAAAAACCAGCCTGCTCTCCGCCGGTTGAGCCTGCGCTTCCGACCGGAGATCATTTAGCAGGATCGCATCAGGTCGAGTTTCGGGGCCTGATGTTAAACCAAACCGCAACTGGCCGGCATGCATGCCCTGCCCCTCGGGCGGCATGACGGCGAGAAAAAATCGAGCGGGCTAAGCATGTAGAACCAGGATCAGATGGTTTGCGGACGCGGGTTCGACTCCCGCCGCCTCCACCAGATCCCCGGAAGGGCCGGCAGCAATGTCGGCCCTTTTTTATATAAGGAACATCTGGACAAGCCTGCACGGGCGGAAGTCGAATCCGTTTCATTCCACCGTCGCACCGTTGATCAGGTTATTGACGACCGTCAACTTGTATCGCACCATGGCGGCATATCCTCAAATCAACCCCATGAATCGAGAGGCCCTCCATGCTGGATGTAAGCCCCGGAATCGTTTGTCGCCTGATCGACCTTGCGCGCGAGTTCCACGCTCAGCAGGAAATAGCGATTGAAAACGAACCTCAGGCACTGGACGATGACTGGCAGTCGCAGATTCTCGAACCCCATGCCGAGGATCCGATTCTGGAGGAATTCTGTTCGGTCGTGGCGGACCTCAACCCGGATCAGCAGCAGCAGATCGTCGGCTTGCTCTGGCTGGGACGCGGAGATTACGAACTCGACGAATGGCAAGACGCACTGGATTACGCGGCAGATGCCTGGAATGAGCAAACCGGCGAGTATCTTCTCGCCCATCCCATGCTGGCCGAGCACCTGACGACCGGACTCGAGCAACACGGCTACGAATGCGAGTAGCCGCCAGATCGGCGACACGCCGACTGCAGGCCGGTGAACAGCGAAAGACCGTCTTGCTATAGGATTGGCGTCCCTTAAAGCTGTTCGGGTTTTATGATCAGTGCAAGCCTGGCCGTTCTATGCGGCCTCATCCTGCTGTTGTGGTCCGCGGACCGTTTCGTCGAGGGCGCCGCGTCGGTGGCGCGGCATTTCGGCGTCCCGGCGCTGCTGATCGGCCTGGTCATCGTGGGGTTCGGCACCTCCGCACCGGAAATTCTGGTCTCCGCACTGGCCTCCTCCCAGGGCAATCCCGGCATCGCTCTGGGCAACGCCTATGGGTCCAACATCACCAACATTGCGCTGGTCCTCGGTATTACGGCGCTGATCAGTCCGATCGCCGTGCAATCCGACATTCTCAAAAAGGAACTGCCGGTACTGCTGGCCGTCACGCTGATCGCGGCATGGCAGTTGCTGGACGGCGATATCTCGCGCATCGACGGCCTCGTGCTGCTGGGCCTCTTCGCGGCGCTGATGGGTTGGTCGATCTGGCAGGGGACGCGTGCGCCGGAAGACAATATGGGCGCAGAATTCGAACAGGAACTGGTCCAGCGCGCCATGCCGCCCTTAAGAGCGACAATCTGGCTGGTGATCGGACTGGCAGTGCTGATCGCCAGTTCCCGCTTGCTGGTCTGGGGGGCGGTCGAGATTGCTCAGAGCTTCGGTGTCAGCGATCTTGTGATCGGCCTGACCGTGATCGCCATCGGCACCTCGCTACCCGAACTGGCGTCATCGTTGATCGCCGCGCGCAAGGGCGAGCACGACATTGCACTGGGCAGCATCGTCGGCTCGAACATGTTCAACACCCTCGCGGTGGTCGGCATCGCGGCCACCATTCACCCGATGACCGTGGAACCCGCCGTGCTGTCCCGCGACCTGCCGGTCATGGCCGCTCTGACGATTTCCCTGTTTGTGCTTGGTCATGGCTGGCGCCGCGGCCAGGGCCGTATCAATCGAATCGAAGGCGGGCTCCTGGTGACCGCATATATCGCCTACACCGCTTACCTGATCACTTCGTTGATGTAACGAATGCAGGGCGGCACCGCTGGCGGTCGCGACCGGCTTGCTCAATCCTGCAGACGGTCATTTGCCGCAGCCCTGCGCAAACGGTCCGAAATCGCTTCCCATCCAGGAGACTCCGGCGGCAGCTCGACCAGTATCCGGTCCGGCCGGCCTTCATCTGCGCGGCGCAGATCGGCATACAGCGCCCGCGCAAACTGGACCGGCTGGCGCGGCATCTCGATCCATGAACTTCCCTCGGCCGCTGGCGGCGACACACGCCTGGACAGAACCACAACGCTCTCGCCGGCCCGGATGCACGCAAGCCGGCGCGCGTCCAGCGCATCGCCGGCCACAAGTTCCAGCCTGGCGCGGGGTGCGTAATGCGATGACAGTCGTCCGGACGCACGCGGGCCGTCCTCGTCCCGGATCCGCACCAGCGGCTCGCCGAGTTCGGCCTCCAGGGCATCGACGCGGATCATGCCGGGCCGGAGCAGCCTCGGCCGATCGCCGGTCAGGTCCAGGATCGTCGACTCCACGCCCACGCTGCAACGTCCGCCGTCGACAACCGCGGCGACCTCGTCGCCGAATTCCTGCTCAACGTGATCGGCCGTGGTGGGACTGATATGCCCGAATCGGTTGGCCGAGGGCGCGGCCAGCGCACCGCCGAACGCTCGCAGCAAGGCCAGTGCAACCGGGTTTCCAGGCACCCGCAGACCCACGGTGTCTTGTCCGCCGGTAATTGCATCCGGTACGCCTCGCGCGCGCCTGAGCACCAGCGTCAGCGGACCGGGCCAGAACATGCCGGCCAGCCGGCGCGCCGAGTCGGGAATATCCGCCGCCCATTGAGGCAGCACATCGACCGATGGCAGATGAACGATCACAGGATGATCTGCCGGCCTGCCCTTGGCGCGAAAGATTGCGGCCACGGCCTCGGGATTGCCTGCGTCGGCACCCAACCCGTAGACGGTCTCCGTTGGAAACGCCACGAGCTTGCCGGCGCGAAGCAGTGCCGCGGCGCGGTCTAGGCCGGCCGGGCTGTCGCTTAACCGAATCATTTCCGGCCAATCACGTCTGGAACTTTTCCGGACGCAACACTTCTACATCGCCGAGGAGCAGGATCATGGCGTAGTTGTCGTAATAGCGCGCCTGCAGGTGCGACGCGATACGCCGCGCCGTGGCCTCGTCGCAGACCACCTCGAGCCGGATGTTGCTTTCGGTTTCCCAGCCGGCCTCGCGCACGCCGCGATTGCCCTTGCCCCGGGCATTGGTGATCGTGTAGCCGCGCGCGCCCAGCCGCTCGATGTCGCGCACGAGCTGGGGCTCGAGCACGCTCTCGGTCACTACCGTCAAGAGTTTGAGCACGTACGGGCGGTCATCATTGAAATCCTGGCCCATGACTCATCCACCTCCGGGGAGCGTGTGCAGAAATTCGGCGTAACGCCAGTACAGCGGAATGCCGACCAGCACGTTGAACGGGAACGTGACGCCCAGAGACGCCGTGAGTGAAAGCGTGGGATTGGCCTCGGGTACCGAAATACGCATGGCAGCGGGCACCGCAATGTACGAGGCGCTGGCCGCCAGGGTGGCCAACAACAGGGTTCCGCCGGGCGACAGGCCAAGCCCCAGACCCAGCGCCCCGCCGACAAGCGCGCCGAACAGCGGCATCACGATGCCGAAGGCGATCAGGAACCAGCCATACTGACGCAGGCTACCAGCCCGAGTCGCCGTGATCAGCCCCATCTCCAGCAAAAACACTGCAAGAATTCCCTTGAACAGATCAAAAAACAGCGGTTCGATGGACGCCAGCGCCTCAGGGTCGGACAACCAGCCGATCAAAAGGCCGCCGATCAGCAGCACGATGCCCTTGCCGAGGAAGACCTCGTGCATCACTTCCCCCCATCGGGTATCGCTCTTTCGGCCCCGTACCAGCATGATCCCGACCAGGATGGCGGGCACTTCCAGCACAACCAGCAGCACCGGCATCTGGGCTTCGAAGGCAATGTTGTTCGACGCCAGCCAGGCGACCGCCACCGCGTAAGTGCCCACGCTGACCGACCCGTAGTGCGCCGCGATGGATGCGGCGTCGACCCGCTTGAAGCGACCGACAAGCAGCAGCACCGGGAAGGCTACAAGCGGCAGAAACACGCCCATGGCGATCGCCGCCAGGATATCCGGCAGCAGATCCAGGAAAGGCTGGCGCGCCAGCTCGACGCCGCCCTTGAGCCCGATCGACAGCAGCAGCAGGATGCTGACGAACTCGTACACCGCCGACGGCAGCCTGAGCTCGGACTTCAGCAGCCCGGCGATCAGGCCGAGCAGGAAAAACAGGATGATCGGATCCATCAGTCG
>DATGCS010000321.1:0-6111 GCA_035311685.1 Wenzhouxiangellaceae bacterium
CGGGTCGAAACCGGGCGGCGTCAGGTACCAGCCCTGGATCTCGGTGCCGTCGACCGAGGATTCGTAGACGATTTCGTGGACTTCGGCCAGGTCGCGATGACCAAGCAGGTTCTCGTTGAGGCGGGTCAGGCGACGCGGTTCCCCCCGAGCGCGCTTGACGAAAAGGTCTGCCGGCCGTTGCGCCGAGCCGGCGGTATAGGCGATCGCGCCATTGTCGGCCACCGAATACTCGCCGCTGATGTAGGGTCGCCCGATGGTGGTGCCGCCCAGCCCTTCGACCACCGTGCGTACCTGGCCACCGGTAGAAACAAAACCGACGTTGCGCTCGCCCCGGTCGTCGAAGTGGAAATAGACGCCCGAGCCGTCGGCGGCCCAGCTCGGTCCCTCGGCCGAGCGGTCCAGGTCGCCGGTCAGGATTTCGAGATCCGAACCGTCCGAATCCACCACCGCCACGCGGGCGATCGAATACTGCCGGCCCTGGTGGTCTTCGCGTTCAAATGCAATCCGGTCGCCGTTCGGCGACACCGAAGGAGAGCGCTCGATGCCGGGCAGGTCGGTCAGCTGAACCAGGCCGCCGGCGTCGATCCCGACGGAATACAGATCGCGCTCGGTGCGTTCGTACTGCCAGTCGTCCGAGCGGTTGGCCGAGAACACGATGCGCTCGCCGTCGGGGGTCCAGGCCAGCGGTCCCGAGTGGTCGAAGTCGCCGGATGTGATCTGGCGCGCACTGCCGCCGTCGGCCGGCACCACAAAGACATGCTCGAAGCCCGGATCGACGTAGCCGCGCCCGTCGAAGCGGTAGACCACGCTGTCGATGACCGTAACCTCGGGCGCCCACTCGGCGCCTTCGGGCTTTTTCGGCGGCTCGGCCAGCGAAGGCTTTTCTGCCGCAACGCGCATGGTGAACGCGATCTGCGTACCGTCCGGCGACCAGACGAGCGACGACGGCGATTCGACCAGGTTGGTCACCAGCGCGCTTTCGCCGCTTTCCATCCAGCGCACATGAAGCTGCGGCTTGTCGCCGGCCTTGGCAATGTAGGCCAGACGCTCGCCGTCGGGCGACCAGCGCGGTGACGAGTAGCTGGACTTGCCCGAAAACAGCGGCCGGTGGTCGCTGCCGTTGGCCGCCGCGATCCAGATATTGCCGCGCGTGTCGTCGATCATCACGTCGTTGATTGCGCGCACATAGGCCACCCGGCGGCCGTCGGGCGAAACCCGGGGGTCGGTCGCGTACTGCAGCTCGAACAAATCCTCGGCTTTCAGTCGCGCTGATTGCTGACCGGTCTCGGCGCCCGCCGGTGACGCCAAGATCAGGATCACGGCCAGCAACATTGCATGAGTTGCGCCAGGCACAAAACCGATTCCGTTAGTCGACGAGATGTTTCGCATTGCATTCTCCATGGTCTGGATTGATGGGCAAGTGGAGCGTATAGCCAGCGCTGCCGACGTCTGTCGATACGCGGCATATCTGTAATGATCGCATGACGTTGCGCGCGAAACCATCGCCGGCGGTGCCACGGAAAAATTGCGAAATCTACAGGACTTGAACCTGCAGCCCGAGATCTTCGACATCTACCGACTCCGGGCCGTGTTGACAATGATTATCGTTTGCGTTAGTATCCGCATTCAAGATTCGAGGTCCGCATGCGTGATGATCAGCCTCAATGAACAGGCCGGTCATGCAACGGGGTCGGTACTTTTTCGAGTTGGATACATAAAAAAAGAGAGACTTAGGTCGATGAAAAAGGGAGTTCCCATGCAGTCGATTCGCGCCGTGACCCTCAGCCTTCTAATGTCGGTCTTTGTCGGCAACGTGTACGCCGACGATCGCCCGGATCATTTCTCGGGAAAGGCGTCTGAGACGCTAGAGCAGGCCAGTAGCAATTTTTCGGAAGGCAACCGGCGGTTGGCCGAAATTCTTTCCAAAGAAGAAATTTCCATGGCCGACATGGCTTCCATCCATAAATTGACCTACACGCTGGAAAACGCACTGGAACGAATAGAAGAGGAATACGACCAGCTTGCAGCACAGCTGGAGGCTCTGCATCTTGCCTCCGAGGGTGCAGATATCGGGCTTGCGCGAAAGCTCGGTGATACCTACCTGGAAAGCGCTGAGCCGTTTAAAGACTGATTCTTAAAATCCAGTCGGAACAGCCGCTTTTTCCGGGTCAGCCCTCTACCACGAGCAAGAACGGCGATAAAGGCCTTTCAGGATGTCACTTGGTGAGATCGCATTGATCTAGTCGAATTTCGCATACCCCGATCAGCGGCCCCGATTCTGCTCAATGCCGGAGGGAATTCCTCAAGCGCCCTGGCGCTGACTTATCAGCAATAGAAAAAGGCACACGAAGAACCGTTGATTTGTTTCTCCATTTAAATCCGTCCAGTTTATCGAAAGCGTTGCGTTAATCAGACGCCACCATGGAAACAGTAAGGAATCGAACCATGCACAAATTGTCCCTTTCACTCGTAAGCGCATTCATCGGATTAAGTGCAAGTATGACGTTTGCACAGGATGTAGAAGAAGAGGAATCGTCCGAGCGCGACCGCATCATTGTGTCAGCTGCACGTATCGAACAACCCGCCTCTGCGATTCCCGGCACAGTCACCGTAATCGAGAAGGAAGAGATTGAGCTGCAGCAGCTCCTCAATGATGATCTGGCGAGCGTTCTGGAAAATACGGTCCCCGGTTTCGGCCCGAGCTTGCAGAAGCTGACCGGACGCGCAGAATCCCTTCGAGGCCGCAACCCGCTCTATCTGGTCGATGGCGTCCCTCAGCACAACGCCCTGAGAGACGGCCAGCGTGATGGTCACTTCATCGATCTAGATTTCATTGAACGCATCGAGGTGATCAACGGCTCCAACGCCATACAGGGTGTTGGCGCAACCGGCGGCGTGATTTCAATGCTGACGCGCTCCCCGAGTTCAAGTGGCGACTGGGAGACCACGCTCAATACGCGCTTCACGGCGCCGGACGACTTAGATTCCGATGGATTCGGCTACAAGGTCAGTGCGATTACTGGACGGAGGTTCGGCGACTTCGAGTTCAGCTTTGGGGCGTCGCTGTTTGAGCGGGGGTTGTTTTTCGATGCCAACGGCGACGCGGTGGGTTTGTATCCGACTCAAGGAGATATCATGGACTCAACAACCGTGAGCCTCTTTGTGAAGGCCGCCTGGCAGATCAACAGCGATGCCGATCTGACGTTCATGGCAACCGATTTCGACCTGGAGCGGAACGGCGACTTTCGCGCTGTTGCCGGTGATCGAGATGCCGGAATTCTTAGCGGAACGGTCGCCGGTGACCCCTCGGAGGACGTGGGGGATCCCGCACGCAACGAGGTGACAACGGCCTCGCTGACCTTTCGACACGAACGCCTCTTCGGGGGAAGCTTTTCGGCCCAGCTTTTCGATCAGTCGTTCGATGGACTTTTTGAGGGCGGCACCTTCGGAGGCTTCTTTCGGCTCACCCCAAACGGGGATCCCTTCCTCGATCAGTCCGCGGTGGTTTCCGACAAGAACGGACTGAAAATGACCTGGTCGCGGCCGCTTGACGAGCGTGACTCCAACTTCGCGCTTGGTCTTGATTTCTTCCGTGATGAATCGGCGCAGGTCCTGGCCAGGAGTGGGCGGAAATGGGTTCCGGAAACCCGCTTCGAGACATTGGCGCCCTTTGTCCAGGGGACATGGTCAGCGACCGACTCAATCAATGTGGTCGGAGGCCTGCGCTATGAGGATGCGACACTGGAGGTCGACGACTTCACCACCATTGCAGCGGCAAACAGTACCTTCGTGGAGGGCGGCAGTCCCGAGTTCAGCGAAACCTTGCTGAACGCGGGCATAATCTGGGACTTTGCCGGCGACTGGAGCGCTTATGCCTCCTTCAACGAGGGCTTCACGATGCCGGATGTCGGGCGAGTGCTTCGGGGGGTCAGCGTACCGGGACAGAGCGTCTCCACACTTGTTCGGGTCGAGCCGATCGTCACGGACAACCAGGAACTGGGGCTGGAGTTTGACAACGGTATCTTCCGAGCCCGAGCGGCCTACTTCGAGTCTCAGGCCGATAACGGATCGAGACTTCGCCTCAATGATTCCGGCATATTCGAAGTTCTGCGCCAGCGCACAGAAATCGATGGCTTCGAGCTTTCGTTCGACTACGCCGTCAACAGAAACATTTCGGTGGGAGGAAATTATGCGCGCACAGACGGTCGGGTGGATACGAATGCCGACGGCCGCGTCGATAGCGATCTCGATGGCCTGAACATTGCGCCCGATCGCCTGAACATCTACTTTCAGGGCAACCTTTCCGATCGGCTTTCTTTGCGGGTTCAGGCCTCACATTTTGAAGACCGGACTTTCAGTGGGCCCGGCGCGCCCACGAACGCAGATTTCGACGGATTCACGCTGTTCGATGCCATCGTTAATTGGGAAGCCGGACTCGGCCGTTTCGGGCTGGGGATCGACAATTTATTCAATGAAGATTATGTAACCTACTTTTCTCAAGTTGAGACCGGCCAGCGCAATGACACTTTCTTTGCAGGGATAGGCCGCACGTTGAGTTTGAGTTGGCGCGCCAGCTTCTAGATTTAACCTCAATGCAAGCGCTGGTCAACATACATCGGTATATTGGATTGAGCCTGGCTCTGCTGCTGGTGGTCATCGCCAGCAGCGGCGCACTCCTACTGTGGATCGACGAGTATCATCAGTGGCGCATGCCCGAGCTCAGAGAAGAGCTTCAGGATCTTGAAGTCGAGCCTGCGGCCCTCGCCGCTGCGCTCGATTCGGCCGCCTGGCCGGTCGGCACGATCGCGTTTCCGCGCGAGGGGCTACCTGCAATCACGCTATATCACCTCAACGAAGGACAGTCTTTTCATGCGGCCGATGACGGGTCGCTGATTGCACATTGGTTGCCGCTTCACAGCGTCTACTCGTTCCTGTTCGAGCTGCATGTTCACCTGCTGGCCGGAGAGCCCGGACACCTCATCACCGGTTTTGCCGCACTGCTCCTTATCGTCATGGTCAAGAGCGGGCTGCCCTTGTGGTGGCGTCGGAGGAAAGTCTTCAAGCTTCGAAAATGGCGTCCCAAGAGCACGAAAACACACGAATTGCTCGGTTCGCATGCCGCTCAAGGCGCAATCGTGGGGCTGGGCCTGCTACTCGTGCTTCTGACGGGTGCCGGAATGGTGTTTAACCAGCAGACGGAGGCTCTTTTGAAGATGATTCCGGGCAGCACCCAAGAGCTCCGCCCCCCTGCCATTGATATCGAAGAAGTTTCCGGCGATATCAACTGGTCGGCAGTGCTGGCATCTGCCCGGGAATCGTTCCCGGAGGCCGCCGTCAGGATGATTTCGCTGCCGCAATCGGCGGACAAGCCGATCAGCATGCGACTGAAAAACCCCGGTGAGCTTCACCCGAACGGAAGAAGCTATCTTTCCATAAATCCATCGACCGGCGAGATTCTCGGGCGTGTCGACGCGACCAAAACCGGCCCGGGGCCGAGCGTCTACAACCTGATTTATCCTTTGCATTCCGGCAAGACCGGTTGGCCGGGATACCGGCTCTTGCTGTTTATCGTTGCGCTGGGCGGTGTTTACCTGGCCGTTAGCGGGCTTTGGGTCTACTTCCGTCGCGCGTTTCTACGAAGGCGAAATCGCCAGCTGATACAGCGCGCCGGGTCGCAGAGTTGACCGCACACAAAGCGATCAGCAAGTTTCGCGAGGGAGATCGTATTTTGCTCAGTTGCCCACCTGCCCGTCTGCGAAGAAACTCGTAAGTTCACTGCAACATCGGATCCGCCGGCGCTACTGATTATCCCGCAGTAGACCTGATCGGAGACCTGCCTGCCCGCGCTAGCTGTTGTAGAAGCGGAAGCGGCCGTCCTGACCGGGTGGCACGTCGGCCGACCCCGACCCCCGACACGTAATCTATGGGTCGCTCAGGCATGAAACCCATAGCTATCAATAAGATGGTGGACCCTGCAGGACCTAGGCCCCGCCTTGGGTAATGTCCACTGCCGTTGAGGTAACCGAATCCTGGCAAAACGAGACGAAATAAAACGAAGGACCATTCAACAACGCCGCTTGCACCACTAAGTGCAGGTCGCCTAAACTCAAG
>DATGCS010000322.1:0-2213 GCA_035311685.1 Wenzhouxiangellaceae bacterium
GGCGGCGCTGATTTCGGCGAACTGACCGAGCAGGCTGCGGTATAAGTCAGCGCCCGGCCACCAGGCGGCGCGGGAGACGACACGCTCCAGGCCGGACCAGGCCAGCGCCTGTGCGCCCATATTGGCAAAGAATCGCTCGAACGGACTCATCGACGGTGCGACATATGTTGTCTCGTAATCGTCGGCCACGCCGGCGATACGCGCCGCCGAGGCCGCGGCTTCCTCAAGGGTGCCCAACTGGTCGACCAGGCCCCGCTCGCGCGCCTGGGTGCCGGTCCAGACCCGGCCCTGCGCGATGCCGTCGACCTCCTCGGTGGTCATCCCGCGATATTCGGCCACCAGACCGATGAACTGCGAATAACCGTGCTCGATCACCGACTGGATGACCTTGCGAGCCGACTCGGGCAGCTCGCGGTCGACCCGGAAGGCGCCCGAAAGCGGCGTCACGCCGAAGCCGTCGGTATGCACGCCGATAGCGTCCAGCGAATCCTGGAACGTCGGCAGAAACCCGAAGATGCCGATCGAGCCGGTGATGGTGTTGGGATAGGCCCAGACCTCGTCGGCACCCATCGCTATCCAGTAGCCGCCGGAGGCTGCGACATTGGCCATGCTGACGACCACCGGCTTGCCGGATTCCTTAAGCGCGAGCATTTCCTGGCGGATCACTTCGGATGCAAACGCACTGCCGCCGCCGGAATCGATGCGCAGGACAACGGCCTTGATGTCGTCGTCGCGGCGCGCCTTGCGCAGCAGCTTGGAAAGCGATTCCGAACCAATGGTGCCCGGCGGCTGGTTGCCTTCGGTGATCGCCCCCTGGGCGACGATGATGCCGACCCGGTCGCCGTCGAGATCCAGCGGGCGCGGCACCTTGAGATAGTCGCGCATGCCGATCTGGCGGAAGCCACCGTCTTCGTCGGCCGCACCCCGATTTGCAAGCGCAGTTCGCGCAGCCGGACGCGTCAGCAGCTGGTCGACCAGCCCGGCATCCAAAGCCATCCGGGCCGGGTTTCCGTCGGCACGCTCGAGCAACTCGACCATGTTCTCGGCCACGTCCAGCAGCCGCTGAACGGGCATGCCGCGATGACCGGCGACGATCTCGAGATATTCCTGCCACAGCCCGCCGATGAAATACTCGGCGGCCGCCTGGTCGGACTCGGACATCGAATCACGGATGAACGGCTCCATCGCCGACTTGAACTCGCCGACCCGGAACAGGTTGACATCGACCTTGAGCTTTTGCAGAGCTTCGCTGAAGTAATTGCGATAATAGGCGTAGCCTTCGATCATGAGGACACCATCGGGATTCAGCCAGACCTCGTCGGCCAGCGATGCAAGACCATAGGTACTCTGGCCGAGATTGCTGCCGTAGGCAAGCACCGGCTTGCCGCCTTGACGGAACCGGTCGAATGCCGCAGACAGCTCGCTGAAGGTACCCGGCGCGACGCCCAGCAGGTTGTCGGTGCTGATGAGCACCTGGGCAATATCGTCGTCTTCGGCCGCCAGCTCGAGTGCGCGCACGATGTCGCGCAGCCGCGTTTCCGGCAACTGCTGGCCCAGCGCCTCGTTGAGCGCACGTTCCGATGGCGAGCCGGTGTACTGCTCTACGATCAGGCCTTTGGGTGAGATGACCAGCGTGGTGTCGCTGTCGAGTTCGATGACGTCACCGGGGCCGAGCAGCAAGCGCACCACCAGCGCGAGCACGATCAGGAACAGGATGTTGAACACCGCCATGCGAAAGGCCGTAAGCCCGTTCCAGAAGCCGCGCCAGATGCGCAGCAGAAAATTTCCCTTTTTTTGGTCCGTCATTGGCTTGTTGCCCGGATTTGAGTTGAGTTTTTTCGAATCATCGCCGATGCGGGTCAATACTGAATCAATCGATCCCGCACCGAGACCATCGCATTGTGCCAATTAATTCGGCACTGTGCTCTTGCTGACGAGAGCGATGATATATCGTGAGTCGAATCGGCATTCCCGGCAAGGGCCGAAAGTCAGGGGGCTCTGATTCAGGGGACTGTCTGCCCGGTCGATTGCCAGCCCCTGGACAGGCGAATAAAACGTCCGCCCAGCAGAACCGCCGCAACGGTCAGGCCGGCGATGAGCCCGACCCACATGCCGGCGGCGCCCCAGTCGCGTTCGAAGGTAAGCCAGTAGCCCGTCGAAAGTCCGATGGCCCAATACGAGAAAACGCTGTAGAGCATCGGGCGGCGCGTGTC
>DATGCS010000323.1:0-3373 GCA_035311685.1 Wenzhouxiangellaceae bacterium
GGGGAAAGCGGCATGAATCAGCATATGTTCTCGAGACTCTGGGTCCTGATCCGGCGCGAAATCTGGGAAAGCCCGGTCGCGTTCAAGTGGACGCCCCTTATCATCGCCGGATTCATTCTTCTGGTGACTGTCCTGCTGCTGATCATCGGCGCGAAGGTCGACAACGAGCAGGTCTTCACCATCGACGGCATCCGCATGTATGCCCAGATGGACGACGCCCAGCAGCGTCTGATGGCGGCCGGCGTCATGTTTTCGGCCGGGTCGTTGTTTCACCAGATCATGTTCCTGGTCGTCGTGTTCTATCTGGCCGGAAGTCTCTACGACGACCGGCGCGATCGCTCCATCCTGTTCTGGAAATCGTTGCCGGTCTCCGACCGGATGACAGTGACCTCCAAGATCCTGACCGCCATGGTGGCCGCCCCCATCATGTACCTGGGCGGCATCGCCTTTATCCAGTTGTCGCTGGTGCTGATCGCTTCGGGTTACGGCCTGATGGCCGACATCAATATCTTCACCGAGGTGTGGGCCCCGGCCAACCTGCCAAAGGTGTGGGCCGTGACGCTGCTAGGCAGCCTGGTGCAGTCTCTCTGGCTGCTGCCGATCTACGCCTGGTTGATGTTCTGCTCGTCCTGGGCGCCGCGATTGCCGATCCTGATCGCCGTGCTGGTGCCGGTGCTGATCGGCATGTTCCAGCATTTCTGGAGCTTTTTCTCGAACTTCCGCCTGCCGGACTTCAACCTGCTCTGGGTGATCCTGGAGCGCATCGGCCGAGGCGTCATGCCCGCCAGTATCGAGTGGGAGCAGATCGTCACCGAATCGCAGACCGCGCCCAGTTTCGTACCGAGAGAAGAGATGCTGATGAGCTTCAAATCCATCGGCAACGCCTTCGTCTCCTGGGAGATGTGGATCGGCGTGGCCATCGGAATGCTGTTCCTGGCAGGGTCGATCTGGTTTCGCCGCCGGGCCACGGATTCCTAGGCCGCCCCCGCGGCATTCCGGACCACGGTTCATCTCGGCCGCAATCCTGTCTTTGAGCCTTTGCCTCGGGCGTCCTTCGGGACGCCCGTATGCTAATATTTCATCGCGAAATCAAGGGGCCGCCGGGCTCGGCCGACGAACCGGTCGCAGTCGGAAATCAGTACAGGAGTCGGACATGTTCCGCAACACATTCAAGTCGATTGCCGTCATTGCATTACTGGTCACCGCCGGCACGGTCGCAGCCGACGTGCTGCTGATAGAGGAAGTTCGCGAGCGGATGCAGCGCGATTTGCCCGAGAACGGGTTGACCAAGAGCGAAGTCGAGCAGCGTTACGGCAACCCCAACGAGCGTCGCGCGCCGGTCGGGGAGCCGCCGATCTCGCGCTGGCTGTATGACGATTACAGCGTGTATTTCGAACACGACCTGGTCATCGAGAGCGTGCTGAATCACGGCGCCGTGCTGTCCTCCGGCAACCGACCGAACGGCTGATTCCACGCCATGCACCCGGTGGACTATCGGTTGCCCGGCGAATGGGAGCCGCAGAGCGCGATCCTTCTGGCCTGGCCGTTCGCCGGCGGCGACTGGCGCGATGTGCTCGACGAAATCCAGCACGAATATGCCGGGTTCATCTTCACGGCGCTGGAATTTCAGAGCGTGATACTGATGATACCGCCTGAAGACCACGACGTGCGCGAGCGACTGGGCAACCGACCCGGACTCCACTATATCGAGATGCGCTACAACGACACATGGTGCCGTGATTTCGGACCCATCACCCTGTGCAGCGCCGGCCAGCGCCTTGCGCTGGACTTCTACTTCGACGGCTGGGGCGGTCGCCACGACGCACGCCTGGACAATCGGGTCAACTCGATGCTGGCGCGCCATGAGCTGTTCGCTGATTTCGATTTCAGGCAGTCTCTGTTTGAACTGGAAGGGGGCGCCATCGATTGCGACGGCGACGGCACCGTCCTGATCAACCGCCACTGCATGCGCACGCGGGCCCCGCATCTGGACGACGCGGAAATCGACCATGAGCTGAAGACCTGGCTGAATGCCGGCCACCTGCTCGAGATCGATATGGCCCCGCTGCCCGGAGACGATACCGACGGCCATATAGACACCCTGGCGCGCTTCACCGATCGCGAAACCATCGTGTTTCAGACCATGGCCGACTCATCGAGCACGCGGGCGCTCAACGGCCAGCTCGAGCTGCTCCGAACCGCGCAGGGCCGGCCGTACCGCCTGATCGCCCTGCCTCGTGCCGACGACATCGATCCCGGTCTGGCGGCCAGCTACGCCAACTTCGTTCTGCTCAACGGAGCGGTCCTGGTGCCGGCGTTCGGCAGCCGAGGCGACGGACACGCATTGCAGTTGCTGTCGGAACTTTTTCCCGACCGGATCGCGAAGTCGATCAATGCCCGGACGCTGATCGGCCAGGGCGGCGGACCGCACTGCGCAAGCATGCAGATTCCGGCGGCGCTGGCATGACACGCGACGAGCTTGTCATTGGCCTGGTCCAGCATGCGATGGGCGCCGATATCGACGCCAATCGCACCGCGACGCTGGACGGCATTGCCGAGGCTGCGGCGCGCGGCGCACAGCTGGTCGTGCTGCCCGAACTCCATGCGACCGAATATTTCTGCAAGTATCAGGACCCTGCGCTGTTCGACCTGGCCGAGCCGCTGGACGGCGTCACGCGCCGGCTGCTGGCAGAGGCTGCCGCCGACTACAAGCTGGTGGTCGTCGGCAGCATCTTCGAGCATCGCGCCCCCGGGCTGGCGCACAACACGGCCCTGGTGCTGGAATCCGACGGCAGCCTGGCCGGCGTCTATCGCAAGATGCACATTCCGGACGATCCGGGCTACAACGAAAAGTTCTACTTCACGCCCGGCGATCTCGGATTCGAGCCCGTCGATACCTCGATCGGCCGCCTCGGGGTACTCGTGTGCTGGGACCAGTGGTACCCGGAAGCGGCCCGACTCATGGCGCTGGCCGGGGCCGACATTCTGCTCTATCCCACGGCTATTGGCTTTGATGCTGCCGACGAAGAAGCGGAAGCGCGCCGGCAACTCGACGCGTGGCGCATTATCCAGCGATCGCATGCGGTCGCCAACGGCCTTGTGGTCGCATCCGTAAACCGGGTCGGCTTCGAGCCGGATCGCTCCGGCGGCACCTACAACGCCGAGTTCTGGGGTCACAGCTTCGTTTGCGGTCCCCAGGGCGATGTGCTGGCCGAGGCCGGCACATCCAGCCAAGTGGTTGTTTGCACGATCGACTGCAAGCGTTCCGAAACCGTACGGCGCATCTGGCCGTTCTTCCGTGATCGCCGGATAGACGCCTACGACGATCTCGTTCGGCGATTCAGAATCTGATATCCGGAGTCCAACGGGTTTC
>DATGCS010000324.1:0-5826 GCA_035311685.1 Wenzhouxiangellaceae bacterium
TCGCGATCGGTGGCGCGCTGGACGTAATCCTCGAAGGTCTTGCGCTTCTCGACGGTACCGAACTGGAGGCCGAAGCTCAACTGCGCGCCCAGGTAGACGTCGGCGGCGCTGAAGTCGTCGCCGGTGATGAACTTGTGCTTCCCGACGGCCTGTTCCAGCGTGTCGAGTACCCGGCCCATGTCGCCGTAGCCGACGAAGCCCTTCTGCTCGGCCTCGAGTTCCACGCCAAGCGCCTGGTTGATGATTGCGCCCTCCAGAGGGCCGGCGGCAAAGAACAGCCAGCGGTAGTAGTCGGCGCGAGCATCGGGCGGCGGCGCCAGGCCGGCATCGGGGAACGTGTCTGCGAGGTACGCGCAGATGGCGGCGCATTCGGTGACGATGTTGGCGCCGTGAACGATTGCCGGCACCTTGGCCATCGGATTGATGTGCCGATATTCCTCGGCGTTCATCGATCCGTACTCGAGGTAGACGGGGTCGTAGTCGGCGCCGACTTCCTCGAGCATCCAGCGGATCATGCGGCCGCGCGAGCGGGGATTGGTGTAGAACTTGATTTCGGCCATTGCGGGTACTTCCTCCTGTTGATCCGGTCACGACGGAGTGGAAACTCAGGCGCCTCAGGTTACACCGATCTGTGCAGCTTATCGACGATATACGCGGTGGCTGGTTCGTCGTATCGCGTCGGTGTTCCGATGCGGCACGGCTTGAAAACCACGACTGTGGCACGAATCTACTAAATGTGGGACGGACGAATCTCGGCCGTCGCTCGTTAATGCAGCAGCCCGTAAATGCAACAGCAAGGAGTCTCGAATGGCCAGTCAAACGCGTAATGAATTCATCGAAAAAATGAAGAACGGTCTCGATGATCTCGATAAGCAGATCGAGGATCTCAAGCAGCGGGGCGACAAGCTGGAGGGCGAAGCGAAGAAGGAATACGAAAACCGCCTGCACGATCTACGCGAAAAGCGCCGCGAGGCCAAGCGCAAGATGGACGAAGCCGAAGCCGCCGGTGAAGAAAAGTGGCAGCAGTTCAAGGACGAGGCCGAGCATGCGTGGAAGGCGCTGGGCAATTCCTTCAACTACTTCAAATCGCACTTCAAATAGGCGGGAGCACCGGGCTCCGGCTTTGTTCCGGCCTTCCAGCGGGCCTTGGGATCGTTTCCCTGGCGACCCGTTCAAGGCTCAGGGTTAAAGGCTCAGGGAAAATCGAACCCGGCTGGCTTGCATCTGCGAAGATCGGCGCGTGTGTCCGGGTCCGAGTCGTTGAAGGGGCAGGTCAAGCGAATCCCCCATTGCGATGAAACCGGGTTGCCGATGACGTTGGATGGGGCAGGTCTGCTCACTCCGGCGCAACGGTCTCCCGGATTTTCTTCGGGATCGTGTATTCGGGATATTTTTGGCGGAAGGCCTCCAGCAGGTCGCGGGCGCGCTGGATTTCCTCGTTTGCGATCAACATCTCTATCCGCGCCAGCATCAACTCAGGATTCTCTGCGATTTCCGCGACAGGTGATCGCGCAGGTTCGGCGGCATTTTCCGATTGTTCGTCACCGAGGCTGTCTTTTTCTGCAACATTGTCCTGGGACTTTTCCATAGGCGATTGCCGGGTATTGCGTTGTTCCACTGCTTGGGTTGCCCGATTCAAGGACCGGCCGCGAGCGTTAAGTGCGGATGCGGATGGCGACGGCTCGGCTTCGGCGGCTTCGGACGACGACTGCATTTTGCGAATCTCGTCGAGGACGGGCCGGGTTTCGCGCGATTCTGACTCCAGCCTTGCCTCGGCGCCGACGGACGGCGCCATGAACGCGCCGGCATCCTCGCTCGGCGGTGCAGTGATTGAAGGCACCGGACCGGCCGGCGGCGTCTGCTGCAGCACCACGGCAATCGCGACAACGGCGACCGAGGCGGTGACCAGACCGCCGAGCCACGGAAGCCGATTCGATGAGCGCCCGTTGCGGACGGCCTCATCGGCCCGGGCGCGAATGATCCGGTCCAGCCCGGCATCGGGTTCGACGTCTCCGGCCTCCCGGTAGAGCGCCTCCAGCGCGGCATCGTGCTTGTCGTTTCGCTGTTCGGTCATTTTCCGGCCGCCTCCGGGCCCGGCTCCAGCATTCCCCTGAGTTTTCCGACCGCGTAGCGCAGCCGGCTCTTGATGGTTTCTCTGCCGACGTTTTCGCGCCTGGCAATATCGGCCAGTGAAAGACCGGCCTCCTGCTGCAGCAAGAATGCCTCGCGCTGGTCGGGCGGCAGTTGCATCAATGCGGCACGCAGGCGTTCGGCCTGCCGGCCTCTTTCCAGCGTTTCGTCGGGCCCCTGGCGGCCGTCGCCGGGCACCGTGTCCAGTGCATCGGCATCCATACCGGGCTGACGGCCCAGCGCGCGCCAGTGGTCGACCAGCCGGTTGTGGGCAATTCGAAACGCCCAGCGCTTGAAGCCGTTGCCGCGCCGGAACTTCTCGCCCGAGGCGATGATGCGCGACCAGACGTCCTGATACAGATCATCGGCCGCGGCTTTGTCGCCGACGGCGTGGTAGAGGTAGCGGTACAGCGGCTTTCGATAGCGTTCATAAAGCACCTCGAACGCATCCGGCGCGCCGCCGGCGAAAGCCAGCATCAGGTCGTCGTCGGTGCGCGGGTCGGTCATCGGGTCAGCTTACGCTTGTCGTTTGGTCGTTTGGCCGCTTCGTCGTCTCGAAGAAAGCGACTACCGCCACCCACGAAGCGACAAAGCGACCAAACGACCAGAAGACGATCAGTTCCCGGCCACCTGGAAGCCTTCGGCCAGCCGAATCAGCTGCAGGAATTCGCCGCGGTAGCCGAACGGGTCGTCGCCCTTGGCTCGGCTGGCGAGGTCGTGAATGTCTTCGATACCAAAACCTTCGAGGTACTTGCCGCCCTTAAGGTGCTGGCCGAAGGCGGCGACCGATGCGGCAAACGCCAGGTTGTTCGACGTGGCTTCATCGGCGTTGCGCGCTATGGGCTGCTCGATGAGTTTGCTGACGTTGCCGCCCGGCGCCTTGTAGCGGAGCTTCAAAAAGCCGAGTTCGCGAGTTTTCCCGTCGGCTGTGGTTGCACGCATCGTCGATGAATCATCGCCGTAACGCAACGGGTCGACGCGCTCGCCGCCGGCGCCTTTGAGCGCCACTTCGTACAGCGCGGTAACGGTGTGCCCGGCGCCGATTTCCCCGGCGTCGACCGCGTCGTTGTTGAAGTCCTCGCGCTCCAGGACCCGGTTCTCGTAGCCGATCAAACGATATTCGGCGACCACGTCCGGATTGAACTCGATCTGGATCTTGACGTCCTTGGCGATCGTCATCAGCGTCGCGTTCATCTCGTCGACCAGCACCTTGCGCGCTTCGGAAAGCGTGTCGATGTAGGCGTAGTTGCCGTTGCCGGCGTCGGCCAGCTGCTCCATCAGGTGATCGTTGTAGTTGCCGGTGCCGAAGCCCAGCGTGGTGATCGCGATGCCGGTTTCGCGCTTGCGCTCGGCCAGGTCCTCGAGCGCTTCGAAGTCGACCGTGCCGACGTTGAAGTCGCCGTCGGTGGCCAGGATGACCCGATTCACGCCGCCTTCGATGAAGCCCTGAACGGCCTGTGCATAGGCCAGCTCGATGCCGGCGGCGCCGTTGGTTCGGCCGCCGGCCGAGAGGCGGTCGAGTGCGTTAGCGATAGTTGCATGCTGGTCGCCGGGCGTGGATTCGAGCACCACGCCGGTGGCGCCGGCGTAGACCACAATGGCGATCCGGTCGTCGGCATCGAGCTGGCGCGCGAGCATCTTCAGCGAGTTCTTGACCAGCCCCAGCTTGTTTTCGCTGTTCATCGAGCCCGAGACGTCGAGCAGGAACACCAGATTGGAGGCCGGAATGGTTGCCGGATCGGGACGATAGCCCTGGATGCCGATTTGCAGCAACCGGGTGTTCGGGTTCCACGGCGTGACTGCCTGTTCGACGCTGACGCTGAAGGGCGTGTCGTTATTGTCGGGCACCGGGTAGTCGTAGGAAAAATAATTGATCAGCTCCTCGACCCGCACCGCGTCTTCGGGCGGCAGCCGGCCTTCGCGCAGCATCCGGCGGACGTTGCTGTAGCTGCCGGTGTCGACGTCGATACTGAAAGTGGAGACGGGATGCTCGGCGACCAGCTTTACCGGGTTCTCGTCGAAGGGTGCGTAGTTCTCCCGGTCGATTGGGCGATCCGGCATTCGGATGCTCGCCGGCAGCGGGTTGAAGTTCTGCATCGCGCGGTCACCGACGGCGGCCTGTTCGGCGGCGATGCCGTAGGCCTTGGCGGCATCGGATTCGCGTCGAGTCGGCTCCATTTCAGCAGGTTGCCGCAGCTCGGGTATGGGCTGGGTGGTTTGTGGGCGTTTTTCGATCTCTACGGACTGCTTCTGCTCCTCGGGTTCCGGCGGAGCGCACGCGCTCAGCAGCAGTGAGAAGCCGAAGGCGGCGAGAAAAGCGTTCGTTCTGGTAAGTGGCTTGCTCATCTTGGTGCTCCGGTTGTTGTTTGCAGGCTTCCTTCATCAACGAACAACGTCGGAGGGTTTGAAAAGGGGTTAAGGAAGCTCTGCACACCCCTGCACAAGCGGGACCCTCCTGTGCGGGGGCCTGCGACCCGTTTGAACTCGCTCATTTGGAACAACCAAACCGCGCTCGCTCAAGCCACGTCGCAGACTCCCGCACAGAACCCTCTCGCTCGCACCGGGGTGAACAGAGATTCCTTTTGGTTCGTTGGTTTGCTGGTTGGCTGGCTGGTGGTCGGCGGTCGGTGGTCGAAGCCGGTGCTCTGGTCGGGGCGCATCGACACTCGCTGCTGGGGCAGCGAGCGCACGATTTATTAAGGCAAACCGTCCCTGACCGGCCGATGTTGGGCGGCCGGGTGTCGACGGTTATTGGTTGCGCGTGCGCAGCGCACCCCGGCCGCCGTCGACGCCGATGACCTGGCCGGTGATCCAGCCGCTGTCCTTGTCGAGCACGGTGGCGGCCATCGCGGCGACGTCTTCCGGCTTGCCGTAGCGCCCGACCGGGTGCATCTCGCCCAGCCCTTTTGCCATCTGTTCCGAGGACAGCAGTTTCTCTGCAATGCCGGTGTCGGTAATGCTGGGCGCGATCGCGTTGACCCGGATTTCGGGCGCCAGTTCGGCGGCCAGCGCGCGGGTCAGGCCCTCGACGCCGCCCTTGGCCGCGCTGATGACCGAATGGTTGCCGAAGCCCTGGCCCACGGCCACGGTGGAAAACAATACGACGCTGCCGCCGGCCCGCTTGAGGCCCTTCTGCGCGGCCTTGACCGACAGCGCCGCACCCAGCGTATTGAGCCTGAAGGTGTCGACGAAATCCTCGGCGCTCGCCGACTTCAGCGGTTTGAGCACGATGCTGCCGACGCAGTAGGCCAGCCCGGCGATGCCGTCGCCGTCGTCGGCGCTGCCGACGACTTCGGCGATCGCATCGGCGTCCATGACGTCCAGCGAGGCGGTTTTCGCGCCCAGCTCTTCGCCGAGATCGGAAATGGAGGCTTCGTCGCGCGCGGTCAGGAAAAGTTCGTGGCCCTGGTCGGCCAGGCGGCGCGCCAGCGCTTCGCCGATGCCGCCGTGGGCGCCCAGAATGATGATGGGTGCGCTCATGGATTGAAGGTCCGGTGTGAGTTCGCCCTACAGGCTAACGAGGCCGCATGAGGATTTCGTGGTGCCCTGGCGCGTCCACTTCGAGCGCGTATCATGATTGCGAGCCGAAACGAAGCGAAGTCATGATCGATCTTCAACGCAACTATGCCCAACTGCCGGCGGCGTTCCATGCGCGGATGAACCCGGTGCCGGTCCGGGCGCCGAGGCTGATTGCGT
>DATGCS010000325.1:0-3038 GCA_035311685.1 Wenzhouxiangellaceae bacterium
GACCTGGTGCTGGACGGTAGCGACAATTATGCGACCAAGTTCCTGTGCGGCGATGCTTCGGTAAAATTCGGCGTGCCGCTGATCTATGCGAGCGCGACCGGCATGGAGGCCATGGTGACGCTGTTCGATGCTGCCGACGGCGGCTGCCTGCGATGTCTGTTTCCGTCTCCCCCCACCGGCTGGGTGCCCAACTGCGCCGAGGCGGGCGTGCTCGGGCCGCTGGTCGGCACGGTCGGTTGCATTCAGGCGACCGAGGCGGTGATGTGGCTGGTCACCGGACGCAGCGGCCTGAACGGCCGCCTCTGGTGGCTGGATGCGCGCGCGGCAGCCTCACGTCAGCTCGAATTGAGAAAGCGCAGCGAATGCCCGACCTGCAGCTTGCCCCGCGACCGCATCGAGCTTGCCTGCAAGCCGCCGGCGTTCCCGGAAATCGATTTCCAGCTCGCATGTGACTTGGATAAGAACCTGTTCGTCGACGTGCGCGAAATCGATGAGTTCGAGAAAGGCCACCTGCCCGGTGCGATTCATTTGCCGCTTTCCCGCCTCGACCGGGACGCCGATGTTTCGCTGGCGAACGCGCAACATTACGTGTTGTATTGCCAGACCGGCCCGCGAGCCGAACGAGCTGCACAGATACTTGACGGGCGCGGCCTGCGACTGTACCTCCTTCGCGGCGGAATGGCGAGTTGGGAAGGTGAACTGGAACGCTGCGTCGCCGTGAGGCATGGGACGTGAGTTCGGGCATCAGCACTGGTGCGAGACCCGGATCGATCTTCACCTGAGCGAAGAATTCGGCATCGTGCGACCGCGGCGGCAGGATCGGTAACTACGCCCACACGCCCTGCCGCTGGGGAATCTCTGATCGAATCCCCATCGGTGCGACGGGTTAGTCGCGCAACGCCCGGTCGCGGCTTTGGCCGATACGGTCTGGTCGATGCAAATAAACGACGCAGAACTCAGCGGCGTATCCGATACTGCGAGCTTGTCCAGGTTTCAGCGGTTTTTTCGTTATCAATGGAGACGCGCCCGATTCTTTGCGGCGCGCACAAGCCATTTCTAACGGGAGGAGTTCATGCAGGATATCAATCAGGGAACACAATCCGTAGGTCAGTGGATGCTCACGCTGCTGATCACGTTCATACCGCTGGTCAATATCATCGCATTGCTGATATGGGCATTCAGCGGATCCACGCATCCCGAGAAATCGAACTGGGCCAAGGCCATGTTGATCTGGTTCGTCATATTCATCGGTTTGTCGCTTCTCATGAGCATACTGGGCATGGGTATGGCGGGCATGTAGGCGGTGCCCTGATGGCGCTTCATGCCTGACTTGAAAAGCTTATATTGCCGGCTGATCTGAATATCGGCCGGCATTTTTGCGAATGGAAAAACCCGGGTCACAACTCATCGATGGGCGGTTTGGGCGTTTATGAAACGACGATTCAGCCACTTGCAGAATATTCTTCACAACTCTAGCGAAGATGCGACCAGAAGTTCCTAATTAACTGAATATATAGGAAAAATATGTATTTTTTTCCGAAAAATGCTTGACACGGATATTGGATGCGCGTATAAATAACCTCAACGCGGAAGCCTCACAAGGGTGAAGCGGCATCAGAAGGCTCTTCTCCAAAGAGACTTGGCAACAGCCTCCGAGCTTGTTGTACATCAGGAGACCAGCGCTGATGCTTGAATCTCAAATTATCCGCGGACAAGCCCCGGTTCCAAGAGACCGGGGCTTTGTTATATAGACCCACCTCATTCACCACCTCCGTTACCGTATTTTCAGCATCTCGATCGCTACGGCGACGAAATGGCAGCTGCTGCCCGCCAGCACGAAGCCGTGCCAGATTGCGTGCGAGTACGGTATCGATTCGCGGTGATAGAACAATGTGCCGGCCGTATACAAAACGCCACCTGCGACCAGCCAGGCAAGCCCGGCGCCGCTCAACGCGTGCACAAGGGGTACCAGCGCGATGACCACCAGCCAGCCCATGCCGATGTACATGGCCGTCGAGAGCGCCTTGAATCGTCCGGTGAAGAAAAGCTTGAAAACGATGCCCATCAGTGCCATGCCCCAGATGACGCCGAACAGCGACCAGCCCCACCCGCCCCGAATCGCTGCAATCGTGAACGGGGTGTAGGTGCCGGCGATCAGAACGAAAATTGCGCAGTGGTCCAGCACTTTAAGGCGTGCCTTGGTTTCCGGGTGTCGAGCCGCGTGATACAGCGTGGATGCCGAATAGAGCAGAACGAGGGAGGCCGAGAAAATCGCGACGCTGATCATCTCGCGGGTGCCGGCTTGAACGGCCGCCAGGGCGATCAGTGCGGCTCCTGCGCCGACCGACAACAGCACACCGATGCCGTGGGTAACGACATTAGCGATTTCGTCGCGATCCAATCCCTGCACTTGCTTTCCTTTGTAGCCGTTCCCCGACCAGGGTCGAGGGCTGACTCCGAACTCTGATTCCCCATTATAGTAATGGCATGGACAAGGATTTCTGGCACCAGCGCTGGCAGCGCAACGAAATCGGCTTTCACCGAGATTCCGCTCATCCGGGGCTGGAAGAGCACTGGTCAGCGATAAGTGGCGGGGAACCGACGCCGGTGCTGGTCCCGCTGTGCGGCAAGAGCCTTGACATGCTCTGGCTCGCCCGGCACGGCTACCCGGTCGTGGGCGTGGAACTCGACCGCGGCGCGGTGGAGACTTTTTTCGAGGAGGCCGGCCTGGCGCCCGAGATCGACGAAACCGGGCCGTTGCCGTCTTATTCGGCCGGCGGCGTCACGGTCTTCGCCGGTGATTTCTTCGAATTCGACGCACCCGGCCAATACGGACTGGTCTACGATCGCGCGGCCCTGATTGCCCTACCCCCTGAAATGCGACCGCGCTACCTGGCGCACCTGGCATCGTTGCTGGCACCCTGCGCGAAAGGTCTGTTGATCACGCTCGAATATCCCCAGGCATGCATGCAGGGCCCGCCCTTTTCGGTGATGCCGGAGGAACTGGCCGACAATCGGGATTTCGATTTTCAATGCCT
>DATGCS010000326.1:0-11509 GCA_035311685.1 Wenzhouxiangellaceae bacterium
GGCGTTTCTGCAATCGCGTCGGCGCCCCACGCCTTGACCCGCGCCGGCTCCGGGATGTAACCCCATAGCGCCGCGACGGTCCGCGTACCCGCCGCGCGCCCGGCGATCACGTCGCGTTCGTCGTCGCCGATGAAAATCACCCGGTGCGGGTCCGCCCCCAGCGCGCTGCACGCAGCCAGCACCGGATCCGGGGCCGGCTTGGCTCGGGTCGCCGTATCGCCGGCCACCAGGCATCCCATTCGATCCGCCCATCCGGCCTGATCGAGCAACGGCCGAGCGAGTCGCTCGATCTTGTTCGTAACCACGCCCCACGGCACGCCGAAGGCTTCGAGGTCGTCGAGAAAATCCGGTATGTCGTCGAACGGCCGGCTGGCTTCCCAGCATCGCGCCTGGTAATCGTCCAGGAACCGCCCGCGGAAGGCTTCCCGTTCGGCCTGGCCAAGCTCGGGCAGACCACTCTCGAGTATGGCGACGGCGCCGCGGCCCACGCGCTGCCGCAAGGGGCTGGTGTCGATCGTCGGCAGCCCGAGTTCAGATCTCAGACGTTCCAGCGCGGCAATCAGATCCGGCGCCGTATCAGCGAGCGTACCGTCCAGGTCGAACAGCACGGCTTCGGGTACCCGGCCCATCATGACTCGTCGGCCGTCTCTTCGGCCGCTTCCGGCTTCCGGGCCGACAACAGGTAATTCACCCGCGGCGCGCCGCCGATCGCAACGGTGCGCGAGAACGGGTTGTAGGCCACGCCTTCGATCTTCATCACCCGCCCGCCGGCGGAGCGAACGAATCCTGCCAGTTCCGACGGCCGAATCAACCGGTCGTAGCGATGCGTGCCGCGGGGCAACAGGTTGAGCACGTATTCGGCCCCGACAATGGCCATGCTCCAGGCCACGGGCGAGCGGTTGATGGTGGAAAAGAACAACTTCGCTCCGGGACGGGCCAGCTTCATGCAGGCGGCAACGACGCTGGCCGGCTCGGGCACGTGCTCGAGCATTTCAAGGCAGCACACCACGTCGAACCGGCCGGGACATTCGTCGGCCAGCTGCTCGGCCGTGATCTGTCGATAGTCGATTTCCAGGCCGGATTCGATCTGGTGAAGCCGGGCCACGGTCAGCGGTTTCTGCGCCATGTCGATACCGGTGACTTCGGCGCCGGCGCGTGCCATGGCTTCGGTCAGCAGACCGCCGCCGCAGCCTATATCGACCAGCTTGCGGCCCGCCACCGGCGCCTGAGCCCGAATCCACTCGACCCGCGGACCGTTCATGTCGTGCAGCGGGCGAAAATCGCCCTGCGGATCCCACCATCGCGACGCCTGGCGATTGAATGCATCGGCCTCGCGCGGATCCAGATTCAGCCTGGCTGCAGTCGCTTCCTTCGCTTCGCTCACTGTCGTTGTTCCGTCTTTGGCAAAAGCGCTGTCATTGCAGCGGATCGTCCTCGTTGATGGCCGAGGAAATTCTCTGCTGCCATTCGCGACAGCTTTCCATTATTTCGTCTTCATCCAGCGTCGTCAGTTCCCGGCCGTCGACAATCCTTCGGCCGCCGATCCAGACGTCGGTCACCTGGCTGTCCGGCACAGCGTAGACGATCTGCGAGATCACGTCGTAAACCGGTTGGGTTTCGATCCGGTCGAGCCGGATCGCCGCCAGATCGGCTTGCTTGCCGACTTCGATGCTGCCGATCTCGTCTCCCATGCCCAGCGCGCGGGCGCCGTTGATGGTGGCCATGGAAAGCGCACGGGCCCCCGGGATCGCTTCCGGATTGCCCGACGAGACCTTGGCCAGCAAGGCGGTCTGACGCATCTCGGCCAGCAGGCTCAGATCGTTGTTGCTCGCCGCGCCGTCGGTGCCTATGCAGACGTTCACGCCGGCGGCATCGAGGTCGGCCACCGGGCAGATGCCGCTGGCAAGCTTCATGTTCGAATCCGGACAGTGCACCACGTGGACCCCGGCCCGGGCCAGCCTGGGAATGTCGGTCTCGGTGATCTGGGTCATGTGCACCGCAAGCAGTCTCGGCCCCAGCAGGCCCAGCGTCTCCAGGCGGTCGAGCGGCACCAGGCCGTGCTCTTTACGGCTGGATTCGATTTCGCCGGGCGCTTCCAGCAGGTGGAGATGAACCGCGATATCGAGCTCCTCGGCCAGCCGGGCAATCCGGCGAAACGCCTCGTCGCCGACCGAGTAAGGCGCATGCGGCACGAAACTCATGCTCACCATGGGCTCGTCGGCAAAGCGCCGGTGCACCTCCAGGCCGCGCCTGAAGTATTCGTCCTCGGTCTCGGCCCAGGGCGTGGGGAAGCCGATCACCGGCATGCCGATCACGCTGCGCATCCCGGCAGAAACCGCCGCTTCGGCGGTGACGTCGGGGAAGAAATAGTTGTCGTTGAAACAGGTCGTGCCGGCTCGCAGCATCTCGGCCATGGCCAGCCGCGTGCCGGCACGCACGTAGTCCGGCCCCATGATGATCTTTTCGGCCGGCCAGATGTTTTCGTGCAGCCAGCGCATCAGCGGCAGGTCGTCGGCCAGGCCGCGCAACAACGCCATCGCCGAATGCGTATGCATGTTGACCAGTCCCGGGATCAGCACCCGATCCGGCAGTTCGACACGCGCGGCGCGCGGGAAACGTGCCTCGACTTCAACCGCTGGAATCACGGCCGCAATCCGACCGTCCTCGACGACCACGGCGTGGTCCTCCAGCACCCGGCCTTCGGGTACCACCGGCACCACCCAGCGCGGCAACAGGACTTGAGTCATTCCTTGACCCGGGACACGTACTCGCCGGAGCGGGTATCGATGCGCAGCACCTCGCCCTCGTTGATGAACAGGGGCACGCGGACCGTCGCGCCGGTTTCCATTTCGGCCGGCTTGCCGCCGCCGCCCGAAGTATCGCCGCGAACGCCGGGATCGGTGCGCACGACCTTCAGTTCGACGAAATTGGGCGGCGTGACACTGATCGGGGCGCCGTTGAACAGCGTGATCTGGCATCGATCCTCTTCCTTGAGCCACTTGGCGCCCTCGCCGACCGCATTGGCATCGGCAGCCAATTGCTCGAAGCTGTCGGGATCCATGAAGTGCCAGAATTCGCCGTCGCTGTAGAGATACTGCACTTCCTTTTCGAAGACATCGGCGGGCTCGACCGACTCATTGGACTTGAAGGTCTTTTCGACCACGCGTCCGGTCTTCAGATTTCTTACCCGCACCCGGGTGAACGCCTGGCCCTTGCCGGGCTTGACGAATTCGGTATCGACGATATTGTGCGGCTCGCCGTCCAGCAGGACCTTGAGCCCGTTCTTCAGTTCGTTTGCGCTGTAATTGGCCATTATTCTCGGCAGTCCTCTGTGCAACAGACATAAAATGGGCACTCCCCGCACCCGGTACAACTCTCCCGATGGCAGGAAATGCAATTCAGCCCGACATGATACCTGTCGCGTCACGGATAAAGTTTGGCGCTCGCTGGCAAGCCCAGCTTCGGACGGCCTGGCGCGACCCGCCCGCGCTGCTGCGCCACCTGGGACACGACCCGGGAGACTTCGGGCTTGCATCGGGAGGGACGTTTCCTTTTCTGGTCACCGAGGCGTTCGCCGCGCGCATGACACCCGGCGACCGGGACGATCCATTGCTGCGCCAGGTGCTGCCGCTTGCCGATGAAGACCTGGAAATGCCGGGCTTCGGTCCGGATCCGGTCGGTGATCCCGCCAGCCGAGCCGTCAAGGGCGTGCTGCACAAGTATCGCGGTCGCGCGCTGCTGATTACGACCGGCGCCTGCCCGATACATTGCCGCTACTGTTTCCGGCGCGAATTCGACTACGCCGGCGGCGCCCTGTCCAGCACCGCTCTGGCCGAGGCGGTCGACTACATCGCCGCGACGCCTGACGTCGAGGAGGTGATCCTGTCCGGCGGCGATCCGTTGACGCTGGGTAATGACAAGCTCCGGCGATTGACCGATGCACTCTCCGTTGTTCCACATTACCGGTGTCTGCGCATCCACAGTCGCATGCCGGTGACGCTGCCGGCGCGAATCGACGACGATTTCATCGCGTGGCTGGAGAAGCTCGACCGGCAGGTGGTGATGGTGGTGCACGCAAATCATGCGAATGAATTCGATTCGACGGTTTCGGGAGCGCTGGCAAGAATCCGCGACGCCGGCGCGACAATCCTGAACCAGGCGGTACTGCTTGCCGGTGTCAACGACACGGTGCCGGCGCTGGCGCGCTTGATGGAGACCGGTTTCGCGGCCGGCGCCTTGCCGTATTATCTGCACCTGCTGGACCGGGTGACGGGCAGTGCGCACTTTGAAGTCGGTCGCAACCGCGCAGTGGCACTGATGGATGAACTGCGCGAGCAGCTACCGGGCTACCTGGTGCCCAGGCTGGTCGAGGAACGCGCCGGTGCAGCTTCCAAGTTGCCGGTATCTTGACGGTCTACTGGTCTTGTATGCCTGTTGCACGTACCATACGGCCCTGGGGGATCCAAGGTAAATCCAAGGAAGCAAGATGACCGAAGAAGTCGATCCGCTGAATATCCTGGCCGTAGATGACGATCCGGGAAGCGTGCGCGAGATCGAGACGCTGCTGGGCGATTCAAGGCTGCGTTTTCACTTTGCCGACACCTCCAACGCCTTCAGCCGGATTCTGGAAGCCGAGCCGGTGCATCTGGCTATCGTTCATGTTCATTCCGGCAGCGAGCCATTACTGGATCCGCTGACGCGCCAACTTCGTTCCAGCGAGCCGCCGATCGCGCTGATCGCCATGGTTTCTCCCGACGCCGAAGCCGCGCTGGCAGCGGCGCACTCGGGCGTGAACGGCTGCGTTCGAATCGACGACCAGCGCTCGGTGGCCCGGGTCATTCAGGAGCGCGTCGCGCTGATTCGGGAAAATCGCGGCCAGCGTGAGGCGCTGCGTCAGTCCAGCGATATTCACGAACGCTATAATTTATTGCTTGAGTCCTCCCGCGAGGCCATCGCGTACCTGCACGAGGGTCTGCATATCTATGCCAACCCCAGCTATCTCGACCTTTTCGGTTATTCCGATTTCGAAGAACTGGAAGGCTTTTCGATTCTCGATCTGCTGTCGGCCGGCGAAGGTGCCGCCGATCTCAAGCAGTTGCTCAAGTCGCTCTCTAGGGGCGACCTGCCGAACGAAGCCCTCGAACTGAAAGCCCACCGTGCCGACGGACAGGAGTTCATCGCCAGCGTGGAATTCGCGCCGGCACGCTACGACGGCGAGGCCTGCACCCAGATCATGATTCGTGAACGCGTCGAGGCCGGCGACAACGCCGAACTCCAGCAGGAAATCGAGAAACTCCGCTCGCACGACATTCTGACCGGCCTGCTCAATCGCCAGGCCTTCATCCGTCAGCTTCAGGACGAACTCGCAAGCCCGCCCGACGACCGCCACATGGCAGTACTTCTGGTCGCACTGGACGATCATTCCAGGCTGCAGGAAAAGATAGGGGCGGCGGCAACCGACCTGCTGATCCGCCAGACGGCAGGCGTCTTCGGGGAAGCGATCGAAGACCAGATGCTGCCGGCCCGCCTGTCCGATCATGTGCTGGCGGCCCGGATCTGGTTCGATGACCGTCGCGAGGCAGAATCGCTTGCGACGCGGATCATCGAGACCTTCTCCGGCCGCATCCTCGAGATTCGCGACAAGTCGCCGACGGTCACCGCCAGCGTCGGACTGGCCGTAGGCGGCAATCAGTTGTTCAGCGCCGATGAATTGCTGGCGCAATCGGAAAGCGCCCTTCGCGAAGCGCAGCGCACCGGCGGCAACAGCTACGTCCGATATCGCCCGAGCAGCGATGCGACCGACGCCGGCGACGCCGCACAATGGACCGAAAGACTACGACACGCCCTGAACAACGAAGAATTCCGGCTCGTACGCCTTCCCATCACGAGCATGGAAGACGACGAATTCCTGATCAGCGAATTCGAAACGCGCATGCGCGTCGAGGGCAGCGACGAGATCATCATGCCGGCAACCTTCCGCCCGGCGGCGTCCCAATCGGGGCTTGCGACCGAACTGGACCGGGACCTTGTGCAGAACCTGATCCGATGGATAGGCAACCATCCGGATGACAAGGAAGACATGCTTGTGCCGCTGAGCGGGCAAAGCCTGGTCGACGACGAATTCATCATCGAGCTTCAAAGTCTGGTCGACGACGACACCATAAACGGCCGCCGGCTGATTCTCGGTTTTCAGGAAGTCGAGGTGCGGGAGAGTGTTCGCGAACTCCAGCGCCTGATCAGCCGACTGGGGGCGCGCGGGGTTCGCTTCGCGCTGCTCGATATCACGCCGGATGCAAAAGTCGACCTGATCCTGAAGAACGTCGACATCGATTTCATTAAGCTCGGTGGCGACGTCTCGGCAGCGCTGCGCAACAACGAGGCGGCCAGACAGGCGCTGGAGACGCTCGCGGCGGCCGCATCGCAACACGAAATCCAGGTCATCGCGCCCCAGGTCGAAAACACCACCGACCTGGCCGCGCTCTGGCAGTTCGGCATTACCCTGGTGCAGGACGATTTTGTGCGCGACGAGGAAGACTGAGCCGCGGGTCCGGTCGCCGGTGCCGCCGCGCCGACCATGCCGAGTGCCGGCCTCAGCCCGGATTATTCATGATTCAAGCTGCAGCGACGACCGGGTCATGAATAATCCGGTCTCAGCGTGCGCCTTGCTCCAGCGCTGCGATACGCTCTTCCAGCGGCGGATGACTCATGAACAGTCGCTTGAACCCCATGCCGACCCGGCCGCGTATGCCGAAGGCTTCGACGGCTTCGGGCAACTGACCCGGCTGCTGGCTCCGGCGCAGCTTCTCCAGTGCCGCAATCATCTTGCCGCGCCCGGCCAGCCGCGCGCCGCCTGCGTCTGCGCGGAACTCGCGCCAGCGCGAAAACGCCATGACGATGATGCTGGCAAGAATGCCGAGAACAATCTGCAGCACGATCACGGTGATGAAATAGCCCGGCCCGTAGCCGCGCTCGCTGCGAAAGACGGCCCGGTCGATGATCTGGCCGAGCATCCGCGACAACAGCAGGACAAACGTATTGAGCACCCCCTGCAGCAAGGTCATGGTGATCATGTCGCCGTTGGCCACATGAGAGACCTCGTGCGCCAGCACCGCCTCGACTTCGCTTTCATTCATATGCCGGAGAAGCCCGGTACTCACCGCCACCAACGCCTTGTTGCGCGAAGCCCCGGTCGCAAATGCGTTGGGCTCGTCGGCCTGGAAGATCGCCACATCGGGCATGCCGATACCGGCCTCGCGGGCCTGACGCTCGACGGTGTTCACCAGCCAGCGTTCGACCTGGCTGGTCGGTTGCTCGATAATTTTCGCATGCGTCGACATCAGCGCGATCTTCTTGCTCATGAGGAGCGAAACCAGCGCGCCGCCCATACCGAAGATCAGCGCAAACAGCAGCATGCCGGCCTGGTTGACGTCGATGCCCTGGGCACGAAGCCAGGGTTCGGCCAGATTCATGACGAAGCCGAATACCACCAGCACCGCCAGATTTGTCATCACGAAAAGCCCTATACGCCGCATGATCCGTTTCCTCGATTGATTGGCACTGAAAGCATTTGACGCCGATATGGATGCCCAAGACAACCCACAAGACAACCCACAAGACAAGCCGGACAAACATGGCCCAGGCAATCCGCGACGTTACATTGGCCGGTTTGCACCTTCGCCCACCGGGCCGCTTCATTTTGGCTCATTGCTGGCCGCGATCGGAAGTTTTCTGCAAGCCCGGACCAACGACGGGGCTTGGCTGGTCCGGATCGAAGACATCGATCCGCCGCGCGAGGTCCAGGGCGCGGCGAAAGGTCAGCTCGAGATGCTGGCGCGTTTCGGCATGTTTTCCGATCAGCCGGTCGTCTACCAGTCACGCTCGTCGGCCCGGCATATGTCGGCACTGGAGCGCCTGCGCGCCAGTGGCCTGGCTTTCGACTGCGCCTGCAGCCGGCGCGACCTGCCTTCATCGGGCATTTATCCGGGCACATGCCGCGGCGGAATTGCGCCCGGCAAGACGGCCAGAAGCGTGCGTTTCCGCGTGCAGGGGCCACCCGTCGAGCTGGTCGACCGCGTATTCGGACCATTGAGCTACCCACTCCCCGAGACCTGCGGCGATTTCGTCATTCGTCGGGCCGACGGCCTGTTCGCCTATCAGCTCGCCGTGGTCGTCGACGATATCGCTGCCGGGGCGACCGAAATCGTTAGGGGCAGCGACCTCCTCGACTCCAGTCCCCGCCAGCAGGCAATCTTCGAAGCCCTGGATGCGCCGGTGCCGCGCTGGATGCACCTTCCGCTGGTCGTCGACAAAAGCGGCAACAAGCTCTCGAAATCCACCGGGGCCGATCCGGCGCAGCATGCACGGCCGGCGCGCACGCTTGCTCTGGCACTCGAAGCGCTGGGCCACCGTCCGCCGTCGGGACTGCGCTCGCTTGAATCACTCTGGACCTGGGCGATCGGCCACTGGTCGCCGGAGCGAATTCCCGTCGATCCATTCGAAATATGAAGCGCCCAAACCCGGCGTCTCCAACACGTGGGGCCAGTGGCGGGACCGAGGCGATATACTCGAGGCTGCATCCTGAAACCAATGCCTTCGAATGAGCAGCACATATCTAGATTTTGAGCAACCAATTGCGGAGATGGAGGCCAAGCTGGCCGAACTTCGCAATGTCGGCAGCAGCCACGAACTGAACCTGGACGATGAAATCCGGCGCCTGGAAACCCGCTGCAGGGAGCAGATGGAATCGATCTTCTCGGGATTGACCGACTGGCAGATTTCCCAGCTTGCGCGACATCCCGAGCGGCCTCATACGCTCGACTACATCCCGCTGATCTTCGATCGCTTCGAGGAACTTCACGGCGACAGGCACTTCGGCGACGACCATGCCATCGTCGGCGGGCTGGCTTCGCTGGACGGACGTGCCGTCATGGTCGTCGGTCACCAGAAAGGGCGCGACACCAAACAGAAAATTCATCGCAACTTCGGCATGCCCAGGCCCGAAGGCTACCGCAAGGCCCAGCGCCTGATGGAAATGGCCGAGCGCTTCGGCCTGCCGATCATCACGCTGATCGACACCCCCGGGGCGTACCCGGGCGTAGGCGCCGAGGAGCGCGGCCAGTCCGAGGCCATCGCAATGAACCTCAAGGTCATGTCGCGCCTCGAGGTGCCCATCCTGTGCACGGTCATCGGCGAGGGCGGTTCCGGCGGCGCGCTGGCGATCGGCGTCGGCGATCGCACCAACATGCTGCAGTTCTCGATCTATTCGGTCATTTCCCCGGAAGGCTGTGCTTCCATCCTGTACAAGTCGGCCGACAAGGCCGAAACCGCAGCGGGTGCGCTTGGGCTTACGGCCAGGCGCCTGAAGCAGGCGGGCCTGATCGACCAGGTCATTCGGGAGCCGCTGGGCGGCGCCCACCGCAACCCCGAAGAGGTTGCATCGCGTCTCAAGGAACATCTTCTGAGCCAGCTCAAGGTCCTCGACGAAATGCCTGCCGAGGAGTTGATCGATGCACGCTACGACCGGCTCATGGCAATGGGCGCCCTCGAACGGGAGTGACGGTCGCAGTCGACAGCCTCGGGGGCACTTGACCGATGCCTGATATCGACTCTCTGGCTGTCTCGTCGTCCGCCACCAACTGGGTGGCTTTCAGCGGCGGCCCGGATTCCGTCTGCCTTCTGCACCTGCTGGCTTCTGGCGGCAACCTTGGGCGAATTCGCGTCGTGCACGTCGATCACGGCCTCGACGAACAGAGCGCCGACCGGGCCCGCCGGGCGACCGAAATCGCCGCCGGAATGGGCATGGACTGCCGCCTGGAGCGGCTGGACGAATCGACTCGGCAGGGACGGGGGGGACCCGAAGCGGCGGCCCGCCACGCCCGATACTCCAGGCTTCAGTCACTGCTGCAACCCGGCGACCACGTGCTGACGGCCCATCATGCCGACGACCAGGTCGAGACCGTCATGCTCAGGCTGTTGCGGGGCGCGGGTCCGACGGGGTTGCGCGGAATGCAGCCGCTACGCCGGCTGGCGCCGGGCTGGCTCGGCCGGCCGCTGCTGGCATGGTCGCGATCGGAAATCCTGGATTATCTGCGCCACCACCGGATCGACTACCTGCACGACCCGACCAACAGGGATCTTTCGCTGGATCGCAATTATCTTCGTCATCGTATACTTCCGGAAATCGGGCGCCGTTGGCCGGGCTACCGGTCTTCGATGCTTCAGTCATCACGATGGCAGGCTGCAGCCGCGCGTTCGATGGACGACGATGCCGCACGCAACCTCGAACGACTTTCGCGCACCAGGGTCGGTTCCGGTGAAACAACGCTGGACGCCGCCGGCTGGCTGGCGCTGGATGCCGAACAGGGTTTCGCGGTGATCAGATCGTGGTGCGAACGCGAGGCCATCGCGCCCCCGCCGACGCGGCCGCTGCGCGAATTCCGTGCGCAGTGTGCAACGGTCAGCCAGGACCGGCAGCCCGTCCTGGCCTGGCCTGAAGCTCGCCTTCACGCCTGGCGATCACGCCTGTGGCTGGATGCCGCCGCCCCCGTTGCTCACGATTGGCGGCTCGACTGGACCGCCGAAGATCGTTGCCCGTTGCCGGCCGGCGGAAGCCTGGTCTGGTCAGGTTCCGCCCGCGGCGAGATCGGCAAGCGCTGGCAACTGGCCGCGCCGCCGCGCGGCGCCCGCCTGCAGCTTCATGCCGACGGGCCGGGAAGAGCGGTTTCGGAACTGATGCGCGAGGCCGGCGTCCCGCCCTGGCGCCGACACGCCTACCCGGCCTTGTCGATCGACGGCCGGCTATGTGCCGTGAGTGTCGAATGGATGGAAGCCGCGTTCGCCGAAAGGCTGGATCGAAGCGGCGGTCGCCTGGAATGGCAACACCGTCCGTCGGCGCTGATACCATGAGCCTTTGTTAGCCGGGAAAATAAAGCGTGACCAGCAAGCAGACGAAAAGCCAGCCTTCTTTCGAAAAGACGCTCGCAGAGCTGGAAGCGCTGGTCGAGCAGCTCGAATCCGGCGAGCTCGAACTCGCCGATTCACTGGATAAATTCAAACGCGGCATCGAGCTGAGCAAGCAGTGCCGTGCGATGCTCGATCAAGCCCAGCAGACCATAGATGAAGTCATGGCGTCCGACGCGCTGCCGGATTCCGTGGATGAACAATCTCCCGAAACGTGAGATTGATGCGCGGCCCGACCGCCCGCGCCGTCTTGGGCAACGCATGCTGCCAATAGTGCTGCAGATCTCCCCGCATGATCATCAGGCTGCCGGATGCCGGCTCGATCTCGAGCTTCTGTTGCCTGTCTGACGTGCATCTCAGCACGAACCGTCTCACACCCCCCAGGCTGACCGACGCAATGGTCGGATATGACCCCAACTCCTTTTCGTCGTCCGAATGCCATCCCATCGAGTCGTGGCCGTCGCGATAAAGGTTAAGCAGTACGCAGTTGAATCGGCAGCCGGCTTTCAGCTCGATTTCCGTTCTAAGCGCAGCCAGGTCTTCGTGCCAT
>DATGCS010000327.1:0-4869 GCA_035311685.1 Wenzhouxiangellaceae bacterium
AACCGGTGAATTGCCAAAGCGCGTATTGTAGCCGATGCTCATGTGACGCGGAATCGCAATCTTCACGTTCAGGTATGTTTGATTGGCGCCACGCGGATGTCGGGAGCCCGCGACGGGCTTGCGTTAAACTCGCATTACTCCGTTGCGTGGAGGTTCGTTTCCGCCGAGCCGTGCCCGGAGCGTCGCAAACCCAGCCGGAGTAAGGCCAAATGAGTCAGGACAAGCCTTTTGTAACCTGCAGCGAATACCCTGCCGACCCTTCGCGCCAGGCGCTGGAGCATGCCTGGACCGTTCCCGAGTCCGAGCACGTCCCGCATCTGCTGGAAAACGTCGGGCTGGATCACGCCGGCCGGGTTCAGGTTGAAAAACTCGCCGTCGATCTCGTTGAAAAAGTGCGCAAGCGCAGCGAGCACCAGGGCGCCATGGAGGCCTTCATGCGCGAATACGACCTGTCTTCGGAAGAGGGCGTGGTGCTGATGTGCCTGGCCGAGGCCTTGCTGCGGATCCCGGATAACGAGACGGCCGAGAAACTTATTTCCGACAAGCTTTCCGAGGCCAATTGGGAGTCGCACCTGGGCAAGAGCGAGTCGCTGTTCGTCAATGCCTCGACCTGGGGTCTGATGCTGACCGGCCGGATGGTCAAGGTCGGTCAGTCGGCCAGGCGCGACGTTCGCTCGGTAATGGCGCGGCTGGCCAACAAGTCCGGCGAACCGGTGGTGCGGCTGGCGATACGCCAGGCCATGCGCATCATGGGGCACCAGTACGTCATGGGGCGCGACATCAAGTCGGCGATGGAGCGTTCGCGCACCAAGGCCAACAGGCGCTACCGCTATTCGTTCGATATGCTGGGCGAGGCTGCGTTGACGGCGGCCGACGCGCGACGCTATCGCGATGCTTATGCCCGCGCCATCGACGCGATCGGCCTGGCCGCCAACTGCAGCGACATCTTCGATGCGCCGAGCATTTCAGTGAAGCTCTCGGCGCTGCACCCGCGCTACGAAACCGCGCAGCGCGAGCGCGTGCTGACCGAGCTGGTGCCGGTGCTGCGCGATCTTGCCGTGCGCGCGCGCGGCAACGGCATCGCGCTGACCGTCGACGCCGAGGAGGCGGCCCGCCTGATGCTGCAGTTCGACGTATTCGCGGCCGTGCTGGCCGACGAGCAGCTGGCCGGATGGGACGGTTTCGGCCTGGCGCTGCAGGTGTATCTGAAACGCGGCTGGCCGGCCATCGACTGGCTGGCCGAACTGGCGCGCAGCACCGGACACCGGATCCCGATCCGGCTGGTCAAGGGCGCTTACTGGGATACCGAGATCAAGCTGGCCCAGCTCGAAGGGCATGAAGACTATCCGGTGTTCACGCGCAAGCCGAACACCGACCTGTCCTATCTGGCCTGCGCCCGGCGCGTGCTGGAACTACGGGGCGAGTTTTACCCGCAATTTGCCACGCACAATGCGCACACCATATGCGCCATCAACCAGCTGGCCGGTGATAGAGAAGACTTCGAGTACCAGCGCCTTCACGGCATGGGTCGCGATCTCTACGAGGAGGTGCTCGACAGCGGCGATTTCAACGGTCACTGCCGCGTCTATGCACCGGTTGGCGATCACCGCGATCTGCTGCCCTACCTGGTGCGAAGGCTGCTGGAAAACGGCGCCAACAGCTCGTTCGTCAACCGGATCGTCGATGAAATGCTGCCGGCCCGGGACGTGGTTTCGGATCCGGTCGAAGTGGTCGAGCGCTTCGAGCGGTACGCGCACCCCCGGATTCCGCTGCCGGCCGATATCTTCGCCGGCCAGCGACGCAATACGCGCGGCATCAATTTCGCGGCTGAATCGCAGCAGATTCAACTGGCCAGACAGATGGCCGAGTTTCGTGAGCGCCGCTGGAAAGCTGCGCCCGTCGGCGGAGACGGTCTGGCGAGCGGCGAGACCGTCGAGGCGTGCTCCCCGGCCGATCGAGACGACGTGGTCGGGTCCGTGACGGTCGCCGATTCGGCGGCTGCACAAGCCGCGGTGGAGAATGCCCGACGTGCCCAGCCCGACTGGGACTCGACACCGGCGGACCAGCGCGCCGGGTGTCTCGAGCGCATGGCCGACCTGCTCGAGGACAACCGGGCCGAGTTGATGGCCTTGTGCGTGCGCGAGGCCGGAAAGACGCTGATAGACGGCATCAACGAAGTTCGCGAAGCCGCTGACTTCTGTCGCTATTATGCGCAGATGGCACGCCGTCACTTCGGCCAGCCGGAAGTGCTTGCCGGACCCACCGGTGAGCACAATGAAATGTCGCTGCACGGCAAGGGCGTGTTCGTATGCATCAGCCCGTGGAATTTCCCGGTGGCGATATTTACCGGCCAGGTGGCCGCGGCGTTGGCCTCGGGCAACGCCGCGATCGCCAAACCGGCCGAACAGACGCCGCTGCTGGCGGCGCGCACCATCGAACTGTTTTTCGAGGCCGGTATTCCGAAAGGCGTGTTGCAGATGCTGCCGGGCGACGGCCGCGTGGGCGCGGCTCTGACGGCCGATCAGCGGGTTGCCGGTGTGGCCTTTACCGGCTCCACGGAGACCGCAAGGACGATCAACCGCACGCTTGCCGAGCGCGACGGTCCGATTGCGACACTGATTGCCGAGACCGGCGGGCAGAACGCGATGATCGTCGATTCCTCGGCGCTGGCCGAGCAGGTGGTGCGCGACGTCGTCAATTCGTCGTTCCTTTCGGCCGGCCAGCGTTGTTCCGCACTGCGGGTACTTTATATACAGCGCGACGTGGCCGACCACGTTCTGGAAATGCTGGCCGGGGCCATGCAGGAACTGGCGGTCGGGTGGCCGGGCAGGCTGGCCAACGATATCGGGCCGGTCATCGACCAGGCCCAGCTCGATATGCTCCAGCGCCATGCCCGGCGAATGGAACGCGAGGCAAAGCCCATCGCACGGGTACCTGATCCGGCCGATGTCGGCGAAGGTTTCTGGTTTGCGCCGCGCGCATTCGAACTCGAATCGATCGAACAACTGAAAGGCGAGATCTTCGGGCCGATACTGCACGTGGTCCGTTACCGGGCGCGCGACCTCGATCGGGTCATCGATGAAATCAATGCCACCGGCTACGGGTTGACGGTGGGTTGCCACAGCCGCATAGACAAGGTCCAGCAGCACGTGATCAACAACGTGCATGCCGGCAATGCTTACGTCAACCGCAACATGACCGGTGCGGTTGTCGGTGTGCAGCCGTTCGGCGGGGAGGGGCTTTCGGGAACGGGGCCGAAGGCGGGTGGTCCGAACTATCTCCAGCGCTTTGCCGTTGAGCGCACGCGCACCATCAATACCGCAGCGGTAGGCGGCAACGCTTCGCTGATGGTGCTGTCGGATTGACTGCGATGAGAGCACGCCGAACGATTCGGCTGGTGGCGGGCGCCCGGGGCCGATTCGCCGGCCGAAGAAGAGCATTACGAGGCGCATAAACGAGTAACATTCAAGGGCTGCGTCGCAGCAGTAATTGATTCGCCGGCGACGCCTGTCAAACGAGGTTTCGCCCAAACCGAGGCAGTATGTACGAGCAATTCTACGGACTGGAAGAGCGGCCGTTCTCGATTACGCCGGACCCGCGCTTTGTATTCCTGAGCCAGCGTCATCAGGATGCACTCGCGCACCTGTTGTACGGGGTCGGACGCGGCGGAAGCGGGGGCTTCGTCCAGCTGACCGGCGAGGTGGGTACCGGCAAGACGACGCTGTGCCGGCTGATGCTCGAGCAAGTGCCGGAGCACACGCGCATTGCGCTGATTCTCAACCCGATGCTGGAGCCGCGCGAACTGCTGCGAGCGATATGTCGCGAGCTCGAGGTCGAACCGCCCGACGGCGAGACCGGCCTCGAGGCGCTGGGCCAGTGCCTGAATCAGCGCCTGCTCGAAATTCACGCCGCCGGCGAGCGTGCGGTGCTGATCATCGACGAAGCGCAGAACATGTCGCGCGAGACGCTGGAGCAGGTCCGCCTGTTGACCAATCTCGAGACCGCCACCGACAAGCTTTTGCAGATCATCCTGCTCGGCCAGCCGGAACTGCGCGAACTCCTGAGCCGACCCTCGCTGCGTCAGCTCGCCCAGCGCATCACTGCGCGTTATCACCTGGCGCCGCTGGGGCAGCACGAAACGACCGAGTATGTTGGACACCGAATCCAGATTGCCGGGGGCGCGCGCTGCCCGTTCAGCGCCTCGGCGATGCGTACGCTTCACCATGTCTCGGGCGGCGTGCCGCGGTTGATCAATATCATCGCCGACCGCGCATTGATGGCCGGCTATTCACGCGAGGCCGACAGGATCACCCCGGCCATGATCCGCAAGGCGGCCGGTGAAGTGGTGGTGGGCGACGAATCGGGCGGCGGCAGGCGCTTCAGCGCGGCGCTGTCGGTTTTGGCAATCGTGGTCGTTCTGGCGGTCGCCGGCGGCATGATCTGGTCTCTGAATTCATTGCCGGAACAGGCCGAGGAAGCCGGTCAGCCGCTTTGGCGTCAAATGCTCGCCGAATCCAGCGACCAGCTGGCCTGGCAAGAGGCGGCGGCGCTGTATCCGGCGGCGAATCCGGACGTGATCGCCGAGGCCTGTTCGGCAGGTCAGTTCGAGGGCTTCGCCTGCCATCGCCTGCGCGGCAGCTGGGCGCTGCTGCGAAAGCTGGGCCGGCCGGTCGTCCTGAGGCTCGATCAGCCCAGGGGCGGGCATGTGCTGGCCGTGGAAGTTGGATTGGACAACGTGCTGGCGCGGCAGTCCGGGCAGGATTTCCAGGTGCCGATCCCGCAGCTCGACGCGCGCTGGCTGGGCGATTTCTACGCCGTCTGGCCCGATATGGGCAGCGTCTGGCAGGCCGGCGACGACGATGCAGCCAT
>DATGCS010000328.1:0-10360 GCA_035311685.1 Wenzhouxiangellaceae bacterium
ATGCCCAGCCATTCGGCCGGACCGGTGGTCAGCGCGGCCAGCGCTGCATCGGCATCCAGTCCGCGTTCGACCGCCCTGGCGATATTCGCGAACAGCTCGGCCGGGCTGGACTGGCCGTGCGCGGTGAACAGCACCGGAAACCCGGCCGCGATCATGCGGGCGGGGTTTTCGGGCGCATATTTCCAGTGTCGGAGTTCTTCCAGCGAGACGTCGCGATTGTTACCACTATTGTCGCGACGATCGTCACCGCTATTGTCATCTCCACTCTCCACGTCCGGCGCGGTCGGAAAATCCAGCGGCAGGATGTGCGGCACCTTGCGGTCAAGATCGGCCAGGCGCTTGTACTCCTCGCCGTGGCCGACCAGCACCAGGTCGGTATCGGGATCGAGCAGGTCGAGAATCCGGAGCGTATCGAGGACGTCCTTCGATTCGAATACCAGCGGCTGTTCGCCGGCCAGCACCGGCGCCAGTTCGTCCACGCCGTGCAGCCACTGCGGCCTTGCCTGGGCCGGATTGGCCTGCCACGCCGATCGCGCGCGCTGCTGCCAGGCCGCATCCAGCAGGGTCTGACGGAACAGCGCCACCGACCCCATCAGCGACTGCGGATAGTGGCCGTCGGGTGAACGCTCCTGGAGATGGGCGTGCTGGGCCACGTTGCGGCGCAGCAGGTTTTCGCTCATCCCGCCCTCGCCCAGGTTGGCCAGCACCGAGCGGCCGCGCAGCAGCCCCGCGGTCGGGGCCATCAGGGCCGTGGTGAAACCGGCGCGGCGATGGGCTTCGGCCTTGCCGGCGGGCCAGGCCGCAGCGTCGAGTTCGAAATCCGGCCGGATCAGCGGGTGGCGGCCAGGCACACTTTCGGCATCTCGATTGTCATCTTGAGCGTCACCGCTTTCGGATTCTTCGTCCGGCGCAAGCGGGAGATAAGGATCGATCAGGCCCGCATAGACGGTAATCGGCGGCTGCTCGTCGTCTCGCTCGAAGGTCACCAGCGCCGCGTCGGGCGGCGGCTGAATATCGGTGCCGACGGCTTCGATCACGCCGTCGCGGACCACAACCGTGGCCGACTCCAGCACCTCGCCGGGGGCCGTGACGACCCGAACGTCGACGATGGCGTAGACGCCGGGAAGCGGCTGCCGAAGCTCGGCCGCGTTCAGCGGCCCGATCAGCAGCGCGCTCAAAACAATGAGTGCGTAGCGCAAGGCGAACTCCAGTGGACTCAAGAGCCCAGTACGGTACCCAAGCCCGGTGAAGGCGGCATGGGCCAGAAGTCACTGCCGCGCCATCCCCTGCCGTTCAGCCCATACAATCCGGGCATGCCGCTTGTTCCCGGAAGCCTAAACTCCGAGTACTGGTTTCGCGAGGGCTGCTACATTACCGAGTGGTCCAACAGCGATGCCGATCCCGGCGTTTCGATCGCCCGGGCCCGGGTCGAGCCCGGCCGGACCACGCGCTGGCACCGGCTGGATGCAATCACCGAGCGCTATGTGATCCTCGAGGGCTGCGGCCGCGCAGAGGTCGACGGCCAGGCACGCGACGTGCAGACCGGCGACGTCGTCGTCATCGCGCCCGGCCTGGCGCAACGAATCACCAATACCGGCGATACCGACCTGGTGTTCCTGGCCATTTGTACACCGCGCTTCCGGCCCGAAAACTACAGCGAAATTCCAGAATTGGAGAAGTCATCATGAAGACCCCCATCACCCCGACCCTGCTGGCCGCGTTGCTCATGATCCTGGTGCTGCCGGCGCCGGTCGCAGCGCAGGACGACCTGCAGCAACGCGCCGAACGGCTTGCCCGGGATGCGCTGATCGTCGACGGCCACGTCGACATGCCGTATCGGGTCTATGACGAATGGGCCAACGTCTCCGGCGAAGTGTCCGGCAACGACTTCGACGCCCCCCGCGCGCGCGCCGGCGGCCTGAACGCCCCGTTCATGTCGATCTACCTGCCGGCCGAGACCGAAATCACCGGCGAGGCCACCGCGCTTGCCAACAGGCTGATCGACCTGGTCGAGGCCCAGGTCGCGCGTGCCCCCGAGACGTTCGGGATCGCAACCTCGCCCGCCGACGTGGCGCGGCTTGTGGCCGAAGGTCGGATCGCGCTACCGCTGGGCATGGAAAACGGTGCGGCCATTGCCGGCGACCTGGACAACCTCAGACACTTTCACGCCCGCGGCATCCGCTACATCACGCTGGCCCACAGCAAGTCAAACCACATTTCGGATTCGTCCTACGACCCGGTTGCGCTGTGGCAGGGCCTGAGCCCGTTCGGCGAAGAACTGGTCGCCGAGATGAACAAGCTCGGCATCATGGTCGACGTTTCGCACATCAGCGACCAGGCCTTCCGCGACGTCATCGAGATCACCAATACCCCGGTCGTGGCCACGCACTCATCGGCGCGGCACTTCACGCCGGGGTTCGAACGCAACGCGTCCGACGAAATCATCGAGGCGATAGGAGAAAACGGCGGCGTGGTGATGATCAACTTCGGCTCATCCTTTTTGACCGCAGCCGCCAACCAGTGGCAGGCGAAGTTCTCCGCGGCGCGCGAAGGGCTGATGGCCCAACTGGGCGCTGCCGACCGCGACCATCCGCGCATAAGCGCGTTCAGCGAAGCCTACCGCGAGCAGAATCCTTACCCGTACGCCGATGTCGGCATCGTCGCCGACCATATCGAGCGGGTGATCGAGATCGCCGGCATCGACCACGTCGGCCTGGGGTCGGACTACGACGGCGTCGGCGACTCGCTGCCCAAAGGCCTGAAGGATGCTTCGACCTATCCGAACCTGATCGCCGAACTGCTGCGACGCGGTCATTCGGAAGAAAGCATCCGCAAGATCCTCGGCGAGAACGTAATGCGGGTCTGGCGCGAGGTGGCGACTTACGCCGGCGCATCATAAGCAACCCGTAGCCCGGGCAAGTTCGAAGCACGCACCCGCGGAACCTTCGGCAGGCACAATCCCCGGCTGCGCAATACCGAAGAACGTGAATAGCTCAAAAGCCTTTTCACCGGCTTTATCGTCAAGCGACCCGAAATGCATAGATATCCCTATCCCGTAAACTAGGCACGCTGAAACGAATGCCCGGAGTAAAAATGTCCGACAACTACCACAAGACCTGGAACGCGGAGACGGCCTGCGTGCATGCCGGATACGAGCGCGGCACGCCCGAGCAGGGCCTGAACACGCCCATCGTGACTTCCACGGCGTTCGATTACTCGCGCGACGACCAGGTGCGCTATCCGCGCTACATGAACACGCCCAACCATCGCGTCGTGGCCAACCGCATCGCCGCGCTGGAAGGCGCCGAGACGGCGTTCGTTACCGCCTCGGGGATGGGTGCGGTCAGCGCGGTGTTCCTCGGCCTGATGAAGCCGGGCGATCATGCGATCCTGCTCGACGGGCTTTACGGGGGCACGACAGATTTGGTCGAGGGCCTGCTGAAACCCTACGGTTTCGAATTCGCGACCTGGGACGGCAATCCGGTCTCGCTGCCTTCGCTGGTGCGGGACAACACGAAGCTTGCGTGGGTGGAATCGCCGACCAATCCGATGCTGCGCGTCATCGACCTCGAGGCCACCGCTGATGTGCTTCGACAGCGCGGCATCGTTTCGGTTATCGACAACACATTCGCCACGCCCATCCTGCAGCAACCGATCAAGCTCGGCTTCGACCTGGTGATGCATTCGGCCACCAAGTACTTCAGCGGCCATTCCGACCTGCTGAGCGGCGCCGTGGCCGGTACGCACGAACTGATCGCGAAGATCCGGCCGCAAGCGGTGCGTCTGGGCTCCAGCCTCAACGGCCAGGATCTGTACCTGCTGGAGCGCTCGCTGAAGACGCTGGCGATCAGGGTCGAGCGCCAGTCGGAAAACGCCGCAACCGTCGCCGACTGGCTGGAATCGCGCGAAAACATCGCCCGGGTGTTCTACCCGGGGCTGGAAGCCGATGCGGGCCATGCCATCGCCGCGCGCCAGATGCGTGCCTTCGGCGGCATGCTCGGGTTCCGCCTGGCCGATGCCATCAGCCCGGACCGGTTCCTGCAGATGCTGCAGCTGATCACCCCGGCCGTCAGCCTGGCCGGCGTCGAATCGACCATCTGCCAGCCGTCGCGCACCAGCCATGCCAAGCTGACCGAAGATGGACGCAAGGCACTCGGCATCGATGATCGCCTGATGCGGCTGTCGGTAGGCATCGAGCGCGTCGAAGACCTGATCGCCGATCTGGATCAAGCCATCGAAGCGGGTGTCTGAAAAAAACCGGCCATAGGCCATCAGGTCGCCGGCTGATCAAGCTGGAGCTTGAAATCGATCAGTAGCTGAGTGTACCGCTGCGCGGTATTGCCGACCCGAACGCCGCGCCGTCAAGCGTGACCCGCCATTGCACCGGCATCCGTCAGCGGGTTCGACCACGGATTCGATTGCCTTTCATCCACCGGCGAATGGATCTCGATAGGTCGTGCAGCAAGTTCGTAGTCTTGTTGCCCGGTAGCCGTCCACGCCGAATGTTGTATTCCTGTGTTTCCCAGTTGTCAGCGAGAGGGTCGATTTACCGCATCCGGTCTCGATCGAGCGCTCGATCGCGCTGTGACGAGTGAAAGAATACAGCTTCCTGAGCACGGCCGGAGAAAGGGTTCCAGCTTCGTGGAACGCTTCTGGAATTTCGATGATCCGGTCTAGATGGCGCTCGGTCTTCATTTCTTTTCCAGCATTGGCTGCCTGCTGAATGTACGCCTCCCGGTATGTCGAGTGTCGCCCTAATGGCCCTGCACCACGTGACCTACGCGGCCCGGAATCTGTTCAACCTGCAGCAGGCTTATGGCGCTGTCAAGGCCGTGTTCGGCCAGGCCGAAGCGCCGTTCTATCCAAGATCCATGATGCCTCCGGTTCGCAGCCCTTTGCTGTTGTGGGCGGCGGTGATCGACTGCGGCATCGCGCTGTTGCTGTGGTTCGGGCTGTTTCTGACGATCGGGGCTACGCTGTTCCAGATGTGGCAGACCCCGCTCGGTCAGGGCGCGATGGGCAATGCCTTCAGAAACGGTATGTTCGCCGGTCTGGTGATGCTGATCCTGCTGTTCCTGCCTACCGTCTGAGCCGCGCCCGCCTGGGGGCCACCAGCGCCGGTCGAAATCAGAAAATGTCCAGCGAGAGGAGTTGATAGATGGCGATCGCGCCCAGGTAGCCCGCTGCACCATAGGCGAAGAACATCTTCAAAGGCAGCTTCCACGAGCCCGACTCACGCGCCAGGATGACCAGCGTCGATACGCACATCAGGGCCATCGAGAAGAACGCCAGCAATGCAAAACCCGAGGCGGCCTCCAGCCCGCTGGCATGAATCCGCTCGACCAGGGGTACCATGTTTTCCTCGGCAAATTCGATGCCGAAGATTGTGCCCAGGGTGCCGACGAACACTTCGCGCGCCAGGAATGAAGTCAGGATGGCAACGCCGTAACGCCAGTCCAGGCCAAGCGGCGTGAATATCGGTTCAATCGTCCGACCTATGGCCGCCAGCCACGAAGACTGCAGATCGGCGCCGCCGTTGGGAAAATAGCCCAGGACCCACACCACCACGGTCACGCCTAGAATCACGCCACCGGCCTTGGCCACGAAGTGCCTGCAACGATGAAGCGATTGGCGGAGAAGAGGCACCAGCGCCGGCATCCGATAAGGCGGCATTTCGAGTACGAACGGCACGTCCGGGGCCGGATCGCGGTCGCGGCGCGCGGCAAGACCAGCGACGATCAGGCCGAGCATCAACCCCAGAAAGTACACCAAAAACATTGCCAGCCCCTGAAGGCCGACAAGACCGGACATCGCTGTCGTCGCCGGGATGAACGCCGCAATCAGCAGCGCGTAGACCGGCAGGCGAGCAGAGCAGGGCATCAAAGGTATGGCCATGTAGGTCAATCGGCGCTTTCTGGGCGAATCGATGGCTCTGGCCGCGTACACGCCGGGTATCGCACAGGCCACGCCCGAGAGCATTGGAATGAAGCTCTTGCCGGTCAAGCCGAAAACCCGAAGCGGGCGATGGCAGATGAGGGCGGCGCGGGCCATGTAGCCGGAATCCTCCAGCAATCCGACGACGAGCGTCAAGACAAAAATCTGCGGCACGAACACCAGGAAGGCGCCCACACCCGAAAACAATGCGTCGGAGGTGAAATCGGCGGCCACCCCGGCCGGCAGATGCGGCACGACCCAGTCGGCAAGAGCTGCAATTCCGCTCTCCACGGCACCCATCGCGGGCGCGGCACCGGTGAAGATCGACTGAAACAGCAAATACATGATGGCGAAGAACGCGAGTCCGCCGAACCAGGTGTGCAGGAAGAACGCGTCCAGACGATGCTGCGAACGGACCAGCACGTCGCTGCGCGGCCCGTACCGCCGAGCTAGACCGTGCGCGGCCTGCTGCACCAGAAGGTCGGCGCTGATTTCGATATCGCCGACAGAATCGACCGCGGAGCCGTCAGCTGGCGGCGCTTCGCGCAATTGCGCCAGCAGTCTTTCGATGCCAATGCCGGTGCGCGCCGAGATCGGAATCACCGGCGCGTCCAGTTCGCGCGAAAGACCTTCGAAATCCAGCTCGATTCCGTGGGCATCCAGCACATCGATCATGTTGGCCGCGACGATCACCCGCTTGCCTGAGCGGCGCGCCAACCGTATGACCTGCAACGTCAGGTACAGGCTCTTTTCCATGCGCGTGACGTCGACCACGCAGATGACATGCGAGACCTCCGGATCACGCAGACCGCGCTTGAACTCGTCGACGGCAACGGATTCGTCGCGCGAAAGCGGCTGGAGCGAATAGCTGCCCGGATAGTCGACCAGCGTCGTGCCGGAGAGCCCCGACATCGGACCGCTGGCCAGTTCCACAGTGATGCCGGGGAAGTTGGCGACCTTGTGCCGCAGACCGGTCAGCCTGTTGAACAGCAGGGTCTTGCCGCAGTTCGGGCTGCCGATCAGCATGATGCGATCAGGCATCGGCGGCGACCCGGATGTGTGCGGCAAGGTCCTCGTCTAGCGAATACACCGTATTGCTGACGCGGTAAACCCTCGGGCAGCCAAACCCCGGCCGCAGCAGGCAGGTCACCGATTCGCCGATGTGGAACCCCATTTCGGACAGCCGGCTGCTGTACTCGAGCGGCATCGCGCCGTCGAAACCGATGATCACGGCACGGCAGTTCTTGCCCAGGTGCCAGAGTGCGATTTCGGGTTTGACATCAGCACCCCCGGCTGGAACTTGCATATCCATTGGCTGCGAATGCTAACGCTTCTTATTTGCTTTTCATTGACCTGCATCAAATTTTCCGTATTCCAGCGCATCTGCGTCGAATTCGTCAACGGCCAGGATCAAGTTCGAGTCGCCCCGTGAATCAACGAGGCGTGAATTAATACGGATCTTCGTATAGCAACGTCGACGAATCGAACAGTTCCGTCGTGACGGCACGTGCACCCGGTCAATTGCCGTGGGAATGTCCACCTGGGTCAGACCAGCCGGGATGGGGTTCGCCATATCAGGCCCGGATCCGGCTCAGTGCGCTTCAAAATCTCCCCTGAAAATCACTCCACCGGCGTGCGGATGCGTCAGTCGCAGCTCACTGCCGGCCGGCGGCGATATCAGGTGCTGGGTGACGCCGTCAGGCCATCGCAGCTGCAATGATACCGGCTCGGCCAGACCGAGACCGAAATGCAGCACCGGCTCGTGATTGCCGCCGTGGCCCGAACCCAGATGCAATTCTTGCAACTGCACCCGCCCCTGGCTGTCGCGCAACTACGCACGAGTGCCGATCGCGTCGCGATTGACCCTGTCGGCACCATCCAGATGCACCCTCAGGGCCGGACCGGCCGACGACTCGTTACGGTACAGTGCGAAGCGCTCATCCCAGTTGCCCAGCACCAGATCCATCCGGCCGTCGCGGTCCAGATCGAGGCTGGCCACACCCATACCGAAACCACAGTCGTTCAACCCGGCCGGCTGGGACAAATTTTCGAAAGTGCCATCTCCGGTATTGCGCCAGAATCGGTTGCAATGTTGTGGATCGACGTTGGAAGTAGCCAGAAACAGGTCGGGTCGTCCATCGTTGTCAGCGTCGAAGAACATCGCTCCCCAGCCGATCGCGTCCAGATTCACGCCCGCCGGGGAAGATGCCTCGACAAACCCGTGCTGTCCCTGGGCGTGCAAATTTTCCAGCAGGATCTGCTCGCCGATGCTTGAATAGAACAAATCCAGATCGCCGTCCAAATCGTAGTCGGCAGCACTCACCCCCATCGAGAACGCCGGGCGCGCCGCGCCGGTGTCAACGGAAACATCGCTAAAACACCAGCCGCTGCAGCCGGGACCATCGTTGCGCCACAGCACGTTGCCGTAGAGTTTGTCGTTGACCACATACAGATCGGCAAGACCGTCATTGTTGTAGTCGAGCCATATGGCCGCGAATCCCGGTCCGGATCGAGCCTGATCGTCCAACCAATGGCTGACCTCCTCAAACTCTCCGCCGCGATTCAGGAACAACTGGTCGGCTCGCAGCTCCGAGGACTCGTTCTCATCGAAGTACCAGTGGACGATGTACAGGTCCAGCCAACCGTCACCATTGAAATCGGCCACCGCCGCCGACTGACCCTGACCGGCCGTCTCAATGCCACTGGTGGACGTGACATCCTTCCAGCCGGCACCGCTCAGATTCCGGAACAGATAGCTCCGGCCCAGTCCAAGTACCAGCAGGTCGGGCCAGCCGTCATTGTCGTAGTCAAAAAATAGTGCGCCGGCAGAGAGGTGGTCCGGAAGTTCCAGCATGCCGGCGCCAGCCACAACAACCAGCTTTCCTTCGTCATTGCGTAGCAGGGTATTCGAGCCCGCTCCCCCAGTCAGATACAAGTCCGGCCAGCCGTCGCGGTCGAAGTCAGCCACGGCCTGACCAATGCCGAGGTAGGCGGCCGTGTAGGGCACCTCCAACGCATCCGGGACCGGCGGCTCGGTGAACAGTACGGGCGAGGCAAAAGAATCAACACAAACAGCCGCCAGCGTCCCGATCCAAAACGCAACGACCCGGCTCGGGCCGGGTCGTTGCATGTCACGACGTTTCATCAACCGGATGTTGTCCGGCCGACCCGCCATGTATCAGACTCGACGGCGACGCACCATGAACCCGGCAAACAGCGCCATCATCATGACCAGCGCCACCAGACCCCAGCTACTGAAGATTGGGACCGATTGCGGCTCTATGCCAAAGGGGAAGTCCGGATGATAGAAGCACACCGAACCATCGCCCGCCGTCACCGGCGCCGGCACATCGCAGGCATAGGTCAGACCATCGTCGGCGGCCAGATTCTGGAGGCCGGTAGTCGATCCCGAGCCCGTTTCCGGGTTGCCCGCACCGTACTGATAGGTGATCGCGTAGCTGGTGTCGTACAGCACAGCCTGGAATGTGAAGGTCTCGCCACCGCCACCGAAGTGCTCGACGCCGTTCCACTGGAACACGTAGCAACCTTCGCCCAGCACGGCGCCGCTTGGACGCGGGCAACTGGCAAAGTACTGGAACAGGCCATCGGCCGTGATCAGATCGTCCTGCAGCGGATAATAGCGGCCACCGCCGCCGGAACTCGGCACGACCGGCAACGGACAATCATTGCTGAGGTCCGGACCGCCGTCGGTCGGATCGGTCGACAGATAACCATTGGTGCTCATCGCGATGTCGGTGACCGTCTCGCCGTAAAAGTCCAGCGAGGGGCCCGGCAGATTCACCGGCGCCCCGGCATCGTCGCCGCCGGTGACCGTCGCGCCCGTGGCGGTGATATCGATGAAATCGAACGCGCACTGATTCGTGGTGCTGTCCGCGAACACGTAACCAAAATTGTCCGGCCCGCCGGTCGCCACGGGCGCATTGCCGCGAACCGATGGTATATCGTCAGGAGCCTTGACCTCCTGAGCGATTGCCACAGACGCTGCTCCGGCGAGCAGTAGCACAACTAAGTTTTTCATATCAATTCTCCCTGGACAATATCGACTAGTGACGCACTGGACAATATCGACTAGTGACGCAAATCACGGAAACCATCCTACTTTTAGCCTAATCTTCGCGCAAATGCAATAGGCACAACGGCCCAAGATCCGGAATGCTCCTTCCACAAAATTTTCCCAAAGACTGATCAGGCCTTCGAATCTCGCGGCGGCAGCGGAAAGAATGCCGAGGTGGTGCGCTGGTACTCGCGGTAGGCATCCCCGCGCGATTTAAGCGACTGCTTTTCGGTATATGGAATGCCGCTGACCCGATACAGGAACAGCAGCATCACGACCGGACCCAGCCAGGCGAGCCACCAGTTCGGCGCGCCGACCGCGATCAGCGGGTAGGAGAACCAGTGCAGCCAT
>DATGCS010000329.1:0-5375 GCA_035311685.1 Wenzhouxiangellaceae bacterium
GCCGATCATCCTCAATAGGGAGGCATCCATGCTGGCTTCCGAGTCGATCAGGAACTGTCCGGAAACGACGATGCGTTCGCCGGCCGAAAGACCTTCGATAATTTCGGTCCGGCCGCCGCTCTCGAGCCCGCTACGCACCTCGGCCGGGCGGAAGCGGCCGTCGTCCAGCGCCAGCACCACGCGTTCCTGCCGCCCGGTGCGGATCACCGCCTGGGAAGGTACATGCACGACGCCCTCGCGCGGCGCAACGTTTACGGTCACCTGGGCATACATGTTGGGCTTGAGCTGCAGGTCGGGATTGTCGAACGCAAGCCGCACTCGCGCCGTCCGGCTTTCGGGCCGGATTGTCGGATAGACGTAATCGACTTCGCCGACCCACTCGCGGTCCGGTGCGAACGGCAGCCGCATGCGCGCGGCCTGTCCGATGTCCACCCAGTCGATCTGCTGTTCGAATACGTCCACGTCCACCCAGATTTCGGACAGGTCGGCCAGGCTCATGATGGTGGTGCCGGGCTGCACGAACATCCCTTCGCGGACGTTCAATTCCATTACGTAGCCGTCCTGCGACGAGCGCACCGGAAAACGCTGCTGGACCTGCCGCGAAGTCGCCACTGCGTCGACCTGGTCGTCGGACATGCCCAGCGCAGCAAGGCGCTGGCGCGAAGCGGCGATCAGAGCCGACTGGCCCGAGCGAAGCGCCTGTATGAATTCATCCTGCGCGCTGACCAGCGCCGGCGAATAGATCTCGAACAGCACGTTGCCGCGCGTTACGGATTCGCCTTCGTTGTCGGCCTCCAGCCGTTCAATCCAGCCCTCGGCGCGCACGTGTACATGCGATACGCGATCTGCGTCGGGCGTGATGAAGCCGACGGTATCAATGCGGCGCGCCAGCGTGCCGCGCTGCACCTCGGCGGTCTGCACGCCGATGTTGTTGATCACCACCGGATCGATGCGTATCGAAGGCGTATCGGAGTCGGCACCCTCGCCGTCGGCATAGACCGGCACCAGGTCCATGCCCATGGGCGACTTGCCCGGCTCGTCGCGGCGGTAGTTCGGGTCCATGGGGGCGACCCAGTAGAGGATTTCTCGTTCGGCTGATGATGTCGTTTCGGTGCCTTTTCCGCCGGGCAGCAGCCACCAGGCCGCGCCGAACCCGACCATGGCCGCGACAACAATTGCGGTGACAATCGTGATGCCAATCGTTCGAGTCGAGTTCATGAGACGTCTCCGGCAAGGTAGACAATGCGCGCCCAGGCCCGGCCGGCGCGCGCTTCGAGCTCGGCGCGCTTCAGCGCCACTTCCAGCTCGGCCAGCTGGCTGCGGATCAGTTCGGCAAAGTCGGTCTGCCCGTTGGCATAGGTGGTGATCGAGGCCTCGGCGGTCTGCCGGGCGCGCTCACCCAACGCCGAGCGATACAGCGCGACGCGTTCTTTGTAGCGCTGCCAGTCCGATAGCGCCTGGTCGAGCTGGCGACGCAGATCCAGCAGCACGGCGTCGCGGTCGAACTGCTCGGCGCCGCGCCGGCTGACCGCCGCGGCACGCCGGCGGTCCTGTCGCTTGTCGGTGAACAGCGGCATCGACAGCGTCACTCCGACGCTGGCGAAGTCGGCCTGGTCGGTGCGTATGCCGTAGCCGCCTTCGATCGCGAGGGCCGGTTTGTAGGCCTGCTCGGCCAGCGACACGCCGGCGTCGGCCACTTCGACTTCGGCGTTTTCCACGTTCACGGCCGGGTGCTCGGCCAGGCGGTTGCGCAGCATTGCGGCATCACCATCGACATCGAGCTTCGGCCAGGCGTCGGGCGCCAGGAAAGCATTCCGGCCGATGTAGCGCGACAGCGTCGCACGCGCCGCGTCGGCCTGTCGGCGATGCTCGGCCATCCGGTCGTCGAGCAGCGACAGTTCGAGTTCGGCACGCAGTACGTCCTGGGCGCTCATGCGGCCGGTGGCGAAGCGCGCGGATATCGATTCGATCTGCCGGGCGACCTTGTCGCGTCCGCTGGACACGATTTCCAGCGCCTTGTCGTTGTAGGCGAGATCCATCCAGGCCTGACGGGTCTCCAGAGCGATGCGCCTGAGTTCGAGCTGTTTTCGTGCGCGTTCCACCGAAGCCTCGAGCCTTCGCTGCTGGCCCTTGATGGCGCGCGAACGACCGGCCGGAAATTCCTGGCGCAGGCCGAACTTCACCTGCGTCATCATGCTCTCGTCGAAGGCAAACGAATCCACCGGCAGGTTGGCCAGCTGGCCCGTGACTTTCGGGTCCGGCAACTGGGCGTCGGATACCGCGCGTTCTTCAAGCGCCTCGGCGCGCGCTTCCAGCCGGGTGATCGCCGGGTCTTCGCGCTCGACAGCGATGCGAACTGCCTGTTCCAGTGACAGGCTGTCGGCGGTCTCAGTCGGGGCTTCGGCCTGCGCTTGCAGTCCGGCAGACGCCAGCGAGAGGGACATCAGGACGGTCGCAATGGCAAGCGCCGTCACGGTTTTGATCGATCTTGAAAACATCGTTACTACTCCGGAAATGCAGGAACGCACCGCGCAGCCAGCCGCGCGGCCTGGTCGGGATGGATGTTCCGGAGAGAACTACTCGTTGAACTGGGCGTTGATCAGGTGGAGTCGAGGACCGGCACGAACCGGCGGCAGCGAAACGACCGCGGCATGGGTGATGTCAGCGGCGTCGAACAGCGCAGGTGCGACGGCTTGCGGCGGGAGCAGGTCAATCGTCTCGGTCTTGTCGACCGCCCGCAGCGAGTCCAGCGAATCGGGCGCGTCGCAGTCCTGTGGTTCCATTTCATGGCAGGGCTGCGGCGGGCAATGCGGACAATCGTGCGCGGGGGCCGGAATTTCGGCGTGCATCGCCATCGCGCAGGGCGCTATGACAATAGACAACCAGACCAGCGCGAAAAGCGCGATGTTGACTCTCGAAAGCCCGACGGAACGGCGACGAATGCGATGCAAGACGTTCATTTCCCGAGAAGTATACGCCAATCGGTGTAACGCACAAGTTGACCTCGAACAAGCTGCACAGGTTCCCGGGGTTTTCCGCGAGCCGTTTGCGGCCCGCCTTACGCAGCCAGCGCGTCGATCTGCCGCCTCGAAGCCGAGACGTAATGGCCGCCGAACAGGTTGGCGTGATTGAGCAGATGATAGAGCTTGTAGAAGCGCCGGCGATCCTCCCACCCGGCTTCCAGCGGCCACGCCTGTTCATATGTCCTGAAGAACGCCGGGCCGAAGCCGCCGAACAGGTCGGCCATGGCCAGGTCGCATTCGCGATCGCCGTAGTGCACCGCGGGGTCGAACAGTACCGGCTGCCCGTCGGGAAGCATCGCGGCGTTGCCGCCCCATAGATCCCCGTGCAGCAGCGACGGTTCCGGGGCGTAGTCGGGAAAGCGCCGCTGCCAGGCTGATTTCAGCCGCGCCGTGTCATCCAGTCCGAAACCGCGCTCCCGCTTGCCGAGCAGATCGATCTGAAAGCCGAGTCGTTGCTCGAACAGAAACCCGATCCAGTCCGGGGCCTGCGAATTCGGTTGGGGCGTGGCGCCGATGAAATTGTCTTTCTCCAGGCCGAACGTTTCGCCCCGGCAACGGTGAAGCTCGCAAAGCTTCCGTCCGAGCGCGGCGGATGCGGCACCGTCCAACGGCCGCAGATCAAGCCATTCAAGCGCCAGCCACGAGGTGTCGCCCGCCGTGCCGTGGCCGAGCACCGCCGGCGTGCGAACCGAGCCCGACCCGGCCAGGCGCGCCAGCCCATCGCGTTCGGCATCCAGCATTGATGCCTGTGAGGACGGCATCGTCTTCACGAACACACGGTCGTCGCCGTTCTCGAGCCGCCAGCTACCCGCGATCGAGCCGCCGGAAACCGGCCGCGACCGGACATCTCCGGCCTTCCAGCCGAGAGCATTGGCGATGGCGTTGGTAATCTGACTATTCATGGGACTTCGGCAACGACAAACGTTCAGCATTGTTGCATCCCGCCGTCCGACTGAACACGAGCCGACGCTGCCGGCATCCAGAGTTCAATCGCCGGCAAGGCCGGCTCCCACATCCGTAGCGCGATTCGGGATTCATGTCGCGCACGGACCCGCGACGGGTGTGGGAGCTTGCCTTGCAAGCGATGAATCAGGATTATCCGGTTTACCTACGCGCACTGAAATCGCCGCAGACCGTAGCGAGCGACTCGCTGGGCGCGGCCGCCCCCGGATCGGCGTCCGGGGCAGGCTCTGCGCAGAAAACCGCAATGTACTTGCGGGTACATGAGTATTTCGAGCACCGTCGGACGCGGCCAGCGTGGCGCGCACCGGGAACCTCTGAACGCTCCCGTGCGGGCGCGACGGCGCCTTTGCGGGATGCATCGGTTCGGCTTGAGCGAGCGCCGTTTGGTTGTTCCAAATAAGCGAGCTCAAACGAATCGGAGCGCCCGCAAAGGCCCGTCCCTTTGGGTTTCGCCGGAAAGGCCGCATCTCGCGCGTTGCAACGCTCGGCCGTAGCTACGGCTACTGTCACTCACGTCGCACCACACGATCTGCGACCTTGCCGACAGAAACGCGCTCCGCACGCGAGTGTTCAGAGGTTCCCCAGGTCTGCGGCGATTTCAACCGTGTACGTAGCGTTCCAGCTCCTCGATCAGGTGCTGCTGGTCGTCGATGACCGCGTTGACCAGATCGCCGATGGACACCAGACCCACGAGTTCGCCGTCGTCGACCACCGGCAGGTGCCGGATGCGGTGGCGGGTCATCAGCGCCAATCCGGCGTCGGCCGTGGCCCGGCCCTCGATGGAGATCAGGGGTGAGGACATGATTTCCTCCACCTTTGTCTCGCGCGACCGGCGCCCCTCGAGAATCACCTTGCGCGCGTAGTCGCGCTCGGAGAGCATGCCGACCGGCTTGCCTTCGTGCATGATCAGCAGCGCGCCGATGCCTTTTTCGGCCATCTTGCGAACAGCATCGTAGACCGTGCTGCCGTGCGACGCCCAGACCAGATCGGCGCCCTTGTGATCAAGAATCTGATGGATGGTATGCATCGAGTCCTGTCTCCCGCGAGGAATTGAATGGCCAGAGCCAGTATAGGACAGAAACGGGCGCGGGGAAAAGGCCGGCCGGGCCACGCAGCGCCGGACTGTCAACCGGTCTGTTCGGCGTGCCGATTCACCGACTTGCGTACAAACAGGCTTCGTCCTTACTCGATCGCAGCTTCGGCCGCCGCCTGACTGTCGATATTGACTGTGACTTGTCGGCGACCCAGCGTGATCGCGCCCTGTGCCGCCAGGTCCTCCAGCGTCTGGCGAGCTCTGCTGCGGCCTTCCTCGGGCGGAATCTGCTGCGCCAGCCCGACGATGTTCGACCACCAATCAACGATCGTCGCGCGGTCGCCCTCGCCGTTCAG
>DATGCS010000330.1:0-2616 GCA_035311685.1 Wenzhouxiangellaceae bacterium
GTTGCGCTTGTAGAAATCGTAGCGGTAGCCGGCAGCGCCCCCGAAGATGGTTTCGAGCTGAACTTCGCGATCGGGCGCCTTCTCGATCACCGCGCGTTCGGCGTCCCCGACCTTGAGCAATTCGGTTCCGAACCGTTCCGAGGAGTAGCAGTCCAGAGTCTGGGCATTTGCCAGGGCAAAAGCCAGTAGCAAGGCCGTGCAGGCGAGGTGGCGCATCGTGATCTCCATTCGGGGGCCAATTTGCGTTTCCAGGAGCCTGTCGGATTTAACCGATCGTAGCGAGGGAAAGTCCGGTTGGAGCCAGATTCTTCGATCTTTTGAGGCGAATAGTAGGCCTATTTAACGAAAAAGAGCGGAGAATCTGGCCCAACCCGGCTTTTCCGCAGTAGATCAGCGTTAAATCCGACAGGCTCCTAGAATAGCAATCCTGAACGGTCGATGGTGAATCCAGGCTGAACGCCAGACGCTGGTCCGGCAAATCTGTTTCAGCCCTGAACGCCCGCGAGAGATCACGCGCGATACGCGCCCCTGACGCGCGCGCTCTTTCCGGCGATACTCATCGACTGGTTCAATGTCCCGGGTTTCGATTTGCCGCAATTGAAGTCGCTTCTGTTCCTCACCGCATGCGCGGCATGTCTATGGCCCGGTATCAACGCGCCCACTGCGCTGGCCGCCGGGATCGCTTTTGCGCTGCTGCTGGGAAATCCGTTTGCCGTCCAGGTCGGCAATATTTCCGGGTTGCTGCTCAAATCCTGCATGGTGGGGCTTGGCTTCGGCTTGCCACTGGCCACGGTGATATCCGCCGGCACGACCGGTCTCTGGGTGACCGGGCTTGGTGCGGCCGGCATTCTCGTCGGCGGGCTGCTGCTGGCCCGCGCGTTTTCGCTGGACAGGCACTGCGGCGGACTGATTTCGGCCGGCACCGCGATCTGCGGCGGCAGTGCAATCGCCGCCGTCGCGCCGGTGATCGGCGCGCGGCCGGAGGCCATTTCCATGTCGCTGGCCTGCGTTTTCGTACTCAACGCGGTTGCCCTGTATGCCTTTCCCTGGATCGGCGGGGCGATGGAACTGAGCCAGTCCGAGTTCGCTACCTGGGCGGCGATCGCGATTCACGACACCAGTTCGGTGGTGGGTGCGGCGACCAGCTATGGCGACCAGGCGCTGGCCGAGGCGACCATTCTCAAGCTGGCACGGGCGCTGTGGATCGTGCCGCTGGTGCTGGTCTTCATGGTCCTGGCCGGGCGCGCCGCTACGTCCGCGGACGGTAAACGTGCCCGGATCGAGTGGCCGTTGTTCATCCTGCTGTTCGTGATCGCTGCAGCGTTTAGAACAATGCTGCCGACACTGGAGGGCCAGTTCGACTTGATTGCCCGGATGGCGCGTCAGGGACTGGTGCTTGCGCTGTTCCTGATCGGCAGTGGGCTTGGCGTGTCGCTTTTTCGTTCGCTGGGATGGCGGCCGCTGGCGCACGCGGCGCTGCTGTGGCTGCTGGTGTCGTCGGCAACACTCGTGCTGGTGACCTCGGGGCTTTTACCCACGACCTGAGTCGGCTCGCGCCAGCGGGGTGACGGGTCGAATCAGCTCGACTCGAGCAGAACCTCGAGTTCCTTGGTGTCGGCCGGCTGCAGCAGGTCGGCCAGCGTGTAGCCGCGCAACACGTCCAGGTATGCGCGCGTGGCGCCGGCGAGCATAGCCGGCAGGCGGCAGGCTGGGGTGATCACGCACCGGTTGTTTTCGCGGAAGCATTCGACCATCGCGAAATCCGGCTCCATTTCGGCGATCACATCGGCCAGGTTGATCTGATCGGGTGCGCGCGGCAGCGTCAATCCCCCGCCGCTTCCACGTGCTGACACGATGAAACCGGCGCTTGCAAGCTGTTGGACCACTTTCATCAGGTGGTTTCGCGAGATGCCGTAGCTCTCGGCGATCTCCTGGATGGTGCAGCGCCGGTCGGGGTGCACCCCCAGGTAGATCAGGACGCGGATCGAGAAGTCGGTGTACTGGGTCAGTCGCAACTGCAGATCCTCGGGTTGGGCTGGTCCGTCATCCGGGCCGGCCGTCGGTGCGCGGGCGCATCAATTTGGGGAAGAATAGCAAACCGAACAACGCGAAGGCCGCGATCCAGGCCAGACCGGCCAGGGTGAGCGACATGTTGTGATCGAACCAGCCAATCGCGTTCCCGGTGCGTGCCACCGCCGCGACCGTCATCAATCCGAACATCAGCCAGCCGCCTGCCGGCAGCCGCAGTTCATGGCCGGTATGGCCGAGCGTTGCGCGCGACATGACGCCGAGGATCAGCGTGCCCATGGCGCCGACGCCCAGCGCGTGTATCCAGGCGTTCCACGGCAACGCGAACGTATGTCCGGCCATTCCGCGCAGCAACAGCGCGATGACGATCCAGGCATATCCCAGATGCAGCACCCAGACCAGCGGGTCGCGCCAGGCGCGCCAGCCCTGCCACTCGACCAGGCGCGTCAGGTTGGCCAGGGCGGCGGCCAGTGCGATGGTGCCGACAATCTTCGGTGGCAAGGCAAGCAATGATGCAAGTGCCAGCAACACGACCAGCGCGAGCGTCAGGCGGTCGAGCCACGGGTGTACCTGGACGGCTTCGGCATT
>DATGCS010000331.1:0-10057 GCA_035311685.1 Wenzhouxiangellaceae bacterium
ACCCTACGAGGGATGATTTCAAAGAGCAGTATCAGACTCGCTCAGCCGACCTGTTATTTTTCAACAGTGAAGGCGAGCTAGTCGATCGGCAGGTGGCCCTATTTGATGCTGAGGCGTTAATTGAAAAAGTCACAGACTGATTATGCGTGAAGACATAAGAGAGATGCCGGACACCCATGCACAGCGCCCATGCACAGCGATGCCCATGCACAGCGATGCACAGCGTCTCTAAGTTGGGGAGGTTGACAGTCCTGCGGCGCGCCGGCTGACCAACCAGTCGACGAGTGGTCCCCAGTTTGTTCGTCCTCTGATCAAACGACTGATCCGTGGGTGTTCGGTATCCCCCACGCGGTATCCCCCACCAGCAGCGCGAAGCTCCGAAGCACGTCGAGTTGCTTCAGCCGCCCTCGCGCCGGCTTTAAGGTGTTTTCATTCATCCCGGCTCCCCATCCGTTGCCTGCGGCCAGTTTAGAAAACCGACAGGTCGTAGGCAAACGCGAAGGCGCCCAGGGCCAGTCCGCTGGCGCCGACCAGGAACAGGCCGGTGAGCGCGCCGATACCGACCGGGCCCGACATGCGGCGGCGAACCACGGCGATGAGCAGAACCAGGCCGAGCAGGCTGCAGGCAAGCGAGAGCCAGGGCGCGGCCGATGCGGCCGGGTGCAGGCCGGCGATGACGGCGATCTCGGATACCTGGCTTGCCGCGTAGAGTCCGTAGCCGGCCAGCGCGGCGAAGCCGACGCCTGAGAGCGCGGTCATGAAGCCGAGCCAGCGCGGGGCGGTGAGACCGGTATTCAGCTTGTCTGCTGGCGGGCCGTCGATGCGCCGACCGATCAGGCCCGCCGGGATCATGATCAGAGCGATCAGGAGCATCAGCGCGGGCACGCCTGCCCACACGCCCGGTGCGATGAGATTCTTCGGGTCGTCATCGGCTTCTGAGCCGAAAATGACCGGTGCGCGCGTGGGCGCGAAGGCCAGGTATTCCGGTGCGTCTACACCGGCCTCCAGGCAACTGGCGTCCAGGGCGGTCGGATCGGGATTGTCGAAGAAGGCGTTGAGCACCGGTCCGGCGCAGTCGGACATCGAGCGCGTCGGCCCGTGGCCGGCGAAAGGCACCTCGATATAGCGTCCGTTGGAAAAGCCCGGCGCGATGTATCGGGCCAGCGGCGGCGGCGTGACCGGGTCCCAGCCGCCGTTGACGACCAGGGTGGGGATGGTGCTCTCGACATATCGATAATCCGACCGGTCGCGCGGCGCCAGCCCCTCTTCCTCGCACATGCGCGCGGCGTAGGCGGCGCCGGCGGGCGTCGAAAGGCCTTCGAAGCGCGGATTTTCGGCCAGGTCCTCGGCGGCCACCTCTTCGGTGGCGTGGACGTAACCGTCGTTGCACCGGATCGCCGCGCTCATGCCCTCGCTCACCGAATAGTCTCCCAGACCGTTGCCCATGGCGGCCGCCAGCCGGAAGAACGCCGGATCACGGGTCTCGAAATAGCCGACGACCGCATTCATTACGGCGGGAATCGCGGGATGCTCGTCCTGTTCGTAGGCCATCATGAACGGCGCGAACGCCAGCACCAACCCGTTGACCTGCAGCTCGCCTTCGGGGTAGAGCTCGGTGTCGTCCATCGTCACGGTGACCGGATTGCCGCGCACGCTTTCGAGCGCGGCGTCGAGTCGTGCCTCGAGCCCGTCGCAGGCGGCCAGGTCGGTGCAGGTCGAAAAGATGTTGTCCAGGACCCGATTCGCCCAGCGCCCGATGCGCATGAGGTCGGTCAGGTCGTTGGGTACGATGGCGTCGATCACCAGCGCGCGAATCCCCTCCGGATCCTGCAGCGCCAGCATCTGGCCCAGATGAGAGCCGTAGGAAATGCCCCACACGTTCCACTGCTCGAACCCCAGCGCCTGGCGAAGCGCCTGGACGTCGCGGGCATTTTCCACCGTGTTGTATCCGGTCAGGTCGATGCCGGCGGCCCGCGCGGCCTGGAAACAGTTGCGGGTGACTTCGGTGGCGTTGCGTTGGGCTTCCTCAACGTCGCCGGAATGCACCAGGGCGCGCTCGGTCAGGCCGTAGTGCGGACACAGGTTGCCGCTGGCGCCGATGCCGCGCTGCTCGAGGATATAGAGATCGCGCTGGGCCAGGATGGCGTGCTCGCGCAGGCGCTCGGCGTACATGTTCACGCCCACGCCCGGGCCGCCGGTGAGGTAGATCACCGGATCGGCGCGGTACTCGGATTCCTCCCCGGTCGCGGCGATCTTGACGAAGTGCAGGCGTATCGCGCGGCTGTCCGGGTCCTCGCGGTTTTCCGGAACCGCGATGAACCCGCAGCTGATCTCGCCGGGCTCGTAGTCGAAGTCACCCTTGAACGGACAGACGAAGTCGACCGGCTCGGGCACCGGCCAGTCGGGCATGACCGATACGTTTTCTTCCGTCGGGGCTGTCGACTCAGAGTCCAGCGTCTCCGGCGCATTTTCCTGTGCAGCGACAACACCCATGAAGGCCGCGGCAGCGACGAAAGCCAGCTGTTTGATCATGATCGATTCCCTTGACGACGGCGAGCAAAAGAACCTGCCCGACTGTCGCCGGGCAAGGCGCGAAGGAAGCCGCGCGCGTGGCAGTATAAGCGCCCTGGCTCGCGGCTTCCAGCAGCAGAAACGCACTGCCAAAATATTCATGAACCCTGTCACTTTCAGCGCTTCGAATGTGCCCGCTGGAGACGTTTTTCCCGGTTCAATGCGGATAGCGATATTTGTTGCCACAATATGGGGGTCATGGGGCGTTGGCATCCGACGGCTCTGCCCTCGGACAAAGCAGGAACGACGAACCGACCGCCGAACAGGAGCGCGATGCGGGACAAGGTCAAAAACCGGGTTCTCTTCCAGTCGAGACGCTTTAGTGTTTACCTGGTGCGCTATTCGGCGGGCCACAGGATCGTTCCGCACGTGGACATGGTGTCGGCGGGCAAGCTGACCAAGTTCAACTGCGTGCTGGTCAAGCCCCGAGCGGGCGGTGAATTCATCTGCGAGAAAACCATCTTCAACCTGTTCGGGCGATTGATCCTGTTCCGGCCGGACCTGTACCGGCACGAGGTCTCGAGGATCGAACACGGCACTCGCTGGCTGCTGAGTTTTGCCCTGAATCATTGAACCCACCTTATTCACCACCCGCCCTACTGCGGCGCCGCCAGGCCCTGCACCTGGGGCGTTTAGCTCGGTCACGCATCCTCACCGTACAGGTGAGTACGCCTCCGGTGCGCTCAGTCGCAAAACGCCTCAGTTACGGGCCCTGTCAGCGCCTGGCTACGCGCAGGTGGTGAATAAGGTGGGTTGAAACCAGACGGGTTGATCGGCAACGACCGAGCCTTCGCGCCGTTGCAGGGTTACTCAGGGTTTCTTAAGACAGATCCCGGCACCACCGCGCTGAGCGCGGTGGCGTGCATCGAACCGCGATTCACGTAGGAATGCGGTTGGGCGCCCGGGAAGGCCAGCACCGACCCGGTCGGCACTGCAAACATCCTGCCGCTGACCACCACCATGACCGTGCCCGCGGTCACGTGCAGGTACTCTTTTGTGCCGGTGACGTGCGGTGTTCCCCGCATGCTGCTGCCGGCCTCCAGCTCCATGCGTTCGATATGCAGCCCCTTGATCCGTTCCGGGAGCAGCTCGTGCACGCGTACCTTGCCTCGGCCGTATTTGCGCACGGGAATCCGGTCTTGCGGAATCAAGACGCATTCGTCGCGGGGCTCGGCGATCAGTTCCTCGATCCCGACACCGAGGGCCGCCGATAACCGCACGAGATTATCCAGCGACGGATTGGCGGCGCCGGACTCGATGTTGGTGATGGTCGACCGGGGAATTCCGGCCATGTCGGCCAGTTGCTGCTGGCTCGCGCCGCGGGTGCCGCGCAACGCGACCACATTCAGGGCCAGGTACCGGGAAGGATTGTTAGGCATTGGCGGAGTCACTTGGCAAAGCGGCAATATATGGGCATTTTAGATGAAATAATGGCGTAGATCCGTAAGCTGGACATCGAGTTCATCGCATCGAGGTTACGAGCATGAGTCGTTTTCCAGATTTACGAAAATTCAGCAACGAGGGCAGCACGCTGGTCGAAGTACTGGGTCGCTACCTGGATCGCAGGCGGCGCAACCGGCTGGCAAAGCACACGGCCAGCAACGACCGCGACTCAGGACCCCGAGCGGTCGCGGGCACTCGGCCTTCCGATCCGTCGCGGCGGACGGGCGGTGGATAACGCTTGGCCAGCGGCACAGCCGCTGTCTCGGCTCATCGTTTCCTGCGCGTCTTCTTCGCCTTGGGCGGCGGCAAGTGCTTCAGCGTTTCGAGTAGCAGGGCGTTCAGGGTTTCGGGGTCGTCGAGCAGTTCGTCGATGACGGGGTAGGGTTTGGCGCCCGGGTACGGGGGGCGCAATGGGAAGTCGAGACCGAGCGCTTCGATGGCCGGGGTCTGCTTGATGAACAGGCTGTTGTCGCATGCCAGCGCGATGAACACGCCGTCGAGGTGGTAGCCGTACTCGCCGAACATCCTGCGGCAGACAAGACGGCTGCCCAGGCGGGCGAGGTCGGGTACGGATTCTGCAAAGCTTGCGTCGGTGGCCATGGCCGGCCTGCCTTTGATTGAACGTCTTGAGAGGATACTGCGTCTACGTTGAAAGTATCTGAGATTTATTTGAGGTACTCGTCGGCAAGCTGGCCCATACTCAACCCAAGGAGTATGTTTCATGATCAAGCGAACTCTTGTTGCTATCGTTTTGTTCTTCTGCATGACCGCAGGTGCCGCCGAGCGCGTACTGCTTGTAGTGTCCAGTGCCGGCACGGCCGATGATCCTGAGTCGGGCTACGAATTCGACGAACTTGCACAGGCCTGGTGGACGTTCGTCGACAACGGATACGACGTCGAGATTGCCAGCCCGGCCGGCGGCGAGCCCCAGTCGGAAGAACGTAATCCGATGTGGGCGTTCAACAGCCGCTTTCTCGAGGACGAAACTGCAATGGCCGCTGCGGCGGACACAATTCCGCTGGCTGAAGTCTCGGCGGACGACTTCGACGCCGTCTTCGTCATCGGCGGCAGCGGCGCGGCGGTCGATCTTCCGACCAATACCCACCTCCAGGCGCTGATTGCAGACATCCATGAAAAAGACGGCGTGATCGGCGCGGTCTGCCACGGACCCGCTGCGCTGGTCAACGTCACGGTCGATGGTCAGTCGTTTCTCGCCGGTCGCAACGTTACCGCGTTCACCGACGCCGAAGAGGCGCTGTTCGGCGAGAAGGACGGCGACGGAGAGTCGCTCGAGAGCGCGATTGTCGCCGAAGGCGCCCGTTTCGACAGCGCCGGTATCATGCAGATTCATGTCGTCGAAGACGACCGCCTGGTGACCGGGCAGAACCCCTTCTCGACCGCGTTGACGGCTGAAGCCACCATTCGGGCCATGGGCGGCGAACCGGTTGCCCGCTCTCCCTACCGGAGCGAAACGACCATGGAGCTCGCAAAGCTTGCCGTGGATAAAGGGCTGGAACCCGCTGCGGCTCGCCTCGCAGACAACCCCGAGGGCCACGAACCCATGTTTCTGGCGATGCTCGGCTATTACCAGTTTGCGGCCGCAACCGATGAGGACTCGGTTCGTGATGCGCTGACGCTGATGACGCTGAGCCATCCCTATTTTCAGCACGACAGCGTGGACCTGGCCATGGCGTCGGCCCACGAACGTCTCGGCGACATCGATGCCGCGCGGCGGGTACTCGACGGCCTGCTGAAGCGCTCTCCCGAGTCCGAGGCGGCCCGCGAACGTCTTGCGGCGCTGGCGGAGTGAGATGAAAGGCCCGGCGAGCCTTCGGATTCTGCTGGTCGAGGACCAGGCGGAGCTCGCCGCGTCGATCATCGACTTTCTCGAAGGCGAGGGGCACCGGCTCGATTACGCGGCCGACGGGCGCCGGGGGTTGAACCTGGCGCTCGCCGGCGCCTACGACGTCGTGCTGCTGGATCTGCGGTTGCCCCGGCTGGACGGGCTGGAGGTGTGTCGGCAGCTGCGCGGCACGGCCGAGCGCCACCTGCCGGTTCTCATGCTGACTGCGCGAGACACGTTGGGCGACAAGATTGCCGGGTTCGATGCCGGTGCCGACGATTACCTGACCAAGCCTTTTGCGCTCGAGGAATTGCTGCTGCGCTGCAACGCGCTGGGCCGGCGGAACAGGATCCACGACGCTCATCTGCTCACCATCGGCGAGCTGACCATCGACCGACGCCAGCGAACGGCCGCTCGGGCAGGTCGGACCCTCGATCTTCACAACACGCCGTTCGATATCCTGGTGGCGCTTGCCGAGGCCCACCCGGCCGTCATGACCCGCTCCGAGCTTACCGACCGGATCTGGGGCGATGAGCCGCCCCCCAGCGATGCGTTGGCGACTCATATCTACGTCCTGCGACAGGCGCTGGACCGCCCCTTCGCAGCACCGATGCTCAAGACGCTGCACGGCGTCGGCCTGCGTCTCGAGGTGCCCGGGTGAAGCGGCGAAGCATGCGTCGACGTATTGCCGTGGCTTTCCTCGGCGTGGCCGTTTTTGCCGGGGTCTTCGGCGGCGTTCTTGCAGTATTGTTCGCGTACACGACCGAAGACCACATCTTCGACCGTCTGCTCGCCGTCGAGGTTACCCAGCTCCAGCAGGCCGGCAGTCCGGGCAAGGCGCTTCCGGAACCCGAGCTTCCGTTCGCCGCCTACTACCGCGAGGCCGAACTGCCTGCTTTCCTGCGCGAGGCGATCGAGCAAGAACCGGGCCGCAGCGAGGTGTTCGGTCCCGGCGGCAGCCACTATCACCTGCGCCGTGTCGAGTCCGCGGCGTTCGCAGCGCCGGTCTGGATCGTCCTGCAAGTCGAGGATTATCTGGTCGTTCGGCCGGTACTCACCAAAATCACCGTGTTTTTGGCGCTAGCCATCCTCGCCATCATTCTGGTCGCCGCGGTGACGAGCCTTTATCTTGCGCATCGCGTCACCGGCCCGCTCAGATCCCTGGCAGCCGAAGTCACGGCTCTAGAGCCGGACGATCTGCCGACGGATTGGGCCGGCCGTTACCCACCGGACGAAGTTGGCGCCCTGGCCGACACGTTGGGCGACGCGTTTGGCCGCATACATCAATTCATCGACCGTGAACAGCGGTTCACACAGGATGCTAGCCACGAGCTGCGAACCCCGCTGGCCGTGGTCGAGAGCTGCGCCGCGCTGTTGGCGAAAGGGCCGGACCCTGCGCAGGCGGACACGCTGGTTGCCCGCATCCGGTCGGCCGCGATGGCTATGCACCTGTCGGTCGATGCGCTTCTGGCGCTCGCTCGCGAGGACGATCCGGAATGCATCGGCCGGCGAATCGCAGTCCTGCCGATCATCGAGCGCACAATCATCAACTATTCTTCCTTGCTCGACGGCAAGCCCGTGGCACTGTCGGTTTCGGTTGATCCGGAATGGAAGATCGCCGGAGACGCCGCGGCGCTGCAAGTTCTCATTGCCAATCTCGTATCGAACGCGTTTCGCTATACCGACGAGGGGGAGATTCGCATTGAACGCGACGGCGACGACCTGGTGGTCATCGACAGCGGCGTCGGCATCGACGAGTCGCTTCGACCCGAGGTCACCAAGCCGTCGATAAAGGGCGGCGCCAGCCCGGGCCTCGGGCTTGGCCTGTCGATCGTCGAACGGTTGTGTCGGCGTTATCGCTGGCGCTTCGATCTGAGTTCGTCGCCCGACGGCACGAGGGCGCGGCTGACTTTGGGCTGACTTAAAAGGGTCGCAATGCGGAAGAGCTTTGCAGGCAACGGTCGATGCCGCGCCGTAATGAATCCGGGTTGTGACCCTTCACCACTCTTGCGCCATCAGCGGCAGCCTTCAAAGTGACGACGCAGCAATGCTGTCCACTCCGATTCGCCGCCGTCACTGACTTTCAGTAACCGGAGGCGGAAATCCGTGTAGCCCGGGTGGTTCGGTGTCGGCATGATCGGGCACGACGTCAAGGCGGAGGCCGGGATCGTCCGAGTGCGCTCGTTGGGTCGAGAAAGGATTGCTTGAGCTGGTCGGAACGTGCGCTTGGCGATGGCGTAGTCACCGAGCCCGACGTACCCCAAAAAAGAACGCGGCCGGGGAACCAGGACCCCGGCCGCGAAAGTTGCAGTGGTTGCGACGATTGCGGGTCTTACAGGTCCTCGACCGCCGTGTTCCTGATCTCGGGCCACTTGGCGTGCGCGTCCTTGATCCACTTCATGGGATTCTTCTTGTACTCGGCGAAGACGGCGTCATTGACGAACACGTAGAGCTTGCCGTCGACGATGTCGGCGAACTGCGGATCGCCGTCGAACTTCCGGCCCAGGGCCACCGCATAGGCGCAGAAGCCACCGAACTGGGGCAGGTGACCTGCCGGGTCGGCAGAGAACGTGTCGGCGGAGTCCTTGGAGGCAAAGTAGTAGGCCACGTCGTCGTGGACTACCGTGTACTCGGCCTCGCCTTCGGCCACGGCGTTGAAGCGGCTCAGCGCCACCGGATCGAAGCCGTGCAGGCCGAGCGGGGCACCTGCGCCGGTAATGCCGGTCGACATGTTGTATTCGTCGGCGGCGAAGGTCGGCTCATGCATCAACAGCGTGGCCAGCGGAACGAGCAGTGCGATCTTGAAACGGTTCATGATGTCGGTTTCCTTTTTGGGTGTGTGGGTAGTGGATCGGCAATCTCGGCGGTTCAGCGATACGCTGCCTTGATTGCGCTGACGGCTTCTGCAGTGGGCGCGATGTCGTTCGCGATCATGCGGAAGTTGGTGAGAGCCGCGGCGTAGCCGTCCCAGTCGGGCAGTTGCGCCGCGGCGGTGGCGTCGGTGACGACCTGGACTTCGAAACCCTGTTCGATGAGCTCGCGCATGTGCGATTCGGTGCACAGGTTGGCCGACATGCCGGCCAGCACGACCTTGCTGATACCGGCCTTGCGCAGCTGCAGCACCAGGTCGTTGGTTTCCGGTCCGTAGACCTTGTGCGGGCTGGTGACGACGGTCTCGCCGTCCTGGATGTAGCGCTTGTAGGGCGCCAGCCAGTCGGCGCCGGAGCCCTCGAAGCCCTCCAGTGACAGGGGATCCTTGCGGTTGAACATGCCGATCGAGTGCATCAGGGTCTCCAGTGCGCCCTCGGCTTCCCAGCGATGGTCGTGCGGGTAGTAGTAATGGGGCGAGACGAACACCGGCATGCCCACGGACTTGGCGGTGGCGAAAAGCGTGTCTATGTTTTCGACGGTGTTGTTTTCGTCGACGTTCTTGCCGACCACGCCCCAGGTCACGCCGTCGGGGCTGAGAAAGTCGTTCTGCGGGTCGGTCACTACAAGCGCGGTGCTTCCGGGGACGATCTGCATGCCGGGATCGGGCAGGCCGTCGGCGAGCGCGACGCCGGCGATCAGTCCGAGCGAAACGACTGCGACGGTGGTGGTGAGTTGCATCCTGCCGAGCAGGTCTTGACGTACGAAGTTCATCGGAAGTGCTCCTTGGTAAATGCTCTTGTTTCGGGTTATTGGGTGCTTGGCCGCTTTCAGGTGATTCTTCTTTCCGATGCGGCGATCGGTATGTCGTTTGCGCTCATGTCGCGCCGCGACATGAAGCCATCGGCATTGAACTGCCAGTGCTCGTTGCCGTGCGTCCGGTACCACTGGCCGGTCCGGGCGTGCTGCCACTCGTATTCGAAGCGCACGGAAATGCGCTTATCGGTCCAGCACCAGAGTTCCTTCATCAGGCGGTAGTGGAGTTCGGTGGCCCACTTGCGGCGGAGGAATGCGCGGACCGCGTCACGGCCCTCGAAGAACTCTTCGCGATTGCGCCAGATGGTGTCTTCGGAATAGGCCATGGCCACGAGGTCCGGATTGCGGCTGTTCCAGGCGTCTTCCGCCGCCTGGACTTTTTCCAGGGCGGTTCGACGACTGAAGGGTGGTATCGGCGGTCTCTGCATCGCGGGTTCCCTCAGCAAAGGCCGAAGCACTGACGGCTCATGTAGGCTTCGAGCGCGTAAGGGACTTCGGCGAGCAGGCTCTCGTCGA
>DATGCS010000332.1:0-5052 GCA_035311685.1 Wenzhouxiangellaceae bacterium
GGAATTGCAGTTCCTTCGCAGCCACGGCATCGGCTATTCGGTCGTGCCCGGCATCACCGCGGCTTCCGGTTGCGCCGCCTACGCCGGCATTCCCCTGACCCATCGCGACCACGCGCACTCGGTGCACCTGGTCACCGCGCATGGCAGGAACTCGATCGACCGGCTGGACTGGACGTCGCTGGCCCGAGCGAACCAGACACTCGCCTTTTACATGGCGGTGTCAAGATTGGCCGAGGTGCAAGCCAACCTGCTCGCCCACGGTCAATTGACTTCTACATCGGTGGCCATCGTCGAAAACGGCGCGCGCCCCCGGCAACGGATATTGACCGGGCGTCTGGACGGGCTGCATGATCTGGCCGTGAGATACTCGGTCGAAAGCCCGGCCATGGTCTACGTAGGCAATGTTGCCGGACTTGCGGTGGATCTCCATTGGTACGGGGCACCATGCCTGACTTTGGGGGATTCCCTGCCCGCGCGTTCGGCTTCAGCATGACTCGTTCATGAATATAGGAAATTCTATGATTTACGATAACATCCTCCAAACGATTGGTAATACGCCGGTCGTGCGCATCAACACGCTCGCCCCGGAACACGTGAACCTGTTCGTCAAGATCGAGTTCTTCAACCCGATGGCCTCGGTCAAGGATCGCCTGGCCATTGGCATCATCGAAGACGCCGAGCGTCGCGGCGCGCTCAAACCCGGCCAGACCGTGGTCGAGGCCACTTCGGGCAACACCGGCATTGCGCTGGCGATGGTCTGCGCCGCGAAAGGCTACCCGTTCGTTTCCTTCATGGTCGAGACTTTTTCGATCGAGCGACGCAAATTGATGCGCGCCATGGGGGCCAAGGTCATTCTGACGCCCAAGGAGGAAAAAGGTACCGGCATGGTCCAGCGCGCCGCCGCGGCCGCCGAACGCAACGGCTGGTTCCTGGCCCGTCAGTTCGAAAACGAAGCCAATCCCGAATATCACCGCAATACCACGGGGCCGGAAATACTGCGCGATTTTGCCGGCCGCGACCTGGACTACTTCGTGACCGGCTGGGGCACCGGCGGCACCATGACCGGCGTCGGCGAGATGCTCAAGCTGGCGCGCCCGGACATCAAGGTGATTGCCACCGAGCCCGAAGCCGCGCAGCTTATGGCCGGCAAGGAGTGGACGCCGCACAAGATCCAGGGCTGGACCCCCGACTTCATCCCGAAGATCATGAACACGAAGATCGCAGACGACATCGTGCCGGTCACCGATGATGAATCACGCGACGTCGCGCGCGACCTGGCAGCGAAGGAAGGCATCATGACCGGCGTTTCCGGCGGCGGTACGGTGGCCGCGGCACTGAAGGTTGCCGCCCAGGCGCCCAAGGATTCCAACATCCTGGCCATGATTCCAGATACCGGCGAGCGCTACATCTCCACTTATCTCTTCGAAGGCATCAACGAAGGATCCGACGAGGACTGGCTGGTCGAAAATGGTTATGCTGATCGGCGCTGATCGAAGCTGAACGCCGCATCCGGTGACAGAAAAAGGCACCGAACAACAAAGAAAGTACGCGAAGACCGGTCGCGGGCTTGATGTTGTGCTTGCGGTGGCTGCGATTCTCGTGTTGTGGCCGGTGATGCTCACGCTTGCCGTCGCGGTCCGGATCGACAGCCGCGGGCCGGCCGTCTATCGCGAGGAACGGCTGGGCAGGTCGGGAAAGCCATTCAGCATCCTAAAATTTCGCACCCTGCATCCACAATCGGGCGACGCCTCGCCGTTGGCGCCGTCGGACGACTCCAGGGTTACCCGTCTTGGCGCGTGGCTCAGGCCGGTGCACCTGGATGAACTGCCCCAGTTGTTCAACATTCTTCGCGGCGAGATGCGTATCGTGGGCCCACGGCCGACAAAATCCGAGTTGTGGGACGGCGTCGATGAAGACCTTCGACGCCGGGCACTGGCGTTCGCGCCCGGGCTGACCAGCCCGGCCACCCTTCGCTTCAACTGCGAAGACGACGTGCTGGCCGAGATCGGCGACCCGGTAACGGCATACCGCGATCTCCTGTTTCCGGCGAAAGTGGCCCTGGACGTAGAATATTTCGAACATCGAAGGCACGGCAATGTTCTGGGCAGTGATTTGAAAATTATTCTTGCAACAACAGGCCTGGTGCTCGGAAAACGCGACGAGCGGGCCTGTCGCAGGCGAATTGCGCGCTTGCTGGCGAAGGCAGATTCCCGAAATCAGTCTTGTCTGCAGGATCCGGCCACCGGGGCCGATGCGGATTCGGGGTCTTCATGACCGCGGTGTCACTTGTCATGACAACCGTTGGGACACTCTCCAAGAGAAGCCGCAAGACAAGCGGCAAGACAAGCGACGGCGGCATCGAATGAAAAACCGGTTCTGGAATGGATTCTGGCGCCTTGCAGATCCCAAGATCAGTCTGACTTCAGTGGCCTCGGTCGGCATCGGCGCGACCGTGGCGGCCTCCGAATCGATGTTCAGCCTGCCATGGCTGATCGTGCTCCTGCTGGCATTTTTCGCGATCGAAGTGGCCAAGAACGCATGGGGCGAGGTATTCGACTACGACTCGGGCACCGACCTGGCGGTTGCACCCGAGGACCGGACCGCGTTCTCAGGCGGCAAGCGGGTCATGGTCGATAACCTGCTCACCCGCGGCCAGACTTGGGCACTGGCGGCAGGATTCACACTCGCCGGTCTGCTGGCGGGCGTCGCGATTGTTTTTCTCAAGGAGCCGATGGCGTTCTGGATCGGCCTGGTCGGCTTCGTGCTCGGCTGGTCGTATCACGGTCCGCCGCTGCGCCTGGCATATCGCGGGCTGGGAGAGCTCGATGTCGTGATCTGCTACGGGCCGCTGATCGCGCTCAGCACCTATCTTGTGCTTGCCCACGATTTCAGTTGGGAAGTGTTCTGGCTTTCCATTCCGCTGGGGCTGGTCATTGCCGCATTTCTGTGGGTAAACGAATTCCCGGATTATCGCGCCGACCGCGCGCACGGCAAGCGCAACCTGGTCGTGCGACTCGGTCGCCGCCGGGCAAGCCGGGTATTGCCGTGGATTTATCTTTTCGCCTTCGGAATCCTGGGCGCGCTGCCGCTGGTCGGGCTTCCGAATCTGGTATGGCTTGGAGGACTCGCCGCAGTACCGGCCGCTTACGTCAGTTACCAGGTCTGGCGCGCCCCGGAAGACTTCCATCGTTCGGTGCCGGTTCAGCCGGCGGCACTGATCGCATTTCTGGTCTATTCGGCCGGCGCCGGCGGCGGCGTGCTTCTCGGAAGCCCGTGAATCCCGCCGCGCCGGTCTAGGCCCGCTGTTCCACCTGGCCCGAAATGGGCAGAACCCGGGTGTATGTCCATCCCGCGGCCGCGCCGCACAAGGACAGGGCAAACACACCGGCCAGGTCCCGGGTCGCGGCAATGCCGGTCACCGGCAGCGCCTGGTTCATGATCGCGATCATCGCCCAGATCGCGCTGAAACCAGCCAGCGTGAAAAGCAGTGACCGCTGGTCGGGCAGCCAGCGCTTAAGCAAACCAGCCACCGGCCAGGCGAGCGCAAATGCAATCGATACCAGCAATGCATAGGCGGGCGTGAAGTTGAGCAGATCGTGCCAGGTGGCAGACAGACGGGTAAACAGGTTGATATCGACGCCCAGCGCCTGGATGCGTGACAGGTTGAACTGCGTCTGGATGATGCTGCCAAGCGCCACGGCGGTCACGACGGCAATCACCCATCCAAGCAATATACGCACCGTCTTCATCGTGAACCTCTCCGCTTCATGTCTGATACATTCATTCGAATCCAACAAGTCACTGGAGTTTAGATGAACCCGATCCGGCGTCTGGCCCTATCAGCGTTGTTTGTGCTCGCTTCCGGCATGGCTCACGGCCAAGATTATCAGATCGAAGCCGTCGCAGGCGGGCTCGAGCATCCGTGGTCGATCGCCTGGCTGCCCGACGGCACGGCATTGGTCACAGAACGTGCCGGCAGACTCCGGCTGTTGCGCGGCAGCCAGCTTGTCGAAGAACCGGTATCCGGCGTGCCCGACGTCTACGCGACAAGCCAGGGCGGCCTGTTCGAGGCCCTGCCCGATCCCGAGTTCGCTGCCAACGGCCTGATCTACATTTCATTTGCACACGGCACGCCGGAAGCCAACGCAACCCGTGTGATTCGTGCCCGGCTCGAAGGCATGCGCCTGGTTGATCAGGAGACCTTGTTCACGGCGTCACCGATGAAGGACACGCCGGTGCATTACGGCGGCCGCATGACTTTTCTGCCGGACGACACTCTATTGATCGGCCTGGGCGACGGCTTCGACTTTCGCGAACAGGCGCAAAAGCTGGACAATCATTTCGGCAAGATCGTGCGTATCAATACCAATGGCTCGGTGCCGGCCGACAACCCTTTCGTCGACACCGAAGGCGCTTTGCCGGAAATCTACAGCTACGGCCATCGCAATATCCAGGGCCTGCTGTACGACGCGGAAACGGGAAAAGTCTGGCAGCACGAGCACGGCCCGCGCGGCGGCGATGAAATCAACCTGATCCGTGCCGGCAACAATTACGGCTGGCCCGTGGCAACCCACGGCATCGACTATTCGGGCGCGCTGGTGTCACCTTACGAGACAAGGCCGGGCATGGTCGATCCGCTGCTGGTCTGGACGCCCTCGATCGCGCCGTCCGGCATGACGCTTTATCGCGGCAATCTTTTTCCACAATGGGCGGGCGAGCTGTTCGTCAGCGCACTGGTCGGTCGCCAGCTGCGACGTGTCGAAATCGTCGATGGCCGTCCCGGAGACCAGCACATCATGCTCAACGACCGCGGCGAACGTCTACGCGACGTCAGGACCGGTCCCGACGGTGCGCTTTACGTGCTTGTCGATGCCGAAGACGGCAGGGTGCTGCGGATCAGTCCGAACTAGTGGACCCCGTCGTTAATCCTGTAACTTTCAGCGAGTCGGAAAGCGCTTAGCTGCAAGGCAGGGCTCGCTCATACAAGAACCACGCATGCCCAATCATCTCGCGAGAGCCGGCCGTACCGGCGCAAGGGGTCTTCCGCCTTCC